>CANCUP010000174.1 GCA_947381325.1 Comamonadaceae bacterium
CGTGGGCGACAGCACAATACGCCCATGACGCATCTGTTGTTTGTGTACGGCACCTTGTTGCCTGGCTTGTGTCGCCATGAGGTGATGCAAGGCGCACGCCCTGTGGGCGCTGCGCAGGTGCCAGGCAGCTTGTTTGACTTGGGCGCTTACCCCGCGCTGGTGGGCGGTGCAGACCAAGTGCATGGCCAAGTGTTTGAGGTGGACGAGGCCATGCTGGCGCGCTTGGACGAGGTGGAGTCCTACCAGCCTGAACACCCCGAGCGTTGCGAATACCTGCGCGAACGCGTGTGGTTTGACCTGAGCGATGGCCGCCGCTTGCAAGCGTGGACCTATGTCTACAACCGCAGCCTAGAAGGCTGTGTGCCGATCCCGCACGGCGACTACCTGCGTTATTTGAAAGACACGGGGTACACCCCGACGTGGTGAGCCCCACGTCGGCTGGCTTTCACACCGTTTCTTTGACCAACACCTGCCCACGCAGCGAGTGCGGATAGGCTTCGCTGATCGTCACATCGATCATCTGCCCGAGCAATCGCTCCGAGTTGGGGCCGCCCGCAAAGTTGACGATGCGGTTGCACTCGGTGCGGGCGCGCAATTCGGTGGCGTCTTTTTTGGAATAACCATCCACCAGCACACGTTGTAGCGTGCCCACGCGCTGCACGTTGATGGCGCGCATGTTGTCATCGATGATTTTTTGCACCTCTTGCAAGCGGCGCAGCTTCACGCTGTGCGGTGTGTCGTCGTGCAAGTTGGCCGCCGGTGTGCCCGGGCGTGGGCTGAAGATGAAGCTGAACGAGTTGTCAAAGTACACATCGTGCATGAGCTTGATGAGCTTTTGATGGTCTTCTTCGGTCTCACCGGGAAAGCCCACAATGAAGTCGCTGCTCATGGCCATGTCGGGGCGGATGGCGCGCAGTTTGCGCACCGTGCTCTTGTATTCCATGGCGGTGTAGCCGCGTTTCATGGCCATCAAAATGCGGTCGCTGCCGTGCTGCACGGGCAAATGCAAATGGCTCACCAGTTGGGGCACCTTGGCGTACACATCGATCAAGCGTTGTGTGAACTCGTTGGGGTGGCTGGTCGTGTAGCGGATGCGCTCCACGCCTGGAATTTCAGCCACATACTCAATCAGCAAGGCAAAGTCGGCGATCTCTGCGGTGCCGCCCATCACGCCCCGGTAGGCGTTGACGTTTTGGCCCAGCAGCGTGATCTCTTTCACGCCTTGTGCGGCCAGGCCCGCCACTTCCACCAGCACATCGTCAAACGGACGGCTCACCTCTTCGCCACGGGTGTAGGGCACCACGCAGTAGCTGCAATATTTGCTGCAGCCTTCCATGATGCTCACATAGGCGCTGCCACCTTCCACGCGGGCGGGGGGCAAGTGGTCGAATTTTTCAATCTCCGGAAAGCTGATGTCCACCTGAGGCCGCATCTGCGACTCACGTTGGTTCAGCAACTCGGGCAAGCGGTGCAGGGTTTGCGGGCCAAACACCACATCCACATACGGCGCGCGCGCAATGATGGCGTCGCCCTCTTGGCTGGCCACGCAGCCACCCACCGCAATCTTGACGCCTTTGGCTTTGAGGTGTTGCACCCGGCCCAGGTCAGAAAACACTTTCTCTTGTGCCTTTTCGCGCACCGAGCAGGTGTTGAACACAATCAGGTCAGCCAGTTCGGGGTCGTCGGTTTTTTCGTAACCCTGAGCGTCGCCCAGCACATCGGCCATCTTGTCCGAGTCGTACTCGTTCATCTGGCAACCGAAGGTTTTGATAAAGACTTTGCGGCTCATGACAGAGCCTCCCCGAGGGGACAAGTGCAGCGGTTCATGGGGTTCATCCAGAGGCTGTTGAAGAAGGCCGCCATTGTAGGTGCGGCCTTCTTGGGCAGACTGTGTGGCGAGTCCCAAGTCTTCATGTCCCCATGGCAGGCATTGCATACGCACGGACTCAAGCACTCACGAACGCACTCACTCACGCGGAGGCATGGCCAGCGTGTAGGCTGACGCGTGGTGGTGCTTATGCCCCGCGTGCGCGTGCGACCGCGTGTTCGGCTGCCAAATAGCCAAAGGTCAAGCCCGGGCCGATGGTGATGCCAGGGCCCGGATAAGCCCCGCCCATGATCGAGTGCATGTCGTTACCACAGGCGTACAAGCCCGCGATGGGCGAGCCTTGGGCGTCCAGCGCACGGGCATGCACATCGGTGCGCAAACCCGTGGCAGCACCAATGTCACCCGGGTACAAACGCAGGGCATAAAACGGCGCTTGCGTGAGCGGGCCCAAACAGGGGTTGGGGCCGTCCCAGGTGGCGTCGCCGTTGGCGCGCTGGTAGTCGGTGGTGCCGCGCGCAAACGCGGTGTCAGTGCCTTGGGTTGCCATGGCATTGAATTCGCGCACCGTGGCTTCCAGCGTGCCAGGGTTCATGCCGAGTTTTTGTGCCAACTCGCTCAAGCTGTGGGCTTGCGTCAAATACCCATCGGCCAAGAACGGTGCCAGGCCACCACCACCTGGGCGCACCATGCCCATGCCATAGCGCTTCAAGGCTGCGGCGTCGGCCAGCAACCAGGCTGGCACGCTGGGCGCGTGTGGGTGGGCTTGCTGCATGGCCATGCCAAACAGGTGGTACGAGGTCGACTCATTGACAAACCGCGTGCCCGCTTGGTTCACCGTCACCATGCCGGGCTTGCCGCGGTCCATCACAAAGTGGGGAAACACGGCGGTGCTGCCATCGGCACGTTGGCGTGTCGACACCGGGGCCCAGAAGGCATGGCTCATGCCGCCCGTGCCAAAGCACGCACCTGCCGCCAGCGCCAAGTCTTGCGCCGAGCCGGTGTGGCCTGGCGCACCGGGGCACCAACGCACATCGGCACCGGGCAGCATCTCGCCACGTTTTTGTGGATGTCGGTTGAAACCCCCACTGGCCATCACCACGCCGCCCGTCACGCACACGGTGCGTTGCACATCGCCTTGGCGCAGCACCACCGCTTGCACGGCATCGCCCTCTTTCACCAGTCGTTCCACCTGGGTGTGTGTGACGATGTTCACCCCGCGTTGCAGCAGCGAATACAGCAGCCGTGCAATCAAGGCATTGCCCATCACCAAGCGTGTGCCTCGCCCCCAGAACAGTTTGTCCAAAGCGTGGCGCACGATGATGCGGCTTGCATAAGCGAACGACTTCCAAGACTGCGTGAGCTTGAGCAAGTGACCAATGTCGTCGCGGTCCACCATCATGCCGCCGAGCACGGTGAATTCAGGAATCGGCGGGCGAATCAGCTTCAAGGCTGCACCCAAGCGGCGTCCGTCAAACGGGATCGGTTCAATCGCGCGGCCGCGCAAGACCGAGCCTTCCAGCTCCGACAGATAGTCCGGGTGCAAGGTGCGCACTTGGTACTGCACCTCGGTGTGGGCTTCTAAGGTCGCGACGGCTTTCGCGCCATGGTCCACAAACGCGTTGCGCAAGGCCGCGTCTGCCTTGTCGCCCACCGCGTGGTTCAAAAAGGTTTTGGCGCGCTCGGGTGTGTCGCCCGGCTCCACCGCCAAGCCCTTGGCCGTGCCAGGGACCCAACTGGTGCCCGCCGATAAAGCGGTGGTGCCGCCCAGGTAGTCGGTGCTTTCCACCAACAGCACGCGCGCGCCTTGCAGCGCCGCAAACAAGGCCGATGACATACCCGCCCCGCCAGCGCCGATGACCAGCACATCCACGCTGGCGTCCTCGCTGAGTTGGTCGAGTTGGGTGTTGGGTGGGGTGCTGGGAGACCAGGTACTCATGGCGTGGGCGTGCTTTCCAACAAAAATTGCACCATCAAATCGCGCACTTGCGCAAACATGTCTGCACCCGTCATGGTGCGGCAGCCTTGCTGGCGTGCAGCGGCAATCCAAGGCGACACCGCTGGGGCGGTGATCACGCAGCCCGCGAACGCCGTGCTGCTGAGACCTGTGACATCCAAGGGCAAGGGGTCGGTGTCTTTCATGCCAATCGGCGTGGCGTTGATGGAGATGTCAAAGCCTGCGGGGTTGGGGCTGCCCGCTGTCACTTGGGCTGTCCCTAAGCTGGCCAGTCGCGCCACCAAGGTGTCGCGTCGTGTGGTGTCGGGGTCGTGGATGGCCAGCTCGCGCACACCCGCTATCACCAAGCCGTGGGCAATGGCCGAGCCCGCGCCTCCTGCGCCCACCAGCAAAGCACTTTGGCCTTGCGGGTCACAGCCTTTCAAGCGCATGGCTTGCACATAGCCCAGGCCATCGAACATGTCGCCGTGCCAGCTGCCGTCGGCATTGCGGCGCAGGGTGTTGACGGTTTTCAAAAACTCAGCACGTGGCGAAGCCGTGGCGCACAGGCTGTAGCAGTCAAACTTGTGGGGCACGGTCACGATCACGCCGTCCACATTGCGCGATTTGGACACGCCGTCCAGCCAAACCGCCAAGTCGGCGGTGGGCACATGGGCTGGCACGCAAATGGCGTCGCGACCGGCTTGCTCAAACGCCTGGGTCACGCCAAACGGTGATTTGACTTGGGCGATCGGGTCACCCACGATGAAGTGCACCCGGGTGGCACCACTGAAGTTGTCGAGCATGTCTGAACTCAGAAATTGGAAACAGGCTGATCATAGTTAAAAGTGGAATAGCATTCAACTATTGAATTTAATTCTGAAAATAGCTAGACTCCCTGCCAATCCTCCCCAGAACGGTTGCACAACGATGAACGGTGTCCTTGAACGAACCCTTGGCCTATTGGAGCTGCTCAGCGCCCATGGCGAAGGCATGGAGCTGGCGGCCATGGCCGACCAGCTCAATATTCCGCGCAGCGCGGTGCACCGCTTGTTGGCGGATTTGATCCGCTG
>CANCUP010000175.1 GCA_947381325.1 Comamonadaceae bacterium
AACAAGGCCTTGAGCACCGCCAGGTGTTGCGGGTCTTTGAGGTCCAGCGCCAAACTTTCTTTGGAGCGGTTGACCCACACAAAGTGCGACGACTGGCCGTGGGCACGCTGGTCATACGCACGCGCAAAGTCGCCCAGCCCGGGGCGCTCAACCTTGATGACACGTGCGCCCAGATCAGCCAATTGGCGGGTGCAAAACGGCGCGGCAATCGCGTGCTCGAGCGACACCACGGTGATGTGGTCGAGCGGGCGGGGTTTGTGTGAGGCCGATTTGTCAGGCGCTGAAGAAGGCATGGGCGCATTGTGCCGAATCTGCCGGCTTGACTCAGGGGGTGTTTGCCACAACCAGCCACTGATTGGCCACCGCATGGATGGCAATGCGGTGTTCGAACACCGCTTCCACCGCGCGGTGCGTGGCCGCTTGTGCGCACGCGCCCTGAAACACCACCTGCCCGGCTTGCATCAGCACCAGCTCATCGGTCTGCAAGGCCATGCCGATTTCGTGCAGCACGCTGACCACGGTTTTGCCCTCGGCCACCAAGGTGCGCATCTGCTGCAACCAGTCCACTTGGTAAGGCGGGTCAAGATTGGCCAAGGGCTCGTCCATCAACAAGACCTGCGCTTGCACCGCCAGCGCACGCGCCAGTAACACGCGTTGGCGTTCGCCGCCCGACAAGGACCCCAAGCGCCGCTCACGCCAGTCCCACGACTGGGTGGCGCGCAGCGCGCGCGTCACCTCGGCGTGGTCTTGTGCGCTGGGGCCAGCCAGCCAGTCTTGGTGCGGCAAGCGCCCCAGCATCACCACGTCCCACACACGCACATCGTCGGATGCGGCTTCGCTTTGACCCAACCAGGCCAGTTGCCGCGCACGTGCTCGGCGGTGGATGGCCTGCACCGGTTGGTCAAACCAAAACACCTGACCTCTCTCAGTGGGCAACAAGCCAGCCAAGGCCTTGAGCAAGCTCGACTTGCCTGCCCCATTGGGCCCCACGATGCTGGTCCAGCGCACCGCGCAGAAGGTGGCATTCACACCTTGCAACACAACGCGGTGTCCCAAGGACACATGCAGATCGTGGGCGCGCAAAGCGATGCGGGGCGATGTGCTCATGGCCTGCCCCCATCCCCATGCCCGTGTGCATGCCCTTGGCCTTGGCTGCGGTGCATCAACCACAGCAGATACACACCGCCCAACACAGCGGTCAGCAGTCCCACCGGCAGCTCTTGCGGCGCCAGCACCGCACGCGCCAGCACGTCGGCCCACAACAGCAACGCACCGCCCATGCCCGCCGACAACACCCCGCCCCAGCGGTGGGTGCTGTGGGTGATGGCGCGCACCACATGCGGCGCAGCCAAGCCCACAAAGGCAATCAAACCCAGCTGCGCCACCGCCGTGGCCGTGGCCAACGAGAGCACGGCCACCAGCACCACCCGCATGGGCCCCAGAGGCAGCCCCAAACTCAGGGTGGTGGACTCGCCCAAACTCAGCGCGTCCAACAAGGGGCTCAGCCATGCCGCCAGCGCGCTGCACAACAACAGCACCGCCAACATCAAGCCGCAAGCCGGCCAACTGACAAATGCGGTCGAGCCCAACACAAAACCTTGCATGCCCTGCAACACATCGGGGCGCAACAAGGTGATGAGCGACGACACCGCGCCCAGCACCACGCCCACCACCACACCGGCCAACAACAAACGCAAACTGTGCTGCACGCCGCGCGCCAACACCAGCGTGAGCCCCACAGCCAACACGGCCCCTCCAAACGCCATGCCCGTGAGCCCCACATGCAGCCACAACCCTGTTGCCACGCTGGGCCCCAACACGGCCAAGCCCAGCGCCACACCCAGTGATGCACCCGAGGCGCTGCCCAACAAATACGGATCGGCCAAGGGGTTGCGAAACAAGCCCTGCGCCAGCGCACCGGCCAGCCCCAGCAAGGCACCGCCCAACCAAGCGCCGACCGAGCGCGGCAAGCGAATGTCCCACACGATTTGCCATGACAGGGGGTCTTGCCACAGCGCCCACAGCGGCGTCAAACCTTCGCTGCCCACCGCACTGCCTGCAAGCAGCCCCAGCAGGCTGAGCAGCCCCAACACGCTGCCCAATTGCCACGGGCGAATGGCCTGCAAGCTCGTGTGCAGCGTGCGACTCATCGCGCACCTCGCACGTTGCGCAGACATTGGGCCATCAGGGCCGCTGCTTCGGCCATGCGCGGACCGGGACGCACCAACATGTCCGACTGCTCGGGCGTGAAGGTGCACACCCGTTGCTGTTGCAAGGCGCTCAGGCTGGCCCAACCAGGACGGTTGCGCATGAGCGCCCAGTTGCTGTCGCCCACCATGATCACATCGGGCTGGGCACCCACCACAAACTCTGGGTTGAGTTGCGGAAACGGCCCCAGCTTAGCGGGCACAACATTGCGGGCACCCAAGCGCGTCAACGTTTCGCCAATGAACGAGGCCTCGCTGGCCGCATGGGGTGCAGGGCTGACTTCGAAGTACACCCGTGCACCACGCGCGGAAGCGGGCACCGATTGGGCGGCGGCCTCTATCCCGGCTTGCATGTCACGCCATACACCTTGCGCGTCTGCGTTGGCCAAGCCCAAGGCTTGGCCCAAGGTGGTGATGACGCGCTGCATGTCGGCGTGTGACTTGGGCTCGAGCGACAACACCTTGAGGCCCAAGGCTCGCAAGCGATCAGCGCCGCGGGCAGAGCTGGCCATCAACACCAGATCAGGCTGGAGAGCAACCACGCTTTCGATCTGCGGGTCGATGCCGCCGCCCAAACGGGGCAACTTGGCCACCGAATCGGGCCAGTTGGAATAGCGGTCCACGCCCACCAACCGCTGGCACTGGCCCAAGGCGCAAACGGTTTCTGTGAGCGAGGGCAACAGGCTGACAATGCGCTGGGGCACCTGGGTGAGTGTGACGGCCACCTGCCGGTCATCGCGCACCACCACGGCCTGGGCCTGCGCGACACACGACCACGCGATGCACAGCCATGCCACGCACAGACACAGCCAACCCAACACACGCGTGACACGCAGCTCATGCGGCAAGCACCCAACACGCGCCAGGGTGTGCTCAGCCATGCTGCACCGCCCATTGCTGCACGATGCGGTGCAGCTGTGCCACGCCGTCGGTCAAGGCGGCGGGGCCGGGTTGCAAGATGTCGGCTGATTTGATTTCAAAAACCTGCCCATGGCGCACCGCAGGCACGTCTTGCCAACCGGGGCGTGCAGCCACTTTGTCGGGGCGAAATTTTTTGCCGCACCAGGAGCCAATGATGATGTCGGGCGCACGTTCCACGATGGTTGGCCCATCGGCAATGATGCGGTCCTTGCCCAGCGACATGCTCGCCAATTCAGGAAAGCAGTCGTCCCCCCCCGCAATGCCCATCAGCTCGGACACCCAACGGATGGCGCTGATGTGCGGCTCGTCCCACTCTTCAAAATAAATCTTGGGGCGACGCGTGAAGCTCGCCGCCGTGCGGCGAATGTCGTCCAACTGCTCACGCATCTGCGCCAAGCGTTGCAGGCCTTGCTCGGCCTGCCCCACCATCGCGGCCACTTGGTAGAGCATGGAAAAAATCTCCTCCACACTGCGTTGGTTGAACACCGTGACTTGCACGCCCGCGCGGATCAGCAGCGCGGCGATGTCGGCTTGCAAGTCTGAAAAGCCAAACACGCAATCGGGCTCAAGCGCCAAGATTTTGTCGATCTTGGCGCTCAAAAACGCGCTGACCTTGGGCTTTTCAGCCCTTGCCCGACGCGGGCGCACCGTGTATCCCGAAATGCCCACAATGCGCGCCTCTTGCCCCAGCAGGTACAGCCACTCGGTGGTCTCCTCGGTGAGGCAGACGATGCGAGAGGGCAGCAAGGGCTCAAACATCACGCACTCAAAAGCGGTAACGCATCGAAGCCATCACCACACGACCCGGCTCGGGATAGATGGACGACGTGACCCGGCTGGCACACCCAAAGGCTTGGGTGTAGTAGCGGTGATCGGTCAAGTTGTTGACGGCCAAGGCCCAGTCCATGTCTTTGAGTTGGTAGGCATAGCGAATGTGCGACACGCTGTATGACGGCATGACGCATTGGTTCATCACATCCGGATGGGCGGCAGACACCCAGTTCACACCGCCCGAAATTTTGTGTTCGGGCGCGAGTTGCCAATCCAGCCCCATCGCCAACATTTTGTCTGGCACCAGCGGCACTTGCTTGCCCGCATAGCTGCCTTCTCGAAATTGCGCCGAGCGCCAAGCCAGATTGCCTCGCCACTTCAAAGCAGCAGAGAGCTTGCGTTCGCCATCGAGCTCCACACCTTGACGACGGGTGGGGTCAAAGTTGACGTTGGCACCCAAGTTGGCAGGGTTCCAAAACGCCGGATTGGCAATGTTGGGGTCGAACCCAATCTCATGTGTCAACTCGCTGCGGTAAGCCCGAATTTCGTAACGTCCCAAGGCGTACTGGCGACGCAGTCCCACCTCTTGATCACGCGAGGTTTGCGGCACCAGCGCTGCGCCGCCCACCACAAAGCTGAACTCGTCCACATTGGGCAAGCGAAAACTCTGCCCGGTGCGTGCATAGGCTGTCCACTGCGCATCCAGGCGCTGGCTGGCGCCCAAGTCCCAAGCCCGCTGACGCGCGTCGATGACGTTGGTTGTGCTGTCGATGCTTTTGGTGAATGACTCCGTGCGCCAACCCGCACTCAAGCGAGTGCCTGTGCCAGACAAGATCACATCGTCTTTCACATACCAAGCGCGTGAGGTTTGATCGCCTTGC
>CANCUP010000176.1 GCA_947381325.1 Comamonadaceae bacterium
GGCAAGGTCAACAACCCCGCCGTGTACGAACTCAAGTCATCAGGTGAAACACTTGAGCAACTCTTGGCGGTGGCGGGCGGCTTGCCCGTGGTGGCCGACCCGCGTCGCTTGACGTTGGAGCGCCTCACCCCGCAAGACAGTCAACCCCGTCGCGTGCAAGACTTGGCATTGAATGCACAGGGTTTCAAAACACCCCTCAGCAATGGCGACTTGATCACTGTGCATGCCATTTCCCCAGAGCTGGGCAATGCCGTTACCCTGCGCGGCAACGTCACCCAGCCCATGCGCATGGCTTGGCGCGATGGCATGCGTATCAGCGACTTGATTCCTAACCGCGAAGCTCTGATCAGCCGCGAATCAGTTCGGCGCCAAAACGAGGTGCTGTTTGACGCCAACCAGCGTGAACGCGCTTTGCGTGAACGAGAGATGATGTCGGAAGACCTGTTGGACGACCCTGTTTTGGACATGCGAATTGACCAAAAAGGTTTGCGAGAAGCGAGACTCAAGGGCCTCGGCGCTGATGGGGAAAAAGCGATGATTGACCCTGCTACCGGCTTGCCCAACCAGAAATTAGCCGTGCAAGAAAACAATGGTCGAACCGCCACCGCAGACAAAGAATCCCGCTCTATCGAGGCTTACCGCGAGTCGCGCCAAGCCCGCATGTTCTCCAACCAATTGCCCGTCAAGGTGAACGAGCGCAACACCCAGCCCTCGGTGGCAGAGTCCATCGGCAATGCCTACGACGAAATCAACTGGGACTATGCCGTGGTCGAGCGTATCAGCCGCAAAGACTTGGGCGTGAGCCTGTTGCCTTTTAACCTGGCCCGCGTGCTGAACGACGCCAAAGATCCTGAGAACCACCTCTTGCAACCAGGTGACGTGGTGACGGTGTTTTCAGTCAACGACCTGCAGGTGCCCATTGCCAAGCGGCGCATCATGGTACGCATTGAAGGCGAGGTGGCGCAGCCTGGCATTTACCAAGCCAAACCCGGCGAGAGCTTAACCGCTGTGTTGCAACGCGCCGGTGGCTTGACGCACGATGCGTATTTGTTTGGTGCCGGCCTATACCGTGAAGATGTGCGCAAAAGCCAAGTCGACAACATGCAAAAACTCATGCGTCGCCTAGAGACAGAGTCAAGCACCCAAATCGCCCAACTCAGCCAAAGCATGGGCGCCAGCTCAGACGCCGCCCTGGCCCAGACCCGCTTGGCCGCTGCTCAAAATGCCCAGCGCCAAGCCTTGCAACGCCTCAAGGGGATTCGTCCAGAGGGTCGCATTGCCTTGGGGCTTGAGCCAGACCTGTACAACTACATCAACAAACTGCCTGAAATACGCGTGCAAAACGGTGACCGTTTGGTCATCCCAAGCCGCCCAGACTTTGTGTACATCTATGGCGCGGTGAACACCGAGTCGGCCTTGATCTATCGCCCGGGCCAAACCGTGGGCGACTACCTCAAGCTCTCAGGCGTAGGCGTGGCGGCTGATCGCAATGCCGTGATTGTGGTGCGTGCCGATGGTTCGGCCTTCACCACCGACAACACCGCCTGGTTCAGTGCCAGCGTGAACAACGTCAAACTCATGCCGGGTGACGCCATTGTGGTGCCCGACAAGGTGGACATGGAGTCTTCATGGAGTTCGATCATCCGCAACACCAAAGACATTACCCAAATCTTCTACCAACTGGGCTTGGGCGCAGCGGGTTTGAAGGCCTTGGGCTATTAAGGACGCCAGATGTCTGACATGAACCAAACTGCACAGACAGCCGCTCAGGCTGAAGACGACGAGATCAGTCTGATTGACTTGGCCATTGCCCTGGGCGAAGAAAAGAAAACCCTTTTCATGGTGCCCGCCATCACCACCTCGCTGGCCATTGTGGTGAGCTTGATGATGACCCCCATCTTCACCGCCAAGACGGTCATGATGCCGCCTCAACAACAGCAAAGCGGCGCCGCCTCGGCCTTGGCCAGTTTGGGCGCCTTGGCTGGTTTGGCTGGCGCAGCAGCAGGTGTGAAAAGCCCAGATGAGATGTACATCGCGTTCATGCAAAGTGACACTTTGCAGAATGCAGTGATTAAGAAATTAGATCTCCAAGAGCGTTACAACGCCAAAACCTTAGTGGATACCAGAAATGCGCTGAAGGGCACAGTCAAAATCATTTCAGACAAAAAGTCTGGCCTCATTACCGTTGAGGCGGACGACAAAGATCCCGAGTTTGCTGCCAAGTTGGCCAACACCCATGTGGAAGAGTTGCGCAGCTTGATGGGCCGCTTGGCGGTGACCGATGCTCAGCAGCGCCGTGTATTCTTTGAGCAGGCCATTGCCAAGACGCAGTCAGAGTTGGCAGAAGCAGAAGCCAACTTTCGCACAGCCAAAGAAAAGTCCGGCATGCAAGTGACCGCAGTCATTGCAGAAACAGCCGTGAGGGCCGGGGCTGAAATGCGTGGGCAAATTGCTGCAAAAGAAGTGCAAATAGCGGCCATGAGCAACTTTGCCACCCCGCAAAACCCAGATGTGCAACGCTTGGCGGGTGAGCTGTCTGCCCTGCGCTCGCAACTGGGTAAGTTAGAGCAGGGCTCTGGCGGTGATCAAAAGTCTTCGCCCCTGCAACAACTCGCAGTCAAGTCTTACCGCGACATCAAAGCCCGCGAGGCCATGATGGGCGTGTTGGTTGCGCAGTACGAGTCTGCGAGGGTGGACGAGGCCAAAGAGGGTCCACTGATTCAACAGGTCGATGTGGCTGTGGCGCCGGAGCGCAAATCAAAGCCTAAGCGCGCCATCTTCGTGTTGGTGTCTGCTTTCGCAGGCTTGTTCTTAGGCGTATTGATTGCTTTTGTGCGAAGGGCTCTGCGTAAAGCGGCCCAGTCAGAAAACGGCGTGGCTCAATTGACTTTGCTTAAGCAAGCGTGGAGCTTCAAGCGTGCCTGATTGCTTAGCCCCGGTGTAAGCGCATCCCCCCACTTTCGGCAAATAAAATTAGTTAATTTGAAAATTGAAGTTCGATTCGCGCTAGACTTGTTCAACTTCAAACAAACTCGTTGTTTGTTGTGAGTCCAAGGCGCTGCACTGTATGCGCCTTGCGGTAGCCTATTTAATCGTTGCTTAACCGTTATTTATGCAGTTCTTATGACTAGCAGGCAGTCACAGCTCCAAGAAGACACGTATTACCGCGTTATGCGACTGTTAGAAGCAAATCCCGATATGACCCAGCGCGAACTGGCTGAACTCCTAGGGGTCAGTGTGGGTGGGCTGAATTACTGTCTCAAGGCCTTGATGCAAAAGGGCTGGGTAAAGGTGCAAAACTTCAGCCATAGCAAAAACAAGTTTGGTTATGTCTACCTGCTCACGCCATCTGGGGTGTTAGAGAAGGCGGCTTTGACAGGGCGGTTTCTTCAGCGCAAGTTGATCGAGTATGAGGCCCTAAAGAATGAAATTGATTCTTTGAAGGCAGAGGTTGCCATACGTGATGAAAAATTTCAAAGATGAATTGTTGCCTTGAAAATAAGCTCGATATTGGGGTTTAGCGGGCCAGTCCTGATACCCGAATAAACAATTCACCTTTATTTATGATTCAAGTTACGCCGGTTATTTTGTGTGGTGGCTCAGGTACTAGGTTATGGCCGCTGTCCCGCACCGGGTTTCCCAAACAGTTCCTCTGCCTCACCGGCCAGGACAGCCTGTTCCAGCAAGCTGCCACGCGCCTGGCGCAGCTAGGCAGTGCTGACATCACCGTCTCTGCGCCCCTGCTGGTCACGGGTGAGGACCACCGCTTTCTGGCGGCGGAGCAGTTGCGTGAGGCGGGAATTGCCTTGGGGTACGCCTTGCTGGAGCCTGCGGGTCGCAACACCGCGCCAGCCCTGACCCTAGCCGCCTTAGCTGCTCAGGCGGAGGGCCAGGACCCAGTGCTGGTGGTCACCCCCGCAGACCAGATGATTGCTAACAGCGCCGCCTTCACTCAGGCCATGCAGCAGGCCATTCAGGAGGCGGCAGCGGGCACCATCGTCATCCTGGGCATCACCCCGGACCGGCCCGAAACGGGCTACGGCTACATTCAGACGATCCCGTCGTTGCAAGGCGAAGCCGAAGCCGTCCACCCCGTTCAACGCTTTGTTGAGAAGCCTGACGCCGCCACAGCACAGCAGTACCTAGACGCCGGTGGCTACTTCTGGAACGCGGGCATGTTTGTGCTGAAAGCCTCGGTTTGGCTCAAAGCGTTGGAGCAATTCCGCGTCGACATCCTGCAAGCCACCCGCACCGCGTGGGATGAGCGGCTTGAAGACGGACAATTCATCCGCCCGGGGATGGGGGCCTTCAAGGCTGTCCCTTCTGAGTCAATTGACTGCGCCGTGATGGAGCATGCGCCGGGTGGCGGTCTGCCGATCAAGATGGTGACGCTCGACGCAGGTTGGAGCGACTTGGGTGCGTGGGACGCAGTGTGGGGCGTGCTATCCAAGGACGCGGCGGGTAACGCCCGCGTGGGCGATGTGCTCATCACCGACTGCAGCAACACGCTGGTACATGCCACCAGCCGCCTAGTAAGCCTGGTGGGGGTGGACGACTTGATCGTCATCGAAACCCCCGACGCAGTGCTGGTGGCCGACCGCATCCGCAGCCAGGACGTCAAGCACATTGTCAACACCTTGAGCCGCAAGGGGCGCGTGGAGCACACCTTA
>CANCUP010000177.1 GCA_947381325.1 Comamonadaceae bacterium
CACCACGTTGACCGCAAACGGAATCACCGGGCAAGGCCATGCGCCTTGAAGGGGGTCTTGCTCGCCACACATCAAAGACAGGGGCACAGTCAAGCCATGGTCCACATCCATCTTGTTGACGATGGTCAGGTCAAAGTCTTGCTGAATCACCGACTGGGCAATGTGCCCGGCCAAATCAGGGTGTCCCTGCACCACCGGCACAGGGCGCGGGCCCCAGCCCTCGTCGGCCGGTTGGTATTGGGCCGCCGTGCCAATGGCAAAGGTGGGAATCATCTCCAGGCTGAAGGCCGTGGCATGGTCGTTGAAGACCAAAAAGATCACGTCGGGCTTGTTGTCTTTGAGCCATTGTTTGGAATATTCGTAACCCTTGAACACAGGCTGCCAATACGGCTCTTGGGTCTTGCCCAAGTCAAGCGCGGCGCCAATGGCGGGCACGTGAGAGGTGTAAACAGATGCGGTGATTTTTGCCATGTCAGTCTTTCTTCTTTCCTGCGGCGCCTTGGGGCTGGTTCTGCGCTTGTGCGTCACCGTCTTCGCCCACCACGCGGTTGCCGTTGGCCGAACGTCCGCCTGCGACCATCATGTTGCGGTATTCCTCTTCGGTCATGCCCGTCATGGAGCCGGCCATTTGCTGGAAGCTCTTGCCATCGGTGGCACCAATCTTGGCCAGGAAATAAATGTTGCCACCGGTGCTGATGCACCAGTTCAAGTCACGCGCCAAGACCGCCAGCTTTTGCTCCTCGGTCATGTCCCATTCGTCGAGGTAGGCACGCTCGTTGGCTTTGAAGCGCGTGCGGTTCTCAGCCTTCATCAGTGACATGCAAAACTGGTTGAGCCAGTAGCCTTTGCGCGATTGCTCGGCATCAAAAATCGTGGTGCCTGGCACGTCCAGGTAAGGTTTGTCGAGTGCCATTTATGCCACCTCTTCGGGCCAGTACAGGCGCATGGGGTTGTCCACCAACAGTTGTTGTTGCTGGGCGGCTGTGGGTGCAATGTGGGGAATGAAATCGACCAACAAGCCGTCATCGGGCATGTGGTCTTTCAGGTTGGGGTGTGGCCAGTCGGTGCCCCAGATCACGCGGTCAGGAAAGGTATCCACAATGCGCTTGGCAAACGGCACCACGTCTTGGTAGGCGTTTTGTTCGCCGTGCAAGGCCTTGGGGCCGTTCACCGTGAGACGCTCAGGGCATGTCACCTTGCACCACACGTTGGGGTGCTCGCGCATGAACTTCACAAACAACTCGAACTCAGGGCCGTCCACCGGCTTGCTCACGTCGGGGCGGCCCATGTGGTCCACCACCACGGTGGTGGGCAAAGCCGTGAAGAAGTCCCACAGCTCAGGCAGGTCCACCGCTTCAAAATAAATCACCACATGCCAACCCCACTTGGCAATGCGGCCAGCGATTTCCAGCAACTCGTCTTTGGGGGTGAAGTCCACCAAACGCTTCACAAAGTTAAAACGCACGCCGCGCACACCGGCGTCGTGCATGGCTTGCAACTCGGCATCGCTCACGCTGCGCTTGACCGTGGCCACGCCACGCGCTTTGCCACCCGAGCTGACCAAGGCATCCACCATGGCACGGTTGTCGGCACCGTGGCAGGTGGCTTGCACCACCACATTGCGCGCAAAACCCAGGTGGTCACGCAAGGCATACAACTGGTGTTTGGACGCATCACACGGGGTGTACTTGCGCTCAGGTGCATACGGAAACTCAGCGCCGGGACCAAACACATGGCAATGGGCGTCCACCGCGCCTGCGGGCAATTGGAAGGTGGGTTGGCTGGGGCCGGTGTACCAGTCGAGCCAGCCAGGGGTCTTTTGAAATTCCATCTCAGTTCTCTTTCGTGTCAATCGTTCAGTGCGTGTGGCAAAGGTGCGGTTCAATCGGGTTGGATGTTGGCTTCTTTCACCAGCTTGGCGTAGCGCTGGCGTTCAGAGCGAATCAGGTTGGCAAACATCTCGGCGCTGCCGGGCACCACTTCGCCACCGACAGCGCTCATGCGCTCGCGCACCTCTTTGGTTTGCAGCGCTTTTTGCGCTTCGTCATGCAGTTTGGCCACGATGGCTTTGGGCGTGGCCGAAGGGGCCACCAAGCCGTACCACACCGAAGCTTCGAAACCCGCAAAGCCGGATTCGGCAATGGTGGGCACGTCCGGGAAAATTGGACTGCGGTTGGGGCTGAGCACCGCCAACACCTTGAGCTTGCCGCTCTTGGCATGCGGCAACACCTCCAGAGCGTTCACCGCCACCAAGGGAATTTGTCCGCCAATCGTGTCGGTGATGGCAGGCGATCCACCCCGGTAAGGCACATGCTGCAAGTCAATGCCTGCGGCACGTGCAAACAACTCAATCGCCATGTGGGGTGTCGAGCCATTGCCAGGCGAACCAAATGCAATGCTGTTGGGCTTGCCCTTGGCGGCGTCAATGAGTTGCTTCACGTTGGCGTAGGGCACGTTCGGGTTGGCAGCGATCACCACGGGCACGCGGCCAATCAAGGACACCGCCACCAAGTCACGCTCGGCGTCAAACGGCATGGGCTGGTACAGCGCCATGTTGGCGGCCAGGGCATTGGCCGCCAGCATCAAGGTGTAACCATCGGGCTCGGCACTGATCACCGACTTGACGGCAATGTTGGTGCCCGCGCCGGGTTTGTTTTCCACCAAAACGGGCTGGCCCATGCTGGCCGACAAGCTTTGACCGATGGTGCGCGCCACCACGTCCACCGCCCCCCCTGCGGCGTAGCCCACCACCACCTTGATGGGTTTGTTGGGATAAGCCTGGGCCAAGGCTTGGCCTGCTGCCAAACACATCCACAGCACGCAGGACCAAGGTGAGAGTAATTTCATAGGACTTCCTTGTGGGTTCATGGGGTCTGGGCCAAGCCGCGCAAACCTGCGCGCTCGGACATGCGCTGGACATCACCCTCACGCACGCGCGCTTGGGCAAAGTCGTTCAAATAAGCCCGCCCTGCCTCGCGTCCCTTCGGGATCGCAATGGCCAAATTCTCCAAACCCCAGCGGTCTGTGAGAACCTGCGAGCCGGGCACTTTTTCAGACAGTTCAAACAAGATGCCTTTGTTGGTGGCAAAGGCATCCAACTCCCCGCGCTGCAACTGCTGCTGCGCCACATCCAAGGACGCCACTGGCACCAAGCGCGCCAGCTTCAAGCGCTGGCCCAACACGCCTTGCGACGAACTGCCTTGGCTCACGCCCAAGCGCACACCGGCACGGTCGATCTGTGCAAAGCTTTGGATGGCGCTGCCCGAGGGCACCAGCACCCCAAGCTCCAGCTGTATCAAAGGCGGCGTGAAGTCCACGTCTTTGGCACGCGCGGGCGTGGCATTGGTGAAGGTCATGTCCACCTCGGCCCGCTTGAGCGCCTCGATCACCTCGGCCACGCGGGGGTAGCGCACGATTTGCACCGGCACACCCAGTGCCTGCCCGAGAGCATGGCCCAACTCAAATGCCACGCCATGTGAAGCGCCGGTGCGGGCGTCCTGCACCCAGGAGGTTGGGCTGCCCAAGTAGACGCCCACGCGCAACACGCCTGTGGGGGCCAAGGTCTGCTGCGCCTCTGGGGCAAGCGATCCGGGGCCGCTTGCCGATGCAGCGTATTGAGGGTCGCGGGTTTCCCAGGTGCGCACGCACCCGCCCAGCGCCAGCATGGCTGCCAGCAGCCAAAGTGACAAGGTGAGGTGCAGTGAGCGCATGAGAAGTCCGATCAGTCGATGTATTTCAAGCCAGCCGCAGCCAAGGGTTCGCGCATCTTGTACATGTCCAAGCCCAACACACCAGCGCCCAGCTTGGCGCGTTTTTCGCCTTCGTTGGCTTCGCGCGCTTGCGCAGACGCCAAAGTCTTGGCGGCGATGGCTTGGGGCACACACACCACGCCGTCGTCGTCGGCCACGATCACATCACCGGGGTGCACGATCATGCCGGCACACACCACAGGAATATTGACCGAACCAATGGTGGCCTTGATGGTGCCCTTGCTGCTGATCGCTTTGCTCCAAGCGGGAAAGCCCATCTTGGTGAGTTCTTTCACATCACGCACACCGGCATCGATGATCAACGCGCGTGCGCCACGGGCCATGAACGAGGTGGCCAACAGATCGCCAAAGTAACCGTCAGTGCACTCGGCCGTGATGGCTGCCACCACGATGTCGCCGGGTTGAATTTGCTCCGCCACCACATGCATCATCCAGTTGTCACCGGGGTGCAGCAACACCGTCACCGCTGTACCCGACACCTGCGCGCCAGGATAGATGGGACGCATATAAGGTTGCATCAGGCCGACACGGCCCATGGCCTCGTGCACGGTGGCCGAGCCCAAAGCGGCCAAGCTGTCGGTGGTGGCGCGGTCAGCGCGGGTGATGTTGCGGTAAACAACGCCGAGTTCGTACATGTGGTTTTCTCCTGAAAAAAATTGGGGCTCAAACAATTGGGTTCCGACCCCAATTAAATGAATCAACGGCCTTGCGACTTGAGCTTGGTGTCCAGGCGGGAGAACACGCGACGTGCGTTGCCCTCGTACACCTGGTGACGTTCTTCCGCGCTCAGGTTGCCTGTCGCTTCGATGTAGCGCTTGGTGTCGTCAAAGTAGTGGCCGGTTTCTGGATCGATGCCACGCACCGCACCGATCATTTCTGAGGCAAACATGAT
>CANCUP010000178.1 GCA_947381325.1 Comamonadaceae bacterium
CACCCGCGCTTCGGCGTCCACGCGGCGCTGGGCGCGCGGGGTGGTGGCATTGAGCGCACGCGTCTCGCTCACCCAGTCGCCCCCGCAGTCACCATAGACACCGCTGGTTGAGCCGTACACCACGCTCACAGGCGCGGTGCGCAACAACATAGCGCGCGTGAGCGCCAAGGTGCGCGGGTCGGTGTGACCTTGCAAGGGGGGCGGCGCCAAATGCAACACGCGGGTGGCCAAACCGGCCAAGCGCTTCAAGGTGTGGGCTTGGTCCAGGTTGCCCACCAAGGGCGTCACGCCCGCTGCTCGCAAGGCTGGCGCACGCGACGCGCTGGAGGTCAGCGCCAAGATGCGCACATGGCGCTGAGTGCGCGCCACACGCAGGCCCACGTCACCGCAGCCCACGATGAGCAGCCGTTCGCGGCGAAAGCGCGCAGGCAGCGCGCCAAGAGGGGTTTGGTTGGAAGGCAAAATACGCTCTGTAAAAGTTCAAGGATACCCAAAGATGAGTTTCACCATCACAGTCCAACCCAGTGGCCGCGCATTCACCACCAACCCCGACGAAACCATGTTGGCCGCTGGCTTGCGCCAAGGCATTGGCCTGCCCTATGGCTGCAAAGACGGTGCTTGCGGTTCCTGCAAGTGCAAAAAAATCTCTGGCGAGGTGACGCACAGCACCCACCAAGACAAAGCCCTGAGCGCCGAAGAAGAGGCCAACGGCTTTGTGCTGACCTGCTGCGCCAGCGCGCACAGCGATGTGGTGCTGGAGTCACGCCAAGTGACCGAAGAAGGCGCCTTCCCCATCAAAAAAATGCCGGTGCGCGTGATTTCGCTCGAGAAGAAATCGCACGACGTGATGGTGGTGCAACTGCAACTGCCCGCCAACGATGTGATGAAGTTCCATGCCGGTCAGTATGTGGACTTCTTGTTGCGCGATGGCGACCGCCGCAGCTACTCCATGGCCAATGCGCCCCACACCTTGGTGGCGGGCAGCCCTGCGATTGAGCTGCACATCCGCCACATGCCCGGCGGCAAGTTCACCGACCACGTGTTTGGCGCCATGAAAGAGAAAGAGATCCAACGCATTGAAGGCCCGCAAGGCAGCTTTTACCTGCGCGAAGACTCCGACAAGCCCTTGGTGTTTCTGGCCTCGGGCACCGGCTTTGCGCCCATCAAGGCCATGCTGGAGCACATGCAGCACAAGACCATCATGCGCCCTGTCACGCTGTACTGGGGCGGCCGACGCCCGAGCGACTTGTACCTCAACGACTGGGTGCAAGCCCAACTGGCTGTGATGCCCAACCTGCGCTATGTGCCGGTGATCTCTGACGCTTTGCCCGAAGACAGTTGGCAGGGCCGCACGGGCTTTGTGCACCAAGCGGTGCTGCAAGACACGCCCGATCTGAGCGGCTACCAGGTGTATGCCTGCGGCGCCCCCATCGTGGTGGACTCGGCCCGCAGCGCCTACACCGCAGCCGGCTTGCCCAGCGACGAGTTCTACGCCGACTCGTTCACCTCGGCAGCCGACAAAGCCAGCGCTTAACGCCAACAACCCGACGCAGCCCATGCCACACACACAGCGCACGCACACCCGTTCTCGCCCTCTGGCGCGTCTGCTCATGGGCTGGGTGTTGGGCATGGCCTCGCTCGGCGGCTGGGCCCAGAGCTTTCCCAGCAAGCCCATCCGCTGGGTGGTGGTGGCACCTGCGGGCTCGTCGCTCGATGTGATCGCGCGGGCCATGCAAGAACACCTCAAAGACCACCTGGGCCAAGCCGTGGTGGTGGACAACAAGCCGCAGGCGGGTGGGACGTTGGGCACCGCCGAGGTGGCCAAATCGGCGCCCGACGGCCACACCTGGGTCATGTCGTACAACGGGCCGCTGGCCTTTGGGCCCCACCTCTACCCCAAGCTGCCCTACCAGCCGCTGCGCGACTTGCAGCCGGTGATGGTCACCACCTCGCAACCCAATGTGATTGCTGCCAACGCCCAGTTCCCCGCCAACACCATGCGTGAATTGGTGAGCCTGCTCAAGCAACACCCCGGCCAGTACAACTTCGCATCGGTGGGCAACGGCAGTGCCTCGCACCTGACGATGGAATACATCAAGGCCGTCACCGGCACTTTTGCGGTTCACATTCCTTTCAACGGCAGCCCACCTGCGGTGATGGCCACGGTGGCAGGGCAAACCCAGCTCATGGCCTCGGTGCCGACCGCGCTGGCGCCACAGGTCAAGCAAGGCCGCTTGAAATACCTGGCCGTCACCAGCGCGCACCGCTATGCCCTGCTGCCCGATGTGCCCACCGTGGCCGAGAGCGGCGTGCCTGAGCTCAAAGGCTTTGAAGCGCTGGCTTGGAATGGCGTGTTGGTGGCGGCGGGCACGCCACGTGCGGTGGTGGACCGCATCAACAGCGCGCTCAACGCCGCCTTGAACGACCCCGCGGTGCGCGAACGCTTGAAGAATGCAGGCCTCGAACCGGTGGGCGGTAGCCCTGAGCAGTTCACCCAGTTGATTGCCCAAGAGTCCGCCAAGTGGGCCCCCATCATCCAGCGCTCGGGCGCACGCATCGACTGAGGCGGCCTGTGTTGAGCACCTCCTGCCCTCGCCTGTATGCCGTCGCGCGCGCGCGCCCACGGCCCCCACAACGGCTGCTCCAAGCACGCTTCAAGCTGAATCTGCTGCTCGCCCTGCTGCTGCCTGTGGCGGTCATGGCCCAAGCACCCAACACCAAACCCATCCGCTTGATCGTGCCCTACGCGGCAGGCGGCCCGATTGATGTGACGGCTCGCGCCTTGGCTGAGCGCGTCAAAGACACGCTGGGCCCGGTGATCATCGAGAACCGCCCGGGCGCGGGCGGCAACATCGGCGCTGACGCCGTGGCCAAGGCCACGCCCGATGGCTCGGTGATCGGCATTGCCGCCACCGCCACCCATGCGGTCAACCCTTGGCTCTACAGCCGCATGCCCTACAACGCAGCCAGCGACTTTGCGCCCATCACCCAAATGCTGCGCGTGCCCAATGTGCTGGTGATGAACGCCGCCACCGCCCAACGCTTGCAGATCGCCTCGCTGGCCGACTTGCTGCGCTACGCGCGCGCCCATCCGGGTCAGCTCAACTTTGGCTCAGGCGGCAACGGCAGTGCCGGGCATCTGGCGGGCGAATTGTTCAAAGCCCGTGCAGGTATTTTTGCGGTGCACATTCCCTACAACGGGGGCAACCCCGCGCAGCTGGCGTTGCTGTCGGGCCAGGTCGATTTCAACTTCGACAACCTGGCCACCGCCGCCCCCAACATCAAAAGCGGCAAGCTGCTGGCACTGGCCGTGACCACCCGCCAACGCAGCCCACTGCTGCCCGATGTGCCCGCCGTGGCCGAAACCCTGAGCAACTTCTCGGTCGACACCTGGTGGGGCTTGGTGGCGCCGGCAGGCACACCCGCAGCGGTGATCGAGCGCCTCAACCTCGCCTTCACCCAAGCCTTGAATGCGCCCGAAACCCGGCAACGTTTTGCCGTGCTCATGGCCGAGCCCGCGCCCAGCACACCTCAGGCCTTTGGCCAGTTCATGGCGGCTGAGTTGTCGGCCTATGAACGGGTGGTCAAGGCCAGCGGCGCCAAAGTTGACTGAGCCGATGGCCACACACGCACCGCAAGCCCCACGGCAAGCCCGACTGCACGCCCGCGAAGTCGAGCTGTTGCGACCTCTGCACTGGCTGGCCCTGGCCTGGCGGGACATGGAGCGCTGCCCCACCGCCGGGGTGATGCATGGCCTGGTCTTGGCAGTGATTGGCGGCGCCTTGTTTTGGTTGGCACGGCATGCGTTTTGGTGGCTGGCCGCCATGCTGTCGGTGTGCATGACCATGGCCCCCTTGCTCGCCTCGGGCCTGTACGACATCAGCCGTCGGCTAGAGCGCGGTGAAGACGCCAGCGTGGCCGATGCGTTTCGCATCTGGTTCAGCGGCGACCGCCGGCTGCGCCAATTTGGCCTGTTGTTGGCACTCACCAGCGCGGGTTGGCTGCTGTGTTCTGCCGCGCTCATCCACTGGATGCTGCCCGCCAGCGTCTATTCCCCGGCCGACTTTGTGCGCCTGGTGGTGCTGCAACCCCACTTCGGTTTGTTTGAGCTGTGGGTGTTGATGGGCGCGGTACTGGCCGCCCCCATGTTTGCCTCCACCTTGGTGACCATCCCCCTCTTGCTCGACCACCCCTCCCTCAGCGTGCAACAAGCCATCCTCACCAGCTGGCGGGTGGTGGCCTTGAACCCCTTGGCCATGGCGCTGTGGGCGGCGCTGCTGTGTCTGTTCACCGCGCTGGGCATAGGGTCTGCCTTCTTGGGGCTGCTGGCGGTGGTGCCCATGCTGGGACACGCCAGTTGGCACGCCTACCGCGACTTGGTCAGCCATGACCCTGACGCGCACTGAGCGGACATGACCGAAGAACAATTCGCCCAATTTGGCCTGACCTTCGGCGTGACGGGCTTCATGCTCTACATGCTGTTCATCATTTACTCGTTGGCACGCGAGTCCAAGGCGGGCAAGTTCGGCACCTTCGTGCTGTTTTTGGTGCTGGCCTTCGGCATGATGGGTTTCATTGCCAAGCAGGTGTTGATTTGGCTCATGACGCCTTGAGCGTCACC
>CANCUP010000179.1 GCA_947381325.1 Comamonadaceae bacterium
GCCGGTCACACCGATGTGGTGCCCACCGGCCCGGTCGAGAAGTGGACCCACGACCCCTTCACCCCCACCCATCGCAACGGCTTGTTGTATGGCCGTGGCAGCAGCGACATGAAAGCGTCGCTGGCCGCCATGGTGGTGGCGTGTGAAGAATTTGTGGCCGCGCAGTCAGCGCCTTTGATCAACATCGCCTTCTTGCTCACCAGCGATGAAGAAGGTCCTGCGTTGGACGGCACCGTCAAGGTCTGCGCGGCCTTGAAAGCTCGGGGCGAACGTTTGGACTGGTGCATCGTGGGCGAGCCCACCTCGGTGCAACGCACCGGCGACATGATCAAAAACGGGCGCCGTGGCAGCATGAGCGGCAAGCTCACGGTCCAAGGTGTGCAAGGCCACATCGCCTACCCGCAACTGGCCAACAACCCGATCCATGGGCTGGCACCGGCACTGGCCGAGTTGGTCGCGATCGAATGGGACCGGGGCAACGAATTTTTCCCGCCCACCAGCTGGCAGGTCAGCAACATCCACGCGGGCACGGGCGCGGGCAATGTGATTCCAGGCACTTGCGTGGTCGACTTCAACTTTCGCTTTTGTACCGAGTCCACCCCCGAGGCTTTGCAGCGGCGCCTCGCGGCCGTTCTGGACCAGCACGGCTTGCAGTACGACCTGAGCTGGACCCTCAGTGGCCTGCCTTTTCTCACCCCACCGGGTGACTTGGTAGGGGCCGTGCAAACGGCCATCCGGGATGAAACGGGGATCGAGACCGAACTGTCCACCACGGGCGGCACCAGCGATGGTCGCTTCATAGCCCAGGTGTGCCCGCAGGTGATTGAGCTGGGCCCGTGCAACGCCACCATCCACAAGATCGATGAATGCGTGGCCGTGGCCGACATCGAGCCCCTCAAAAACATTTACCGCCGCGTGCTGGAGCAGCTCAACAGCTTGGCCTCTGGCTCCCCCGCCTGATGGCTGCATCCCTCACCCTCAGCGCGCTGGTGGCCCTCAGCGCGCAACAGCTAGAGGCCGCCCATGTGAAGGGCCTCCTCAGCTTTGGCCAAGGCACTACCAACGCTGCCGACGAAGCCGCATGGCTGGTGTTGTGGCGACTTGGGCTTGCTCTGGACATCGATTGGGCGGACCCAGCTTACGACGTGGCGCTGTCGCCTCAGCAAGTCGCCGATGTGCAAACCTTGATTCAACAACGCATCGAATCGCGTCAACCTGCGGCTTACCTGACGCAAGAGGCCTGGTTGCAGGGCGTGTCGTTCTACATTGACGAGCGCGCCATCGTGCCGCGCTCACTCATTGCCGAGGTCCTGGCTGAGGGCAGCATCGACCCCTGGCTGGACCCCCACACCACCCGCGTGCTTGATCTGTGCACGGGCAATGGCAGCCTGGGCATTTTGGCTGCCTTGGCGTTTCCAGACATCACCGTGGTCGGCTTGGATCTGTCCAAAGACGCGCTCGAGGTGGCACGCATCAACATCGAACGCCATGGCTTGCAAACGCGCATGTCGCTGGGCGTGTCGGATGGACTGCGTCAAGCCGAAGGGGTGTTTGACCTGATCTTGTGTAACCCGCCTTATGTGAACACACAGAGCATGTCTGAGCTGCCCGCCGAGTTCAAAGCCGAGCCATCCTTGGCTTTGGCCGGTGGTGACGACGGCATGGACTTCATCCGTCATCTGCTGCAATACGCGCCCGCTCACATGAGCGAACACGCGGTGTTGGTGCTTGAAATTGGCCACGAACGCGATCACTTTGAAGCAGCCTTTCCCCATTTCGATGTCGTGTGGCTATCGACCAGTGCTGGCGACGACCAGGTCTTACTCCTCACCCACACCGCGTTAACGCAAGGCGCTCTCCCCCAATGATTACTTTGAAAAATGTCACCTTGCGCCGCAGCGCCAAGGTGTTGCTCGACAGTGCCTCGGTCACCCTCAATCCCGGCGAAAAAGTAGGCTTGGTCGGCCGCAACGGTGCGGGCAAGTCCTCGCTGTTTGCCCTGCTCAATGGCGGCTTGCACGAAGATGCGGGCGAGTACTACATCCCCGCCCAGTGGCGTATGGGCCAAGTGGCCCAAGACATGCCTGAGACCGACCAAAGCGCCACCGAGTTTGTGATTGAAGGCGACACCGTGCTCACCGACGCGCGCATCGAAGTGGCTGCTGCCGAAGCCTCTGGCGACGGTGACCGCATGGGGCACGCCTACATGGCGCTGTACGACGCGGGCGAACACGACGCCGCCTCGCGCGCGCAAGCCTTGATCTTGGGGCTGGGTTTCAAAACCACCGAGTTGAACAACCCCGTCAACAGCTTTTCGGGCGGCTGGCGCATGCGCTTGCAACTGGCGCGCGCCTTGATGTGCCCCAGCGATTTGCTGCTGCTGGACGAACCCACCAACCACTTGGACTTGGATGCTTTGGTGTGGCTTGAGGCCTGGCTCAAGCGCTACGAAGGCACGATGGTGGTGATCAGCCACGACCGTGAGTTCTTAGACGCCGTGACCAATGTGACCTTGCACATCGACGCGGCCAAGCTGGTGCGCTACGGTGGCAACTACAGCAAGTTCGAAGACATGCGCGCCGAGCAAATGGAGCTGCAACAAAACGCGTTCGCCAAACAGCAAGACAAGATTGCGCATTTGCAAAAGTTCATCGCGCGCTTCAAAGCCAAGGCCAGCAAAGCCAAGCAGGCGCAAAGCCGGGTCAAAGCACTTGACCGCATGGAAAAAATTGCGCCGCTGTTGGCCGATGCCGACTTCAGTTTCGAGTTCAAAGAGCCAGCCAACTTGCCCAACCCCATGCTCTCCATGCAGGGCGTGAGCTTTGGCTACCCAGCGCCTGCCGATGCGCCTGCAGGCACACCCCCCACGGTGATTGTGCAAAACGTCAGCCGCTCGGTGCTGGCGGGGCAACGCATTGGCATCTTGGGCGCCAATGGTCAGGGCAAATCGACCTTGGTCAAAACCATTGCGCGTGACTTGGCGGCCCTGGGCGGTGAAGTCACCGAGGGCAAGGGCCTCAACATTGGTTACTTCGCGCAACAGGAACTCGATGTGCTGCGCCCGGCGGACACGCCGCTGCAACACATGATCGACTTGGTCAAGAAGCTCACCAGCGAAGGCAAGATGGCGGGCCAGGCCACCCGCGAGCAAGACCTGCGCAGCTTTTTAGGTCAATTCAATTTCAGCGGCGACATGGTCAAACAAGCCGTGGGCAGCATGAGCGGTGGCGAGAAAGCCCGCTTGGTGTTGTGCATGCTGGTGTGGCAACGCCCCAACCTGCTGTTGATGGACGAGCCCACCAACCACTTGGACTTGGCCACCCGCGAAGCCTTGAGCATGGCGCTCAACGAGTTTGAAGGCACGGTGATGTTGGTCAGCCACGACCGCGCTTTGCTGCGTGCTGTGTGCGACGAGTTCTGGATGGTGTCACGCGGTGGTGTAGCCCCCTTTGATGGCGATTTGGACGACTACCAGCGCTACTTGCTCGATGAGGCCAAGCGCTTGCGCGCAGAGGCCACGGCCGCTGCCAACTTGGCGGCGCAGGCGCCTGCTGCCGTGGCCGTGTCGGCCCCTGTGGTGGCAGCAGTGCCAGCGCCTCAGGCCAAAGCGCCGATCGCTTCGCGCGACCAACGCAAAGACGATGCCCAACAGCGCAAAGACATCAACGAGAAAAAACGCCCGTTGAAAAAAGAGCAAGACGGCGTTGAGAAAACCATGGCCACGCTGGCGTCTGAAAAGCAAAGCCTGCACGACAAACTGGCCAGCACCTTGGCGCCTGCTGAGATCGCCGAGGCAGGCAAGCGCCTCAAGACCGTCGAAGACGAATTGGCAACACTGGAATTGCGTTGGCTAGAGCTGACCGAGGCGATGGAGCAACTCGAGAGCGCGGTTCACTGAAACTGGGTGGCACACCAGAGGATGGCGGGAAATGACGCCAACCAGGCCCAGAAAAAGCGGTTCAAGCCAAAGAACCAAAACACCAAAAAGTGAAACACGCCGGCCACGGCACAAAACACCGTGGCCAGCTCGGGGCTGATCAAGGCCAAGGGCGCACAGCACTCCCACACGATGAAGGCCCACGAGCCCAACAGGGCCAAGCCACGGTTGCGCAGCACATGCCGAGGCCCCAGCGGGCCGTAAATGGCGGCGTTCAAAAAGATGGTCATGGCAACGCCACTGCGCCACTCACGCCGCATGATCTTGACCCACCCTGACATGAAGTACGAGGTGATGGCTTGGATGGTGATGTACCACAGCCCAGCTTGCCAGCCCAACACCACATCCCCGAACACGCCCACGGCTTGAGCGATCAGCAGGCCTGTCAATACAACCAAGGTCAAAAAGTCGCTGCCGCCGTTGAACGCACCGCGCCAACGGATCAGCACCAGCACATTGCTCACAAATAGGCCAAGCACCAAGCCCAGAGAGCTGCCATACACAGCCAGCCAAACGGCAGCCGCCAAGCGCAGGCATAAATTCAGTCGGTGCATGTCGGGGGCAAACACCACATCCAGCAGGCGACGCAAACTTGCATGCGGAATGTCGGCGCGTTGCAAGGACCAAGACCAAAGGTCCGTGTTGGATGTGGCAGCACCCATGCGCAA
>CANCUP010000180.1 GCA_947381325.1 Comamonadaceae bacterium
GCCTGAGTACACCTTGAGCGTGTTAGCCACCGACAAAGTGGGTGGCGTGAGCACCGCCGAGAATGTGACGGTGAATGTGAACATGGCCGTGCAATCGGGTGGCACCACCGCCTCGTTGCCTGGCAGCATGAATGACTGGAGCATTGCACCAGGCGCAGGCCAAGGTTTTGTGTTGACCAACCACGCCGATCCGCTGATTCAAGTGACATTGCCTGGCACGGTCACAAGCTTGAGCTTCACCGCCGGTGACTCGGTGACTTTGTCTAACGACGGAACCATTGGCAACGTCACTTACAACCCTGGTATCACCACGGGCACGCACACCATCACAGTCGCACCTGGCACGACAGAGAGCACCTACGTGGCGTTGTCTTCCGGCGGTGTGACGGTGGAAGGCACCACAGACGCCAATGGGCGAGTCGACGGCATTCAAATTCATGCCACGGTGGATGTGAACAATCTCAACAGCACCTTTGGCGCTGTGGTGGATAACCACTTGACCATGACCACCTCGTTTGGCACCACGGTGATGAGCGAAGTAGAAGTGGTGAAGTTCGACAACGCCAAGGTGCTGGTGGTGGGTGCAGGTGGTTTTGCATCGCTGACCGCGGCCTCGGCTGCGGCACAGAGTGGTGACGTCATTTATGTGACCGACGCGTCCTTGGCCAGCGGTGCCGATGGTGTGATCAGCCACTCTGACATCAGCATTTACATTGCCAAGGGCGACGGTGCCACCATGAGCATGTCCTCTGCAGGCGAAGTGCGCGTGTATGGCAACCATTCGTTCAACCTGACGGGCTCGTCTGGCAACGACACCATCCACGACTACACCAACATCTCTGCTGGCATGACCAATACCATTTCGGGCGGTGACGGCAACGACAGCATCGTGGCGCACAACAACAGCTTGGGCACCTTGGTGCTGCAAGGTGATGGCGGCAACGACACCTTGATCGGTGGCACCAACGCGCAGCTCTTGGGCGGTGATGGTGCAGACACCTTGCTGGCCTTGGGTGGTGCGGCTTACCTGTCGGGTGGTGCTGGCAACGACGTGTTGTTGAACGCTTATGCCTCGGCCGACCCAGCCGCGAAAGCCGTGACCATGATTGGTGGCGCGGGCAGTGACGTGTTTGGCTTGATCGGTAACGGCAATGCCACGGCGTCGGGTGCGATGAAGACCATCGTGGCTGACTTGGGAACAGGCGACGCCATCGACTTGTCGTTCTTGGAGCGCGTGGGCACCAACACCTCGATCACCAGCACGGCAGATTTGGGTGCGGCTGCCAACAGCGGCACCAGCTTGGCCAAGATGACCACGGCAGGCACGACCTTGGACCTGAGCACGTTCAATGCCACCAGCTCTGAAGCCAGCGCCGGTGACGTCAACTCTCAGGTCACAGCCGGCAGCATGAGCATTTCCAATGCCACGCTGACCAAAGCGGCCAATGCGATCACAGCTGGCTTGGGCGCCGAGTCCACCATTGACTTCAACAGCACGTTCGGCCATTTGTCCGACACGTATGTTCAACACTAAACCTGGATAGACAGACCACCTCACACGTAGTTCACTGTTCAGTTTGATCCATAACCAAGGTGCCCTAAGCGCCTTGGTTTTTTGCGCTTTGTTTTACCGATGGAAATGAGGGAGTTCGACCATGAATGACAGCATCCAATTGACGGGCATGAGTGGCCTGGAGATCCGTGCGCTGACCACGGATGAACTGATGGGGTTGACACCCTTGCAGGTGGCCTCGTTGACGTCGGTTCAATTGCATGCCCTCACCACCGCGCAGTTGTCGGTGTTTTCGTCGTTTCAGCTCAGCGAATTGACGAAGGCGCAAAAAGCCGTGTTGAGCCCGCGCCAACTCGAGGCCATGGGCCTGTTGAAAGAGCCGGTTCAAGTGGCGCCGCGCAAGCATCGCGTGTTTGTGGAAGTCGCCGTCCAAAAGGCGCCTGTGGTGGCCGCGCCCATCGCAGCACCCAAAGCCGCCCCCAAGGTGGCGCCCATGCCCAGCCCGATGCAGGTGCAAGCCCAACCCCAACCTGAACCCCAGCACCCGCTGGAATTGGCCGAGCTGATTGACTTAGAGGCAGTGCCCGCAGCGGCGGCGCCCAAGTTCGAGAAGATCGACAGCGCCACCCAGGTCTCTGAATTTGCCGCTGGCTTTTTGAAGACACGTGCTGCCGAGCAAATTGTGATCAGCCGTGCTCCCGCCGAAGACGCATCCACACGTCCAGAGCCAGCGTTTGAGTTTGACTTTGAGCCGCCGCGTGCGGCCTCAAAGGCGCGTCGCATCCAGCCCAAGGCTCGGCCATCAGAGCGCTCGCACTTCAACCATGCCCGTTCGGCGGTGTATGTGGCCGCCATGGTGGTGTTGACTTCGGGCGATTTTTTAACCGGCGCCCACTCGCAAGAAGCCGACACCCTCAACACCATTTGGAATGCCCGCGAGCCAGCGGTGCAGATGGCGGTGGTGGCGGCCCCGAACGCGCAGGGCTCAGACGAAGCCGCTTCGGTGTTGACCCAGTTGCCCATGGCCGCCACGCCAGAGCGCGTGAGTGGCTTGGTGATGCCGCCTGAGTCGGCCACGCCGGGTGGCTACAGCCCGCTGCCCGTGCAAGCCACGCCAGCCTCAGCCAAGCCAAGCGCTGTGCTGCCAAGCCAAGTCACAGTCAGCCCAGGCAGCCCAGGCAGCCCAGGCAGCGTGGTCTCCACGCCCGCAAGTCAAACCGCCGCCAATACCCAGAGACCTGTCGTGACGCCTGCTTTGCCACCGCAAGTGCAAAGCAAAAGCCGTGAGAGCGAGCGCCCCACGGTGGCGCTGATGGAGCCAGCCCCCGACGACAAGCTCAAGCAGTTGCAGTTGTGCACCGTCACCACGCCTGCGGCACCGGGCCAGTCGGCGATGGAAAAATACATGAAAGAGTTGGCCTCGCGCGGTGGCGCGGTGCTGGCCTCGATCGGCTCAGACCACGACGTGTTGCGCTTGAGCCAAGCCACACCTGCCAACCGCGACCTGCAAGGCCAGCCCAATGCCCCGGTCAACGACACCCGCATGAGAGAGGTGGTGAAAACCACGGTCAAGTCCAACGACCCAGACCGTTACAACTCGTCGAGCTGGACCTCGATGCAGGTCTCAGGCGACTTGCCGCCCAAGATTGCGGCTTTGGGTGAAGACTTGATTTCGGTGGTGCAAAAAGAGTTGCCCGGTGACAAGCGCAAGAACGATGCGATGCCGTTTGACGAATTCAAACTGCGGGTGAAAGAGGCCGTGGTGGCCAGCCCCGATGTGGGCATTGTGTCAAGCCAGTTGGGGCAGACGCAGTCGGGCAAGTCGGTGGCGTATTCGAGCATGCTGCCCCAAGTGACCGGCACGGCCGACAGTGGCAAGCGCAACATGGGCCGCGACCCTTACCTCAACACACCGGGCTATTCGCGCAATGGCGCGAATTACGGCATCACCGTGAGCCAGTTGTTGTTTGACTTTGGCGCATCGTTGTTTGGTTTCAAGGCGGGCGAGGCCCGTGTGTTGGCGGCGCAAGAGTTGCTCAACTCCAAGCGCTCAGAGCAAGCACTCAAGTCGATCAGTGCGTTTGTGGAGCTTGAGCGTGCCAAGGCTCAGATGGTGTTGGCCAAGCAAAATGCCTCGTCGCGCTTGGCGATTGTCAAGCTGGTGAAAGAGCGCAGCGAGATCGGTGGCGGCACCAAGGCCGACATCATCCGCGTGGAGTCGAAGTACGCCGAAGCGCTCTCGACCATCAGTTTGGCCGAGACCCGCCTGGCCAATGCCGAGGAGGCCTACCGCGAGTTGTTTGGCAGCAGCCCCAAGGGCGTGGTGCATGGGCCTTTGCATGAGTTTGCGATTGAGGGTTTGAGCAAGACCGCTGAAGAGTTGGCGGGCACTTACCCCGGTTTGCTGCAACTGGCCAAGTTGCGCGAAGCCTCGCAGTCGGACTACAACAGCGCGGTGGCCAAGACGCTGCCGAGTTTCCAGCTGGTCTATGGCAACACGGTGAATGCTTTCAGCGCACCGTCGCCCATCGAGCCCAGCCGCAACAACTCCTTGCTGGTGCAACTGAAATATGAGTTCTACACCGGTGGTGCAGACACCGCGCGCAAGAACGACGCGATGTACAAGGCGCAGCAAGCGCAGCAAGAGTTTGAGTCGGGCATGCGCCAGTACCAAAAAGTACTCAGTCAGAGCCAGGCGGAGATTCGCAACAACGACGAGTTGATTGCCGCGCGCAAAGTGTCGGCCTTGTCGGCGATTGACTCGATGCGTGCAGTGCGCGAGCAGTTCTCGTTCAACAAGGGTTCTTTGCTGGACTTGATCACGGTGCAAGAGAGTTTGTTCATGTCGGGTCGTGACCTGATCGACGCCATGGCCGATAGAGCTTTGGTTCGCTATCGCCTGCTTCACCTCACCGCAGAGCTTGATAAGATGTTTGAACTCAACACACTGGCTTCGCTGAACGCGCGCGACTGAACACACGATGGCAATTGATATCACGCCTGCTGGGGAAAGACAAAAGCAGGCCCCCCAAGACCCGATTGAGTTGTGCATTCTTTGGGTCT
>CANCUP010000181.1 GCA_947381325.1 Comamonadaceae bacterium
TTGGGGCTGGCGCATGGGTACACATCATGCCAAAAAAAGAAATGGGGTGGCCCGTAAAATCCCCGCATGCTCCTCGTCAAACAAGAATTGCTGGCCGCTTTGAGCCAAGCCCTCGATGGTTTGTTGCCCGGCTCCGGCAACAAGGCCGCTTTTGAATCGCCCAAAGTGGCAGCCCATGGCGACTTCGCCATCACTGCGGCCATGCAACTGGCCAAACCGCTCAAGCTCAACCCCCGTCAGCTGGGGGAACAGCTGCGCGAGGCCTTGTTGGCCGCACCCGCTTACCAGCAGTGGGTGCAAGACATTGAAATTGCCGGCCCTGGCTTCATCAACATCCGCCTCAAGCCCGCTGCCAAGCAGCAGGTGGTGCGCGAGGTGTTGGCCGCCCAAGACTGTTTTGGCTTTCAGCCCGACAACGGCCAGCGTGTGCTGGTGGAGTTTGTCTCGGCCAACCCCACCGGGCCCCTGCACGTGGGCCATGGACGCCAAGCTGCCTTGGGTGACGCGATTTGCAATTTGTTCGCCACCCAGGGCTTGCAGGTGTACCGCGAGTTTTATTACAACGACGCAGGCGTGCAGATCAACACCTTGGCCACCAGCACCCAGCTGCGTGCGCAGGGCTTCAAGCCAGGCGACGCGCAGTGGCCCAGTGGCGAAAACGCCCCGGCCTACAACGGGGACTACATCGCCGACATCGCGGCTGACTTTTTGGCCAAGAAGACGGTCAAGTCGGATGACCGCGAATTCACGGGCAGCGGTGATGTGAACGACCTCGATGGCATGCGCCAGTTTGCGGTGGCCTATTTGCGCCACGAGCAAGACCTGGACTTGAAAGCCTTTGAGGTCAAGTTCGACAACTATTACTTGGAGAGCAGCCTCTACACCAGTGGGCGCGTGGACAAGGCGGTGCAAACACTGCAAGCCGCTGGCAAAACCTACGAGCAAGACGGCGCGCTGTGGCTCAAGAGCACCGACTATGGCGACGACAAAGACCGTGTGATGCGCAAGAGCGACGGCAGCTACACCTACTTTGTGCCCGATGTGGCCTACCACTTGGCCAAGTGGGAGCGCGGCTTCAGCCGGGTGGTCAACATCCAGGGCACCGACCACCACGGCACCATCGCCCGCGTGCGTGCGGGCTTGCAGGCGGCCTCGTCGGTGGATGGCCTGGGCATTCCCGAGGGCTACCCCGACTATGTGTTGCACACCATGGTGCGCGTGATGCGGGGTGGTGAAGAGGTGAAGATCTCCAAACGCGCAGGCAGTTATGTGACCCTGCGCGACTTGATCGAGTGGACCAGCAAAGACGCGGTGCGCTTTTTCTTGCTCTCGCGCAAGCCAGACACCGAGTACACCTTTGACGTGGACTTGGCCGTGACCAAAAACAACGACAACCCGGTCTACTACGTGCAGTACGCCCATGCGCGCATTTGCTCGGTGCTGCGCGCCTGGGCCGACAAAGACGGCGGCGACGTGGCTCAGTTGAAGGACGTGGACTTGTCCGCACTCGACAGCCCGCAAGCCCAAGCCCTCATGCTGCTGCTGGCCAAGTACCCCGACATGCTGAGCGCGGCCGCGCACGACTTTGCGCCGCATGATGTGACCTTCTACCTGCGTGACTTAGCGGCCAGCTACCACAGCTACTACGACGCCGAGCGCATTTTGGTCGACGACGAGGCGGTGAAAAAAGCACGACTGGCACTGGTCGCCGCCACGGCGCAGGTGCTGCACAATGGTCTCCAGGTGTTGGGTGTTTCCGCCCCCACCAGCATGTGAGGGGCTCACCATGCGGCACACAACTTCAACGGGACAGGACATGAGACAGCAGCGCGGCTCAACCTTGGTGGGCTTCATCATCGGTCTGGTGGTGGGGCTGGCGGTGGCCTTGGGGGTGGCGATCTACGTCACCAAGGTGCCCATCCCCTTCATGAACAAAGGCCAGGGCCGCAACGCCGACCAAGACGCGGCCGAAGACAAAAAGAACAAAGACTGGGACCCGAATGCGCCGCTGTATGGCAAAAACCCAGCCAAGTCCGGCGACAAAGCCGACGCCGTCGATGGCAAGCCCGATGCGTCCGTGCCCCCGTCAGCCACCAAGCCCGATGCCGCCACCAAGGTCGACCCCAAGAGTGCCGACCCTCTGGGTGATTTGGCCAAAGCCAAGTCGACAGAGGCCAAGCCCGCTGAGGGCAAATCTGCCGATGGCAAAGCCGCCGAGCTCAAGCCCGCCGTGGTGGGGGCTGACCCCTTCATTTACTTTGTGCAAGCTGGGGCATTTCGCACCAACGAAGAGGCCGAGTCGCAGCGCGCCAAACTTGGCATGTTGGGGCTGGACGCCAAAGTCAGCGAGCGCGATCAGGGAGGCCGCACCGTCTACCGTGTGCGGGTGGGTCCCATGGACAGCAAAGCCGAGGCCGAGCGCGTGCGCGACAAGCTGGAAACAGCCCATTTAGATTCCGCCATGGTGCGGGTGCAGCGTTAATTTTTCATTTGAGGTGCCTATGAAACGTCGTGATTTTTCTCTGGCCGCATGGACTGCGGTATCGGCTTTGTCTCTGAATGCGCAGGCCCAGGCGCCCGCCAAGAAGCCCGAGGAAGGCATCGACTTTTTGGCCTTGGACAAACGGGTGCCAACGGAAGTGGGCGAGGGCAAGGTCGAAGTGATCGAGTTCTTTTGGTACAGCTGCCCCCACTGCAACGCCTTTGAGCCGCGTTTTGCCGCGTGGCTCAAGGCTGCGCCCAAAGATGTGGTGGTCAAGCGCGTGCCGGTGCGTTTCCGCGATGACTTTGAAGCCCAACAGCGCGCCTTCTATGTGTTTGAGGCCTTGAACATGGTGGACGCCATGCACGGCAAACTCTTCCATGCCATTCACACCGAGCGCCAATCGCTCAACACCTTGGCCGCGCTGTCGGCCTGGACCGACAAAAACGGCATCCCCGCCGCAAAGTTCACCGAGACCTTCAACAGCTTTGGTGTGGCCACCAAAGCCCGCCGTGCCACACAGTTGCAAGAAGCGTTCAAGGTACAAGGCGTGCCAGCTTTGGGCATTGCCGGACGTTTCTACACCGACGGCTCGCTCACGCTCACCATGGAGCGTGCTTTGCAGGTGACCGATTATTTGATCGGCGAAGTGCGCCGCGGCCGTTGAGGCCAGTCCTTGGGCGCGATGCGGTGGGGTGGTTAGAATCCACCATTAAATTACAGCAATATTCGTGCCTTGACTCCACTCGCTTCTTATTCGCTGGTTCTGTTCATGGCCTTGGGCTCTGCGTCAGCCTTGGCAGAGAAAGCTGACCGTGACAAGCCGCTCAACATTGAAGCCGACAGCTTGGTCCACGACGAACTCAAGCAAATCAGCGTGTTCAAAGGCCGTGCGGTGCTCACCAAGGGCACGATGGTGATTCGAGGCGACCGCATCGAAGTTCGCCAAGACCCCGACGGCTACCAATTTGTGCTGATCGTGCCCGAGCCCAACAAGCGGGCTTTTTTTCGGCAAAAGCGCGAGGGTGTGGACGAGTACATGGAAGCCGAAGGTTTGCGCATCGACTATGACGGGCGCAGTGACCAGGTGACGCTCAATGAGCAAGCCGAAGTGCGTCGCTACCGAGGCGCGGTGCTGGCCGACCAAATGTCGGGCAAACGCATCGTCTACAACAACCTCAGCGACGTCTTCACCATCGACGGACAAAAAGCAGGCGAAGCTGGCAAGTCCGGTGGCACACGGGTTCGTGCCACGTTGGCGCCGCGCAGCACAACGGCGGACAAAAAGTGATCGCAAACCTCGCCCCCACCCCAATGGCCGACAGCACGGTGAGCCGGCTGGAAGCCCTGCATTTGCAAAAAGCCTATGGCAGCCGCAAGGTGGTGCACGACGTGTCGATTGCTGTCTCCAAGGGCGAAGTGGTGGGCTTGCTGGGCCCCAACGGTGCCGGCAAGACCACCTCGTTTTACATGATCGTGGGCTTGGTGCGGGCCGATGCGGGCAGCATCACCATCGATGGCCAAGACGTCACCCGTTTGCCGATCCACCGCCGGTCTCGTCTGGGTCTGAGCTATTTGCCGCAAGAGGCGTCTATTTTTCGCAAACTCAATGTGCAAGACAACGTGCGCGCGGTGCTGGAGTTGCAGCGTGATGCCCAAGGCGCGGCGCTCGGCGAAGATGAGATCGAGCGCCGCCTGACCGCCTTGTTGCAAGAGTTGCGGGTCGAGCATTTGCGCCTGTCACCCTCCGTGGCCTTGTCGGGCGGCGAGCGCCGTCGGGTCGAGATTGCCCGCGCATTGGCCACGCAGCCTCGGTTTATTTTGTTGGATGAGCCGTTTGCCGGCATCGACCCGATCGCCGTGATCGAAATTCAACGCATCATTGGTTTTTTGAAGGCGCGTGGCATTGGGGTGCTCATCACCGACCACAACGTGCGCGAGACTTTGGGGATATGCGACCACGCGTGCATCATCAGCGAAGGCCGCGTGTTGGCGCAAGGCAAACCGGCCGAGATCAT
>CANCUP010000182.1 GCA_947381325.1 Comamonadaceae bacterium
ACCAGCCGCGCGCAAACCTTGGCCAGTGGGCAAAGCGGGCGCATTTACCTCTTGGGTGGCATGCAGCAAGACCGCATCGAGGTGGGCGGCACCTTAGACGCCAGCGCCCCCCAAGGCGGCCACGGCGGCTTTGTAGAAACCAGCGCTGCACAGGTGAACGTGGCCCCCTCCACCCGCGTGACCACGCTCGCCCCCCAGGGCCAAACGGGCACCTGGCTGATTGACCCCACCAACTTCACCATCAGCAACGACGGGGCTACACAATCCGGCAGCGGCATAGGCGCCACCACCCTCAACAACAACTTGGGCCGCAGCAGCGTCACGCTGCAAACCCAAGCCGCAGGCACGGGCAGTGGCAACCTCTACGTCAACGGCCCGGTCACCTGGAGCAGCGGCACCACCCTGACGCTGAGCGCGCACAGCAACATCTACATCAACCAAAACATCGACGCCAGCGGTGGCAGCGGCGGCAAGCTGGTGCTCAAGTACGGGCAGGGCAGCAGCGACGGCACCATTGGCGGTGTGAAGGCCGACTACTACTTGGCCAAGGGCGTCAAGGTCAACTTGCTAGCCGGGCAAAACTTCAGCACGCTGCGCGGCAGCGCAGGCACGCAGGTGGACTACACCGTCATCACAGACTTGGGCTCGGCGGGCGACGCACTCAACGGTGCCTACACCCTCCAAGGCTTGGCCCACAGCAGCAAGCTCGCAGGCAACTACGTGCTGGGCGCAGACATCGAGGCGTCTGCCACACAAAACTGGAACTACGACGCCAACAGCAACAGTTACCTGGGTTTTTCCCCCATTGGTCAATATATAGATCAGACCGGCTTCAGGGGCACTTTTGCAGGGTTGGGCCACACCATCAACAACCTCTACATCAATCGTCCTGCAACCGATAGCGTGGGGCTGATCGGCTCAACCAGTTACATGGCCCAATCGGTCATTCGCGATGTGGGGGTGGCAGGTGGCAGCATCATCGGTCTATCTTATGTAGGAGGGCTGGTCGGGTATTTGTACAACGCCACGCTGTTCAACAGCTTTGCCACCACGCGGGTCCAAGGGACAGGTAACCAAGTGGGTGGCTTGGTCGGCGGCGCCGCTGCTCTTTCCGGTTACGGGGCAATCAGCTACAGCTATGCAACAGGGGAGGTCATTGCTCCCACCGCTATAGCCATAGCTCCGGATACTCAATACGGTCAGAAAGTTGGAGGGTTAGTGGGGATGTCGGGAGTGTCAATTTCCAACAGCTTTGCGACGGGCCGTGTGGTGGGCTATTCGAACGTGGGAGGATTGCTTGGGGGCACTGATGTTCGCTTCCGTATGTCTATCTCTGATAGCTACGCTACCGGCCGGGTTGAAGGTTCCACTAAACCGATTGGCGGCTTGGTGGGGAACTTCTCCAACGGGAGTGTTTTCAACTGTTATGCCAGCGGGTCGGTGGTGTATCTGAGGAGTAGTAACTTACCGGACCTAATAGGCGGCTTAATTGGAAGTGGCTCTGCCGCAGCTGTGAGAGACAGTTACTGGAACACCGACACCACGGGGCAGTCAATAAGTGCCGGAGGCACGGGTTTGTCGGACAGTCAATTCAAGCAACAGGCCCAATTTGCAGGCTTTGATTTCGTCAACACCTGGGTCATCTACGAAGGGCAAACCGCGCCTATGTTGCGCAGCTTCATGACGCCCGTCACTTTGACGCCTGCCAGCGGCAGCAAAACCTACGACGGCTCGGCGCTCTGGCAGGGCGGCAGCTACACCCCGTCCCCGTCCACGTCCATGACGGTCGACACCAGCAAGCTGCTGGGCAGCGCGGTCTACACCGCCGACAGCAAAAACGTGGGCCCGCGCAGCGTGACCATGAGCGGCTTGTACTCAGACCAAAACGGCTACATCATCAGCTACCAGCCGGGTACCTTGACCATCGACAAGGCCCCCCTCAGCGTGGCCGCCAGCACGGTGAGCAAAACCTACGACGGCACCACCGATGCACCAGCTAGCGCAAAGGTGGGCACATTGGCAGGAGAGGGCGCAAGCGAGGTTGTGAAAACACCTGCCACCCAGCGCTTCACCGACAAAAACGCAGGCACGGGCAAAACCGTGCAAGCCAGCGGCTTGGCCATTCAAGACCGCGACGGCAACGACGTGACCAGCAACTACGACATCGCCTACACAGACAACACCCAAAGCGTGATCACGCCCAAAGTGTTGAGCGCATCGCTCAACGCTGCAGACAAAACCTACGATGGCACGCGAGATGCCACGTCGATCCTGACCCTCACCAACGGCTTGGTGGGCAGCGAAACGCTGGAGGTCAGCGGCAAGGCCAGCTTTGCAGACAAGAACGTGGGCCAAGCCAAAACGGTGACGGTGGACAGCGTGTCCTTGCGTGACGGCAGCAATGGAGGGCTGGCTTCGAACTACGTGTTGCAAGCAGGGCAGACCACCACGGCCAGCATCAGCAAGGCCGTCCTCAGCGTGGCCGCCAGCACGGTGAGCAAAACCTACGACGGCACGACAGACGCACCCAGCAGCGCAACGGTGGGCACATTGGCAGGTGCGGGCGCAAGCGAGGTTGTGAAAACACCTGCCACCCAGCGCTTCACCGACAAAAACACAGGCACTGGCAAAACCGTGCAAGCCAGCGGCTTGGCCATTCAAGACCGCGACGGCAACGACGTGACCAGCAACTACGACATCCGCTACACAGACAACACGCAAAGCGTGATCACGCCCAAGGCCTTGACGATCAGCGGCATCACCGCGAAAGACAAAACCTACGACGGCACCACCACCGCCACGTTGGACACGAGCCAGCTCACCAAGACGGGCTTGGTGAGTGGCGACAGCGTGGAGCTGAAAGATGTGACAGGAAGCTTTGACAGCAAGAACGTGGGGCAAAACAAGCCTGTGGCCTTGCGCAGCACCTTTGACGGTGTGGATGTGGGCAACTACGACATCACGCCCCAAGCCAGCACCACGGCGACCATCAGCCCCGTCCCGGTGGTGGTGGCGGTGGCTCCAGCCACCAAGAACTACGACGGCACCGCCCATGCCCAATCGGCGCTGGTGCTGGTGACGGGCAGTTTGTACAGCGGCGACCAGTTGAAGGTGGGTGGCTTTGTGTTTGACAGCCCGCAAGTGGGCATGGGCAAGATGGTGACGGCCCAAGACCTGACGGTTGACGACGGCAACAATGGCAACAACTACCAGGTGCAGATGGTGGCCAACACCGAGGGCGCCATACAGCCCTCGCCCGACACCGACAAAAAAACAGGTGTCACGACCTACACCAACGCAGAACTGGAGAACGCCATTGTGGCTGGGCAGTGCGTGCGTGCGGTGGGTGGGGCGGCAGGCGTGACGCAGACGGTTTGCCCAGGCCAAACCTTGGTGGCTGGCAGCACGCCAACGCCCAAGCCAGACCTGTGAGGGTTGCCGCTGGCCGTGGGTATGCGGCCAGCGCTGATTTAAGCCGCCCCGCCTGGGCGGCTTTTGTTTTGGGTGAAAATCGCAAAAAGCACGACCGTTCTATCCAGAGCCGTGTTGTCACCTTACAATGTGACGTTTACGTAAACGTCAATCTCTTTTTCTATTCAACCGTGGAGTTTTTCCCATGAAAGCATTGGTCGCAGTCAAACGCGTGGTGGACTACAACGTCAAGGTTCGGGTCAAGTCAGACAACTCGGGCGTGGACATTGCCAACGTGAAGATGAGCATGAACCCGTTTGACGAAATCGCCATCGAAGAGGCGGTGCGCCTGAAAGAGGCCGGCGTGGTGACCGAGGTCATTGCGGTGTCGTGCGGTGTGGCGCAGTGCCAAGAAACCCTGCGCACAGCCATGGCCATTGGCGCCGACCGTGGCATCTTGGTCGAGACCAGCGAAGAGCTGCAACCCCTGGCCGTGGCCAAGTTGCTCAAGGCTTTGGTGGACAAAGAACAACCCGGCCTGATCATCTTGGGCAAGCAAGCGATTGACGACGACTGCAACCAAACCGGCCAAATGCTGGCCGCTTTGGCCCACTTGCCGCAAGCCACCTTTGCCTCGAAAGTGGTGGTGGCCGACGGCAAAGCCCAGGTCACCCGCGAGGTGGACGGTGGCTTAGAGACCCTCTCCATCAGCCTGCCCGCCTTGATCACCACCGACCTGCGCTTGAACGAGCCACGCTATGTGACCTTGCCCAACATCATGAAGGCCAAGAAGAAGCAGCTCGACACCTTCAAACCCGAAGACCTGGGCGTCAACGTGGCCCCGCGCATCAAGACCTTGAAGGTCAGCGAGCCGCCCAAGCGCAGCGCGGGCATCAAGGTGGCCGATGTGGCGGCCTTGGTGGACAAGCTCAAAAACGACGCCAAAGTGATCTAAGCGCACACCGAACCGATCAAGGACAACACACCATGACATCTCTCGTTATTGCCGAACACGACAACGCCAGCATCAAGGCGTCGACCCTCAACACCGTCACCGCAGCTCTGGCCATGGG
>CANCUP010000183.1 GCA_947381325.1 Comamonadaceae bacterium
GGGTCAGCAAAGAGTTATCGGCCAACTTTCATTGATTTTTCAAAGGAGCACAGCATGACTTCACGTCGTCAGTTTATGGGTCAATCGGCAGCCGCAGCTTCGGCTATGGCATTTCCATTGGTGGGTGGCGCACAGCCCAAGACCGTGAAAGTGGGTGTGTTGCACCCCGTCACCGGTGCGCTGGCCTACTCGGGCCAGCAATGCCGCGAAGGCGTGATGATGGCCATTGAAGATATCAACAAAGCCGGTGGCATCAAGTCGCTGGGCGGCGCCAAGATCGAAGCCCTGTTGGGTGACGCACAGTCCACCCCACAAGCGGGTGCAGCCGAAGTTGAAAAAATGAACGAAGCCGGTGTCAGCGCCATCGTCGGTGCATTCGCTTCCGCCATTTGCTTGGCCACCACCCAAGCCGCTGCCAAGTACAACCTGCCCCACGTGGTGGACGTTGGCGTGGCCGACCAAATTGTCGAACGCGGTTTGAAAAACACCTTCCGTTTTGGCCCTGGCTACAAAAAGTGCGCCGAAGTGGCTGTGGCCAATTTGCACGTGCTCAACACCGCAGCGGGCAAGCCTGCACGCACCGTGATGATCATCCACGAAGAGTCTTTGTTTGGCACCGGCACCGCCAACTTGCTGGCACGCGAGCTGCCCGGTTATGGCTACGACGTGAAAGAAATCGTCAAGCACGCCAACCCCACGCGCGACTTCAACAACATCGTGTTGCGCATGAAGCAGGTCAACCCTGACATCGTGATTCCGGCCAACTACTACAACGAGTACGCCTTGTTGGTGCGCACCATGCAGCAGCAAAAAGTCACGCCCAAAGCGATTTACTCGGTCTTGGGTGGCGCGGCATCGAGCTACAAATTTGTCAAAGAATTCCCCGAGGCCGCCAACGGCATCATCGACTGCAACCATTGGTTCAACCCACGCGACAAGCGTTCGCTGGAACTCAAGAAACGCGTCGAAGCCAAGGGCTTGTTCTTCAGCTACGAGGTGTTCATGGCCTACACGGCGATGCGCTTGTTGGCCGATGCGATCGAGCGCGCCAAGTCGAGCGACCGCGCCGCCATCATCGATGCCTTGAACAAGAGCACCTTCTCTGACCACATCATGCCCTACGGCACCACGCAGTTTGTCAACGGCCAAAACATGGGCGCCCAGCCTTTGATGACCCAGGTGGTCAAGGGCGACATCAAGGTGATCATCCCGCGCGACTACCGCGAAGTCGAACCCATCTTCCCCTTGAACGCTTGAGCCTTCTGCCAAAGCCACGCCATGTTTGATCTGTCTATTTTGTTTGCCTCGGTGCTCAACGGCATCACCACGGGTGCTGTGTATGCATTGATCGCGCTGGGGTTGACCTTGATCTATGGCGTGCTGCACATCATCAACTTCGCCCATGGGGCGTCGTTGATGGTGGCTTTGTACGGTGTGTATTTTTTAAAAGAACAACTTGGCATCGATCCCTACTTGGCCTTGCCCATCATGGTGCCGGCGATGTTTGCCTTGGGTTATATGTTGCAGCGTGGTGTCATCAACCTGGCCAGCCACGGCAAAGACGAAAACATTTTGTTGGTCACCCTTGGGATATCGATTGTTTTGGAAAACTTGGCCCTGCTGTTTTTCAAGTCCGACACCCGCAACATTGAAACCGCGTACACCCTGACCACGGTCACCATCGGCCCGGCCATGATTGCCTTGCCGAAGTTGGTCTCGTTTGTCGGTGCCCTGGTGGTGTCGGCGGTGTTGCTGGCGGTGATGCGCTACACCGACTTGGGTCGCGCCATCCGCGCCGTGGCCAAAGAAAAACACGGTGCCCGTTTGATGGGCATCGATGTGGACCATGTGTACGCCATGTGCTTTGGCATTGGCTTGGCCTGCTTGGGCGCGGCGGCTTGCTTTTTGTTACCCGCCTATTACGTCAACCCCTTGGTGGGCAGCGGCTTTGTGCTGGTGGCTTTCACCATCGTGGTGTTGGGTGGCATGGGCAGTTTTGTCGGTGCCTTGGTGGGTGGCTTGCTGATTGGCGTGGTCGAGTCCATCGGGGGCTTGTACCTGGGCGAGTCGCTCGGGCAGGTCGGCATTTTTGCCATCTTCATTGCGGTGCTGTTGTTCCGTCCGCAAGGTTTGTTTGGAGCACGCGCATGAAAGACGCACGTGCCATTGCGCTGTTTGTGTTGCTGGTGGGCAGCATTCCTTTTTTCACCGATTCAGGGGTGGTGCTCAACTTTGTGATGATGGCCTTGTACGCCTGCTTGCTCGCGCAAGCCTGGAACGTGCTGGGTGGTTTTGGTGGTCAGTTCTCGTTTGGCCATGCGCTGTTTTTTGGCACCGGGGCCTATGTACAAGTCATGGCCCAAGTGCATGGGGGTTGGAACCCTTGGCTCAGCCTGGCGTTGTCCATGGGCACCAGCGCTGCGGTGGGCTTATTTGTGGGCGCTTTGTCGTTTCGCTATGGCCTCAAGGGCTCGTACTTTGCGCTGGTCACACTGGCGTTTGCCGAGGTGTTTCGCATCGTCGCGCTGTCGGTGCCCTTCACCGGCGCAGGCGTGGGCTTGATGTTGCCCTTGCGTGAGTCGGTGGGCAATATGCAGTTTGCCTCGCGCGCGGGCTATGTGTGGCTGATTCTGGGCTTGGTGACGGTGGCCTTGTGCGTGACAGCCTGGTTGCGGCATTCACGGTTTGGCGCTTACCTGCAAGCCGTGCGCGACAACGAAGACGCGGCACGCGCGATTGGCGTCAACCCCTTCCTGGTCAAGCTCTGGGCCACCGTGTTGTCGGGTGCGTTGATGGGCGCGGGCGGTGCGTTTTATGTGCAGGTGTTTCAGTACATCGACCCCGGCTTGGCCTTTGGCCCGCACACCTCGGTGGAGGCCCTGGTGGGTGCCATCGTGGGCGGCATGGGCACGCTGTGGGGCCCGGTGGTGGGCGCCTTGGCCTTGCATGTGTTGGCCGATGTGACGCGCAATTTGTTTGGTCAGTTGCCGGGCATCAACATGGTGGTCTATGGCTGCGTGCTGGTGTTGATCGTGATGTTCTTGCCGCGCGGTGTGGGCGGTATGGGCCAGCGTTGGTTCAAACGCCAAGACAGCGCGTCGCAAACGAAGGAGGGCACATGAGCTTGCTAGAAGTCAGCCATGTGTCGCGCGCCTTTGGGGGTTTGCGCGCGGTGCAAGATGTGAGTTTGCAAGTGCCGTCAGGCAGTTTGACCGCCTTGATCGGCCCCAACGGTGCTGGCAAAACCACGCTGTTTGCCTTGATGTCTGGCTTTTTGGTGCCCGACACGGGACGCGTCACGTTTGACGGTGTGGACATCACCGGCCGTGCGCCGCACCTCAACGCGGCCTTGGGGTTGACGCGCACGTTTCAAATCGTGCAGCCCTTTGCTTCGCAAACCGTGCGCGAAAACATCGCCGTCGGGGCCCACTTGCAACACGCCAAGCGCAGCGATGCCTTGCACGCCGCCGAAGCCGTGGCCGAACGCGTGGGGCTATACGCCCAACTCGACAAACCTGCCGGTGACCTGACTGTGGCAGGGCGCAAACGCCTGGAGCTGGCCCGTGCCTTGGCCACGCAACCCAAGCTGTTGCTGCTCGACGAGGTGTTGGCCGGTTTGAACCCGCAAGAAATTCAAGACATGTTGCCTGTGGTGCGCGGCCTGGTGGCCGGTGGCGTGACGGTGCTCATGATTGAGCACGTCATGCAAGCCGTGATGAACCTGGCCGAGCATGTGTGGGTGTTGGCCCAGGGCCAACTCATTGCCCAAGGCGCCCCCAGCGAGGTGACACAAAACCCGCAGGTGATCGAAGCCTACTTAGGCCACGGCACCGCGGCGCGTTTGCGCAAAACACAGCAGGAGGCCGTATGAGCGATTTGCTCACCATTGAAGGCCTGCGCGCAGGCTATGGCGCGGTGGAGGTGCTGCGTGGGGTCGACCTGCACATGGCCCCCGGCGAATTGGTGGCCTTGCTCGGCAGCAATGGTGCGGGCAAAACCACCCTCAACTCGGTGGTCTCGGGCCTGGTGCCCACCTGGGCCGGTCGGGTGGTGTTTGACGGCCAAGACCTCACCGGCGCGCACTACCGACGCGTGGTGCAAGCTGGCTTGATTCAGGTGCCTGAAGGCCGCAAGGTGTTCCCCAACCTCAGCGTGTTGGAAAACCTGGAGCTGGGTGCTTTCACCCGCGCCCGTGCGCGTCGTGCCGACAACTTGGGGCGTGTGTTTGACACCTTCCCACGTTTGCGTGAACGCCAGTCGCAACTCGCGGGCACCATGAGCGGTGGCGAGCAACAAATGTTGGCCATTGGGCGCGGTCTGATGGCCGAGCCCAAGCTGTTGATCTTGGACGAGCCCTCGCTCGGCCTGTCGCCGCTGTTGGTGGAAGAAATGTTCGCACTCATCGCGCAGCTGCGTGCGGGCGGTTTGGCGGTGTTGTTG
>CANCUP010000184.1 GCA_947381325.1 Comamonadaceae bacterium
ATTTAAATGATGCTGGCAATGCCCTGAAGGCTGGCGTTGAAAAATTTGAACGTGAAGCGCCAACTTTGTCAGAGTCGCAACGCCTTTCACGTCAAAAGGTCCTCGGAGAGCAAGATCGAGATTTTCAGCGCAAGCGCCGTGAATTTCAAGAAGAGCTCAATGCACGAAAAAATGAAGAATTTCAGCTCGTACTTGAGCGTGCAAATCGTGTAATCAAGCAAGTGGCTGAAGCCGAAAAATACGACCTCGTTTTGCAAGAGGCGGTCTATATCAGCCCTAAGCACGACATCACTGACAAAGTGCTCAAGGTTATCAATTCGACCAAGTAATCTGCCGTGGCACTGCGTCTCGGCCAAATCGTTGAAAGTCTTGGGGGCCAGCTGCATGGGAACCCCGAGCAATGGATTCAAAAACTCGCACCGCTTGACACCGCACATGCCGATGCCTTGAGTTTTCTAAGCAATCCCAAATACCAATCCCAACTCACGACGTCTCAGGCAGCTTGCGTGATTGTGTCGCCCATGATGGCGACACTGGCGCAAGCACGTGGTGCCTGCATCGTGACCGACAACCCCTACCACTACTTTGCACGTTTGACGCAGTTGTGGCGTGCTCAGCATCAGCCGCTCGATGAGCCGATGGTTCATCCAAGCGCCGTGATTCATCCCTCTGCACACGTTGACGCCGGTGCACGCATTGGTCCTTTGTGTGTGATTGAACGCGGTGCACGTATTGGTGCGCACACTTGGCTCAAGTCTGGTGTGACTGTGGGTGAAGACTGCGTCTTGGGGCAACGCTGCATCGTGCATGCTGGTGTTGTCATCGGTGCAGATGGGTTCGGTTTTGCGCTGTTTGAAGGGCGCTGGGAAAAAATTGAACAGCTAGGTGCAGTGCGCATTGGCAATGATGTCGAGATTGGAGCCAATACCTGCATTGACCGTGGCGCTCTGGATGACACCGTGATTGAAGACGGTGTGAAGCTCGATAACTTGGTGCAAATAGGCCATAACGTTCACATTGGCGCACACACGGCCATGGCTGGTTGCGCAGGCGTGGCAGGTAGCGCACGCATTGGCGCTCATTGCACGGTCGGTGGTGGGGCCGTGGTGTTGGGGCATTTGGAGTTGGCCGATGGTGTGCATATTTCTGCTGCATCGGTCGTGATGCGTTCAATTCGTCAGCCTGGACAGTACAGCGGCGTGTTTCCCATCGACGACAATGCCTCGTGGGAGAAAAATGCTGCCACCTTGCGTCAACTGCACCGTTTGCGTGACCGCATCAAATCTCTTGAATCAGCTTTAGAAAGTCAAAAAAAATGAGCATGGACATCCATCAAATCCTGAAGCAGTTGCCGCACCGTTATCCCATCTTGCTGGTTGACCGCGTGTTGGAGATCGAAAAAGGTAAACGCATCAAGGCGCTCAAAAATGTCTCAATCAACGAGCCGTATTTCACCGGTCACTTTCCGCATCGACCTGTGATGCCGGGCGTGTTGATGCTGGAGGCCTTGGCCCAAGCTGCCGCTTTGCTGGCGTTTGATGCCGTGGGCGTCACACCCGACGACAAAACGGTTTACTACTTTGCGGGTATCGATGGCGCGCGTTTCAAACGTCCGGTTGAGCCAGGCGATCAACTGATTTTGGAAGTTGAACTGGACCGCATGAAAGCTGGCATTTTCAAATTCAAAGCCCGAGCCAAAGTGGGGGATGAAATTGCCACCGAAGCCGAGTTGATGTGCACCATGCGCACCATTGCCTGATCAACACCCTGCGACGATGAGTCTTATCCACCCTACGGCGATTGTTGACCCCCGAGCTGAGCTCGACAGCTCGGTGCAAGTGGGGCCATACACCATCATTGGCCCCCATGTGCGTATAGGGGCGGGTACCACGGTCGGTGCCCATTGCGTGATCGAAGGCCACACCACCATTGGGCGCGACAACCGTATTTTTCAATTCAACTCTTTGGGCGCGATCCCGCAAGATAAGAAATACGCGGGGGAGCCCTGCGAATTGGTAATCGGTGACCGCAACACCATCCGCGAGTTTTGTACCTTCAACATCGGTTCTCCCGGCGACACGGGCGTGACGCGTGTGGGTGATGACAACTGGATCATGGCCTATGTGCATCTGGCGCACGATTGTGTGGTGGGCAACCACACCATCTTTGCCAACAGTGCGCAATTAGCTGGCCACGTGCACGTGGGTGATTGGGTGATCTTGGGTGGCTTTACCGTCGTGCATCAGTTTGTGCGTATTGGCGCTCACAGTTTCACGGCCATGCATTCGTTGTTGTTTGCAGATCTGCCACCTTTTGTGATGTGTCAGGGGCAGCCGGCAGAGGCGCGCTCCATGAATTACGAAGGGCTGCGTCGTCGCGGCTTTTCCCCAGAGCGTATCACTGCAGTCAAGGCCATGCACAAGGCCTTGTACCGTGAAGACTTGACGCTCGACAAAGCCAAAGAGCGCATCGCAGCGCTGGTGCAATCCAAACCTGAATCTGCACCCGATGTGCAGATGATGCTCGACTTCTTGAGCCAGACCTCGCCACAGCGTGGCATCGTGCGCTGAGCCTATGTCGGCACCTGTGACCTTCTCGCTTGTCGCTGGCGAGGCCTCGGGTGATTTGCTCGCAGGCCTGATGTTGCAGGGAATGCGCCAAACATGGCCCGAGATGCGAAGCAGCGGCATTGGGGGGCCGCGCATGGCGCAGCAAGGGTTTGAAGCTTGGTGGCCTTACGAAAAATTAGCCGTGCGTGGCTATGTGGAAGTGCTGCGGCACTACCGTGAAATTGTGGGTATTCGTCAGCAGCTCAAAGCGCGTTTGTTGGCCCAACCGCCCAGCGCCTTCATCGGTGTGGATGCGCCAGACTTCAATCTTGACTTAGAGCATGATCTGAAGGCGTGCGGCATTCCGACGGTACATTTTGTGTGTCCTTCTATTTGGGCTTGGCGTGCTGACAGAGTCGACAAAATTCGACGCAGCGTAGACCATGTGCTGTGCATCTTTCCGTTTGAAAAAGCCTTGCTCGAAGCACACGGCATTGCTGCCACCTACGTGGGGCATCCACTGGCACAAACGATTCCCGAACATGTTGACCGTGCTGGGGCACGTGTTGCACTGGGCTTGCCACAAGACGCGACTGTGGTTGCGTTATTGCCTGGCAGTCGGCATTCTGAAATTGACTATTTGGCACGTCGTTTTTTACAAGCGGCGCAGTGCATGGCCCAGCAACAGCCTGGGCTGACCTTTGTGTTGCCTGCTGTGCCCGCGTTGCGTGACCGCATCAATACGCTGGTTCGCGAGGTAGGTGGCGTGCCTGGGCTGACGGTGTTGACCGGACAATCGCACACTGCTTTGGCCGCTTGCGATGTGACACTGATTGCCAGTGGTACCGCCACGCTTGAAGCCGCGCTTTTCAAACGTCCGATGGTCATCGCTTACAACATGAACTGGATCAGTTGGCAAATCATGCGTCGTAAAAAACTCCAGCCCTGGGTTGGCCTGCCCAATATCTTGTGCCAGGAGTTTGTAGTTCCTGAATTGCTTCAAGACGCAGCCACGCCAGAGGCCATGGCCCATGAAGTACTGCAATGGTTGGCGCACCCTGCCGCCATGACCGCTGTTCAACAACGTTTTGCCAAACTTCATCACAGTTTGCGCTGTGACACCCCTGCATTGGCTGCCCATGCGATCCAAGAAGTTCTTGCGCGCTGAACAGGCTTCGCTGGTCTGGGATGCTCCTGGCTTAATTGCCGGTGTGGATGAGGCTGGGCGAGGGCCTTTGGCTGGACCTGTGGTGGCCGCTGCTGTCATCTTGGATGACCTGAACCCGATCGTTGGCTTGGCCGATTCCAAAAAACTCACGGCCTTGAAGCGCGAACGTTTGTATGACGAAATCCGCGCCAAAGCTCTGTGCTGTTCGATTGCTGAGTCCTCCGCGGAGGAAATTGACAGTCTGAATATTTTGAATGCCACCCTTCTCGCGATGCGTCGGGCGGTAGAGGGGTTGCGCCTCAAGCCGCACAAAGTGCTGGTGGACGGCAACCGTCTGCCATTGCTGGATGTGTTGGCCGAGGCCATTGTCAAAGGCGACAGCAAAGTACCAGCGATTTCTGCTGCATCTATCTTGGCCAAGGTACACCGTGACCGCTGGTGTCTGCAATTGCATGCCCAATATCCCGAGTACGGCTTTGATCGTCACAAGGGCTACGGCACCGAAGCGCATTTGCAGGCATTGCGTACCCACGGGGCCACGCCCTGGCATCGTCAAAGTTTTTCTCCCGTCGCCGAGGTGGGCTTCATCGCCGCAGCCAAACAGGACATTCCGTCGCTCCTCTCCGACCGCGCCGCCCTCATGGCCCTCGTCCGCGACATGCAGAACGACGGCTCGCTGGCCGTGTGGAAGGCAGGCTACGAC
>CANCUP010000185.1 GCA_947381325.1 Comamonadaceae bacterium
CGCTGGCAAGGTCAGGCCAAGGCCGATGCCTTGCAAGCGGTGGTCGCTGCCCAAGGCACGATCTGGCAGGTGCTGCAAGACGGCCAGGTGCTGGCCCAGTCGGCACGGGTGGTGATGGCCTGTGGGCCGGGCAGCACGCAGCTGTTGGCAAGTGCCGCTGCTGCGGGTGCCATGGCCGACGAGAGCGCAGACAACGGCGCACACCCCACCGACACATTGCCCATTCGCCCCTTGCGTGGCCAAATTTCTTGGGGGTTGATGGCGGAGTTACCTTCAACCGCGCACGCACAAGAACCATCGCCATCTTCTTCTCCATCTCCAAGCCAAACACAAGCGCCATCGCCGCACCCCGCCATCACGCAGGCAGCCGTTTGGCCCGCCACGCCAGTCAACGGCAACGGCAGCTTTGTGCACAGCGTGCCCACCGAACTGGGGCCTGCTTGGTTTGCGGGATCGAGCTTTGACCGGGTGAACGACCAGCCCGTGGTCTTGCTCGCCGACCATGCCGACAACCTGGCGCGCCTGCAGGCCTTGTTACCCGACACCGCACAAGCGCTGGCACCGCTGTTTGCCAACAGTGTGCGTGGTTGGGCGGGGGTGCGTTGCAGCGTGCCAGACCGCCTGCCGGTGGTAGGCCCTGTGGCCCACGCCAGCGAGGGCCTGTGGGTCAACGCCGCCATGGGCTCGCGCGGACTGACCTTGGCCTTGTTGTGCGGCGAACTGCTGGCCGCACGCTGGCATGGCGAGCCGCTGCCCATCGAAGACAGCTTGGCACGCGCGCTGGACGCCCAACGTTTCAAACCGTGAGCCTGGGCGTTGGTGGAGACAATAGCCCCATGACACACACCACCCCTGCGCCCACCGAAGCCTCCCAAAATGCGCCGAACGAAGCACCCGCGCCCGTGCGTCTGGCGCAAGCTTTTTGGTTTTGGCTCAAGCTCGGGTTCATCAGTTTTGGCGGGCCTGCGGGGCAAATTTCCATCATGCACCAAGAGCTGGTCGAGCAGCGCCGCTGGATCTCGGAGCGTCGCTTTTTGCACGCCCTCAACTACTGCATGGTGTTACCCGGTCCCGAGGCGCAACAGCTCGTGACCTACATCGGCTGGCTGATGCACAAGCGCTGGGGCGGCGTAATCGCTGGGGCTTTGTTTGTGTTGCCCTCGCTGGTGCTGTTGATCGCCCTGTCTTGGATCTACATGGCGTTTGGCGATTTGCCGCTGGTGGCCGGTTTGTTCTATGGCATCAAGCCGGCCGTCACCGCCATCGTGGTGCAGGCAGCCCACCGCATCGGCTCGCGGGCCTTGAAAAACGCGGGGTTGTGGGCCATTGCAGCGGCTTCATTTGTGGCCATCTTTGCACTCAATGTGCCTTTCCCGCTCATCGTGGGTGTGGCGGCTTGCGTGGGCTACATCGGCGGGCGCGTGTCGCCCGCGCACTTTCAGGTGGGCGGTGGGCACGCTGCGGCCAAAGCCTCGCATGGTCCCGCGCTGATCGACGATCACACGCCCACGCCAGACCATGCACGCTTCAGTTGGCAGGGGCTGGCACAGGTGCTGCTGGCCGGAGCGCTGCTCTGGGCCTTGCCCATGGGCGTGCTGTGTGCGGTGTTCGGCTGGAGCCACGGCTTCACGCAGATGGGCTGGTTTTTCACCAAGGCCGCACTGCTGACCTTTGGCGGCGCTTACGCCGTGCTGCCCTATGTCTACCAAGGCGCGGTGGGTGAGTTTGGTTGGGTCACGCCGACGCAAATGATGGATGGGCTGGCCTTGGGTGAAACCACACCGGGCCCACTGATCATGGTGGTGGCGTTTGTGGCCTTTGTGGGCGGCTACGCCAAAGCGCTGTTGGGGCCTGAGAGTTTGTTCATGGCCGGTGCGCTGGCCGCATGCTTGGTGACGTGGTTCACTTTTTTACCGTCGTTCATTTTCATCTTGGCCGGTGGCCCTTTGGTGGAGAGCACCCACAACAACTTGACGTTCACCGCACCGCTCACCGCCATCACGGCTGCGGTGGTGGGTGTCATCCTCAACCTTGCGCTGTTCTTTGGCTACCACCTGCTGTGGCCTGAAGGCCTGGGCCACACCTGGCAAGACGCACAGAACGCCCCCTTTGACTGGCGCTCGGCCTTGCTGGCTGTGGGTGCTGCCGTGGCCTTGTTCAAGTACAAGCGCAGCGTGATGCACGTCATTGGCGTGAGCGCCTTGATCGGCTTGGCCATCACCACCTTGCCACTCTGAGCATGCACACACTGGCGCAGCTTCGATCGGGTGAGTTGGCGGGCATCACGCGCTTGCAATTGCGCGAAGACTTGCGCGAGTTCCCCCAAGAGATTTACACCCTGGCCGACTCGCTGGAAATTCTGGATCTGTCGGGCAACCCGCTCAGCCGCTTGCCCGACGACTTGCCCCGCTTGCACCGGCTGCGGGTGATTTTTTGCTCGGACAACCGCTTCACCGAGTTGCCCCACGTGCTGGGCCGCTGCAGCAGTTTGACCATGGTGGGCTTCAAGGCCAACCAAATCCAACATGTGCCCGCTGAGTCGCTGCCCCCGCTGCTGCGCTGGTTGATCTTGACCGACAACCAGATCGAGACACTGCCCGACGCTTTGGGCCAATGCACACAGCTGCAAAAGCTCATGCTGGCAGGCAACCGCTTGCGTGCTCTGCCCGCATTGCAAGCCTGCACCCGACTGGAGCTGTTGCGCATGTCGGCCAACCAACTCACCGCCTTGCCAGCGTGGCTGCTGACGCTGCCCGCTTTGAGCTGGCTGGCCTATGGCGGCAACCCCTTGAGCGCTGCCCAGGAAGCAGCGGCACAGCCAGCACACAGCTTGCGCCGCGTCCAGTGGCCTTCGTTGCAGATGGCACATGTTTTAGGACAAGGCGCCTCAGGCGTGATCCACCAAGCCAGCCTGCAGACCGGCACAGGAGCGCAATCGGTGGCGGTCAAACTCTTCAAAGGCGCACTCACCAGCGACGGTTTGCCAGCGTGCGAAATGGCCGCCTGCTTGCATGCGGGCGAGCACCCAAACCTGATTTCGGCCATGGGCCCCATCGAAGGTCATCCCTCTGGCACGCAGGGCATGGTGATGCCGCTGATCGACCCCTCGTTCATCCCCCTGGCGGGGCCGCCGAGCTTGGACTCCTGCACCCGCGATGTGTATGCGCGCGACACACGTTTCTCACTGAATGCCCTGTTGCAACTGGCGCTGGGGGTCACACGGGCCGCCCAACACCTGCACGCGCGCGGCATCTTGCATGGCGACTTGTACGCCCACAACCTGCTGCACAACGGCCAAGGCGAGGTCTTGCTGGGTGACTTTGGCGCCGCTTCGCTGTTTGACCCGCAGGACACAGACCACGCACACGCCTTGATGCGCATCGAGGTGCGGGCCTTTGGCTGCTTGCTGCAAGAGTTGCTCGCACGTTGCGAGGGGCTGCAGTCACACCTCGGCGTAGAAGCGGCGCTGCAACAGCTGGTGGAACGTTGCTTGCACAAGGATGTGGTGCAACGCCCCATGTGGCCCAGCATCGAACACACCTTGGCAGCCTGTGAGCTGTGAGCTGTGAGCTCGGACCTTTGACCTCAGAGCTGGGCTGAGCGCTCTGCAACATGGCAATGCTTATGGCGTGAGGCCAGCGCGTGTTGCAACTCTGGGGTATGTCCTAGGCCTGCCAAGCTATCTCAAGGCAAAAAGCCCCGCCAGAATGACGCACCTCCAGCTTCACCCTCAAGGACAGTTATGAAATGGGTCACCCGTGATTTTGTGCACCTCGACCGCGTGGCCTCGCCCTGGTTGATTCAACGCTTTGTCGACACCCAAGCGCAATTCGTTTTTGTGCCTTGGGGGCAAGAAGACACACGCCCGAGCGACGCCATCCCATTTGGACTGCCCGGGGTGGAATTGAGCGCGCACGATGAACACGGCACGACCTTCGAAAAAATCATCCGCAAATACGCGCTCGACGATCCGTCGCTGCACGACATCGCACGCGTCATCCACTCGGGCGTGGCACAGGTGCTGCACCACGCCAAAGTAGCGTCTGATGACCGCTGGGGCCAAATAGCGGCTGGCTTGCTGGCCATCTCAGAGGGCATGATGCTGGTGCACACAAGCGATGAGGCGATATTGCAAGCCAGCTTTCCCGTCTACGACGCGCTGTACGCCAACTTGCGTGCTCACGCGCTGGTCAGCCAGAAGAACTTGGAGTTGCCAAGCTACCAAGGTCTGGGGCCCACTTTGCCGACACGCTTTTTGCGGCAGGTGTTGAAAGATGGCGCGTGAGTGACCCGACTGGAAAAACACCGTCAATTCAAGCGACTTGTGCGTCACACCTGTGACTTGAATGTCTCGGGTATGTCCTAGGCTCGACTTGCCCACTTTGTGAACAACAC
>CANCUP010000186.1 GCA_947381325.1 Comamonadaceae bacterium
CTTTCTTGAAGGCCGACTTTGCCAAGTGGGGGCAGGTGGTGCGGCAAGCCAACGTCAAGCTGGATTGAGGCTCGCGCCACGCGGCGGACGGGTTGACCTGCTTGCGCTGGCGATGACCCCGCCGCCCAAGCACACCTCTGCGTCGTACAACACGGCCGACTGACCCGGGGTGACGGCCCATTGCGGGTCATCAAAGGCGAGCACAAGCTCGCCTTGGTCGTTGTAGCGCAAGCTACAGGGTGCGTCGCTTTGGCGGTAGCGTGTTTTGGCGGCGTAGCGTCCTGGGGCTGGCGCCGTGGGCGCGCACCAACTCAAGTCGTCGGCGCTGAGTTGCTCGGACAACAACCACGGATGGTCATGCCCTTGCACCACGAACAAGGTGTTGTGGGCCAAGTCTTTGCGGGCTACAAACCACGGTGCATGTTCGCCGCTGCCGCGCTGCGCGCCCTTGTCTTTGATCCCGCCTATCCCCAAGCCCTGGCGCTGGCCCAAGGTGTAAAAGCTCAGGCCCACGTGGGTGCCCAGCGTGCGACCGCGCTCGTCTTGGATAGGCCCCGGGGCGTTGGCGATGTAGCGGTTGAGGAACTCTCGGAAGGGGCGCTCGCCAATGAAACAAATCCCTGTGGAGTCTTTTTTCTTGGCGTTGGGCAAGCCAATCTCGCTGGCGATGCGGCGCACTTCGGTTTTGTGCAACTCGCCGACCGGAAACCAAGTTTTGGAGAGTTGCGACTGGTTCAGGCGGTGCAAAAAGTAGCTTTGGTCTTTGCCGGGGTCGAGCCCCTTGAGCAATTGAAACGCAGGGCCAGTGGGGGTAGTGATTTCACGCACACGGGCGTAGTGGCCCGTCGCAATTTTTTCTGCACCCACTGAAAACGCGTGGTCCAAAAAGGCTTTGAATTTGATCTCAGCGTTGCACAAGATGTCGGGGTTGGGGGTGCGCCCGCCTTGGTACTCGCGCAAGAACTCAGCGAAGACGCGGTCTTTGTATTCGGCCGCGAAGTTGACGTGTTCGATTTCAATGCCCAACACATCGGCCACGGCGGCGGCATCCACGAAGTCGACGTTGGATGAGCAGTAGTCGCTGTCATCGTCGTCTTCCCAGTTTTTCATGAAGATGCCCACCACCTCGTGGCCTTGTTGCTTGAGCAGGTAGGCACTGACCGCAGAGTCCACGCCGCCACTCAAGCCCACCACCACGCGCTGCTTTTTGCCGGGTGTGCTCATGCGCGGGCGGCGCCTTGCACGCTGGGGTCGGTGAAGACCAAATTCATGGGGAAGCGTTGGCCTTGGGCGTGGTCTTCGATGCAACGCAAGACCAAGGGGCTGCGCAGGCGGTGGCTGTTGGCGCGCACTTCGTCGGGCGTCATCCACAGCGTGCGTTCGATGCCGGTGTCGAGCGTGGCCCCAGGCACGGCGTCACCCAAGATGCCGCAGTAAGCAAAGCGCAAATAGGTGATGTCTTCGGCGGGGTGCTCCGCGCGCGCAGGACGCTGAAAGCGCGACATGTAGATGCCCACCAAGTCGGTGGGGGTGAAGCGGTGGGCGGTTTCTTCCAGCGCCTCGCGGGCGCAGCCCGCTTCGGGGGCTTCACCCGGATCTAGGTGGCCTGCAGGATTGTTCAAGCGCAGGCCTTCGGGGGTGTGTTCTTCGATCAAGAGGTAACGACCGTCGCGCGCAATGATGGCGGCGACGGTGACACTGGGTTTCCAACGGGTCATCATGGGCCCATTATCTTTCGGGTAAGTCCATGTCGGAGCGGGGGTGTTTATGGTGTAACCTTTCGGGAATCTGACAACAACACATTCCCCCCTTAGGAGTTGCTCATGCTGATAGGCGTGCCCGTCGAAACGACGGCCGGTGAAACCCGTGTGGCGATAACGCCCGAGACGGCTAAAAAACTCATGGCGCAGGGACACACCGTGCGCATTCAATCAGGTGCCGGTGTGGCCGCCAGCGTGACCGATGCCGCCTATGCGGCGGCGGGGGCAGAGCTGGTCGATGCCGCCACCGCTTGGGGCTGCGACTTGGTGCTCAAGGTGCGGGGCCCATCTGAGGCAGAGACCTCGCGCATCAAGGCGGGCAGCGCCGTCGTGGGCATGTTGGAGCCCTTCAATGCGCAAGGCTTGCAGCGCTTGGCCGCCGCGGGTGCCACGGGCTTTGCGCTAGAAGCCGCACCGCGCACCACCCGTGCGCAGAGCATGGATGTGTTGTCATCCCAAGCCAACATTGCGGGCTACAAGGCCGTGATGCTGGCCGCCGACACGTACCAGCGATTTTTCCCGATGCTCATGACGGCGGCCGGCACGGTCAAGGCTGCGCGCGTGGTCATTTTGGGCGTGGGCGTGGCGGGCTTACAGGCCATTGCCACCGCCAAGCGCTTGGGCGCGGTGATTGAAGCTACCGATGTGCGCCCTAGCGTGAAAGAGCAGGTGGAGTCACTCGGTGCCAAATTCATCGATGTGCCTTTTGAAACCCAAGAAGAAAAAGATGCCGCCGAAGGCGTGGGCGGCTATGCCCGCCCGATGCCAGCGAGCTGGCTGGAGCGCCAAAAGGTGGAAGTGGCCAAGCGCGTGGCGCAAGCCGATGTGGTGATCACCACGGCGCTGATCCCGGGCCGTGCCGCGCCGGTGCTGGTGACCGAAGACATGGTCAAGGCCATGAAGCCAGGCTCGGTGATCATCGACATTGCTGCGGGCAAAGGTGCCAACGGGTCGGATGGCAACTGCCCGCTGACCGAAGCCGGCAAGACCGTGATCAAGCACGGCGTGACCTTGGTGGGCGAAACCAACTTGCCAGCCTTGGTGGCGGCAGACGCCAGCGCACTGTATGCCCGCAACGTGCTCGACTTCTTAAAGCTGATCATCAACAAAGAAGGGCAGCTGCACATCGACATGGAAGACGACATCGTGGCGGCCTGTTTGATGACCCGCGATGGCGCCGTGGTCAAGAAATGAACGTGAGAATTTAAAAATGGACTCAGTTTCTCCTACCCTCATCAACCTCATCATCTTTGTGTTGGCCATTTACGTGGGCTACCACGTGGTGTGGACCGTCACGCCCGCATTGCACACCCCTCTGATGGCGGTGACCAATGCCATTTCTGCCATCGTCATCGTGGGTGCCATGTTGGCCGCCGCCATGACAGAAACCACGCTGGGTAAAACCATGGGCGTGTTGGCGGTGGCCTTGGCCGCAGTCAATGTGTTTGGTGGCTTCATGGTCACGCGTCGCATGTTGGAAATGTTCAGGAAAAAAGAAAAGAAGGCGCCTGCCGCTGAAGGGGCCAAGCCATGAACGAAGCCGCAACCAGTATGAGTTTTGTCAGCATGAACTTGGTCACCCTGCTGTACTTGGTGGCCAGCGTGTGCTTTATCCAAGCCCTCAAAGGTCTGAGCCATCCCACCACCTCCATCCGTGGCAATGTGTTTGGCATGGTCGGCATGACGATTGCCGTGCTGACCACGGCCGCTTTGATCGTCAAGCTGTCGGGCTCACCCCTTGGCATGTCTTGGGTCTTGCTCGGCTTGGTGCTGGGTGGCAGCGCTGGCACGGTGATGGCGCAACGCGTCGAGATGACCAAGATGCCTGAGCTGGTGGCCTTCATGCACAGCATGATTGGTTTGGCGGCTGTGTTCATTGCCATCGCGGCCGTGGTCGAGCCCGCTGCCTTTGGCATCGTGGCGTCAGGCCTGGGCACTTTGGACATTCCCAAAGGCAACCGTCTCGAGTTGTTTTTGGGCGCTGCGATCGGCGCCATCACCTTCAGCGGTTCGGTGATTGCTTTTGGCAAGCTGTCAGGCAAATACAAATTCCGTTTGTTCCAAGGCGCGCCCGTGGTATTCCAAGGCCAGCACCTGCTCAATTTGGTGATGGGTTTGGCCACGCTGGGGTTGGGTGTGTTTTTCATGGTCACCGGAGACTGGAATGCATTCTTGGTGATGTTGGCCCTGTCGTTTGTTCTGGGCGTCTTGATCATCATCCCGATCGGCGGTGCCGACATGCCCGTGGTGGTATCCATGCTCAACAGCTATTCAGGTTGGGCGGCCGCTGGCATTGGCTTCTCGCTCAACAACAGCATGTTGATCATTGCGGGTTCTTTGGTCGGTAGCTCGGGCGCAATTTTGAGCTACATCATGTGCAAGGCCATGAACCGCTCGTTCTTCAATGTGATCTTGGGTGGTTTTGGCGGAGAAGTTGCCAGCGCTTCAGCGGGCAGCACCGAGCAGCGCCCCGTCAAGAGTGGCAGCGCCGATGACGCCGCCTACATCTTGGCCAATGCCGAGACGGTGGTGATCGTGCCGGGTTACGGCTTGGCGGTGGCCCGTGCCCAACATGCCGTGAATGAGCTGGCCGAGAA
>CANCUP010000187.1 GCA_947381325.1 Comamonadaceae bacterium
AGCCACGCACATGGTGGTCATGCTCACTTGGTGGCTGAGCTACGAATACGTGCGCGACCCGCGCCATGCACTTGAACCCGAAAGCGCCGAAAAGTCCTTGCTGCGCGGCGCCAAACACGTGCTGAGCTTGCTGCTGCCTTATGCGGCACCCGCACACAAAGCCCATTTAGGCCAGCTGCTCAGCGTTTATTGAGATATCGGGGGTCGAAACCCCGAGTGTCGCCAAACGCGCTGAATCAATTGGGTTCTGACCCCAATTAACCGATCAACTCAAGAACCGCTCGACCAAGCGGACCCAGTAGGTGCCGCCCAGTGGGATGAGGTGGTCGTTGAAGTCGTAGTTGGGGTTGTGCAAGGTGCAAGGGCCTTCGCCGTGACCCATCTCCCGGTGGGTGCCGTCGCCGTTGCCGATGAAGCAGTAAGCGCCAGGCACGGCTTGCAACATGTAAGAGAAGTCTTCGGCGCCCATGGTGGGTTCTTGCAGCTGCACATTGCTTGGGCCCACGATGTCGGCCATCACTTGACGGGCCAGATCGCTTTCTGCCGCGTGGTTGATGGTGGGCGGGTAGTTGCGCTCAAACTCAAAAGTGCAGGTGGCGCCAAAGGCAGCGCAGGTGTGTTGGGCCACCTCGCGCATGCGTTGCTCGATCAGGTCAAGCACGTCCAAGCTGAAGGTGCGCACGGTGCCTTGCATTTCGCAGTGATCAGGCACGACGTTGGTGGCTTCGCCCGTGTGGATCATGGTGACCGAAATCACACCCGCGTCGACCGGTTTTTTGTTGCGGCTGATGATGGTTTGAAAGGCTTGCACCATTTGGCAGGCCACCGGCACGGGGTCGACGCCGTTGTGCGGCAAGGCGGCATGGCTGCCTTTGCCGTGGATGGTGATTTTGAATTCGTTGCTCGACGCCATGACCGGGCCCGCGCTGAGCGCGAACTGTCCGAGCGCCAAACCCGGCCAGTTGTGCATGCCAAACACCGCCTGCATGGGGAATTGGGTGAACAAACCGTCTTGGATCATTTCACGGGCCCCACCCCCGCCTTCTTCGGCAGGCTGGAAGATGAAATACACCGTGCCGTCGAAGTGTCTGTGCTGGGCCAAATGCTGCGCGGCGGCCAGCAACATGGCCACATGGCCATCGTGACCGCAGGCGTGCATCTTGCCTGGGTGCTGACTGGTGTGGGCGAATTGGTTGAACTCTTGCATGGGCAAGGCGTCCATGTCAGCCCGCAAACCAATGGCGCGCGGGCTGTTGCCGTTTTTCAAGATGCCCACCACCCCAGTTTGGCCCAAGCCACGGTGGATGGGGATGCCCCATTCGGTGAGCTTTTGGGCCACCAGGTCGGAGGTGCGCAGCTCTTGAAAGCTGAGCTCGGGGTGGGCGTGGATGTCGCGGCGCAAGGCGCTGATGCTGGCCGCGTGTGTGACCAAGGAATCAAGGACTTTCATCACACCAGTCTAGCCGCTCCACGCGACCTTTGAGGCAAAGGGCTATTGCGACATCACAGGGTATGGCCCAGGCGGTGTTGGGCGATTTCAAGCAAGCCATCAAAGATCAGGTTGTCGATCAACTCAAACTGCACCGACATGCTGGGCGCCATCTTCCACCCGGCGCCGCCGGTCATGTAGCAGGCCGGCTCGGCGCCGCAATGTTGTCGCACATGCTGCACCATGCGCTCGACGGCGCCGGCAATCGCAAACGTGCCGCCGCTGGTGAGGGCGTCGCTGGTGTTGGTCGGAAATTCGCACACATCGCCAGTGGGCACGCGCAGGCCTGCGGTGCCCGACTCCAAGGCACGCAGCATGATGCCGTGACCCGGCAAGATCAGGCCACCTAAAAATTTACCGTGGTGGTCGATCGCCTCAACCGTCACAGCGGTGCCCACCATGACCACCACCAAAGGCCGAGGGGCCGCACCGTGGTGTTGGCGCAGCATGCGGGCGCGCGCGCCGATCATGGCCACCCAGCGGTCGGCGCCCAGCCGCGTGGGGTGGTCGTAGCCATTGGTCAAGCCCGCTTCGGCCGATGACGACACCGCCCAGTGCGGCGTGAAGTCCCACAGCTCAAGCTGCTCTTCCACCCGGCGGCGAATGGCTTCGCCGGCCACGATGCAGCCCAGCATGTGGGTGGGTTCGGGCAGGTGGCGCCAGTCTTCGTCCGACAAGCGGTCTATGTTTTCTAAAAACACCGCGCCATGCCCCAGCAACTGCGCGCCGGGGCTGGGCTTGTCGTACAAAGCCCATTTCAAGCGGGTGTTGCCCACGTCGAGTGCAAGAAAGGTCATGGCGGTGCGTGGGCTCAGTTTTGCTGCCAAGGCAGGTTGCGAAAGCGCCAGCCGCCCTTGTGGCCTCGGTGGGCGTGGGCGTCTGGATCGCCCTCAAAGCCCTCGAGGATGTTGTAGGCCTCCAGCCCCAGTTCGCTGGCGCGCTTGGCCGCTGCGATCGAGCGCACACCGCTGCGACACAACAGCACCACTTTTCGCCCCTGGGCGGCGGCGCGGATGGTCTCATCGAACAAGGGGTTCATGGCCATGCCCGGCCATTGCTTCCAGGCCACGGCCACCGCACCCGGCACAAAGCCCACCCATTCGCGCTCGGCATCGCTGCGCACGTCCACCAACACGGCCTCGCCAGCCACCATCCACTGGTGGGCCAACTGCGGCGAGACATCACCGGCGTAACCCTCGGCGGGTATGGCGTGGTGCAGGGCGGCTTGCTCGTTGGGGTGGGTCATCGGGATGCAATCACTGGAGGGTCCGGGAAGTATAGAGACGCCGGGCAAGACTCCAAGGCGACAAACACCCAGAGTTGCCAACTTTTGGCTAGTGAAAACCCGCCCATCCTGAGGCGTAAAAAGCTTAAAAATGGACAGTCTTGCTTCATGTTCATAACAACCACATCAGGAGATCTTCGAATGACCGATAGCAAAAAACCAACGGCCCGTCGCAATGTATTGAAAGGCGCTGCCGTTGCCGCAGGCGCCATGTCAGCCCCCATGGTGTCGCGCGCACAAACCACGTCGCTGCGCTTTCAAAGCACCTGGCCCGCAAAAGACATCTTTCACGAATACGCCAATGACTTTGCCAAAAAAGTCAACGACATGGCCAGCGGTCGTCTGAAGATTGAGGTCTTGCCCTCGGGTGCGGTCGTTCCTGCCTTCCAGTTGTTGGACGCGGTGAACAAGGGCACGCTCGACGGCGGCCACGGCGTGCTGGCCTACCACTACGGCAAGAGCACGGCTTTGGCACTGTGGGGTTCGGGCCCTGCCTTTGGCATGGACCCCAACATGGTGTTGGCATGGCACCAGTACGGCGGTGGCAAGCAGCTGCTGGAAGATATTTACAAGTCGCTCAACATCGACGTGGTTTCGTATGTGTACGGCCCCATGCCCACGCAGCCGCTGGGTTGGTTCAAAAAACCGATCGCCAAAGTGGCCGACCTGAAGGGTCTGAAGTACCGCACCGTGGGATTGGCCGTGGACATCTTCACCGAACTCGGCGCCGCGGTGAACCCGCTGCCAGGCGGCGAAATTGTGCCCGCCCTGGACCGTGGCTTGATCGATGCCGCAGAATTCAACAATGCGTCGTCAGACCGCGTGCTGGGCTTTCCCGATGTGGCCAAGAACTGCATGTTGCAAAGCTTCCACCAAAGCGGCGAGCAGTTTGAGATCTTGTTCAACAAAGGCAAGCTCAACGCGCTGCCGACCGAGCTGAAATCGATCATCGACTACGCCGTGTCGGCTTCGTCGGCCGAGATGAGCTGGAAAGCGATTGAGCGCAACTCCAAAGACTACGAGGAGATGAAAAAGCAAGGCATCAAGTTCTACAAGACGCCGGACGCCATCCTCAAAGCCCAGCTCGACGCCTGGGACAAAGTGATCGCGAAAAAGTCGGAAGAAAGCCCACAGTTCAAGAAGGTCTTGGAATCACAGCGCGCTTTCGCCGCACGTGCAGGCCAATGGCAAAACGACTACATGGTCGACTTCAAGATGGCCTACAACCGCTACTTCAACGCCAAAAAGGCTTAAAGCCCGGCTTGTTTCCAGCACAACCCATTCGGCACACCCGGATGGGTTTTCTTCTTTTCTGAACGGTTGATATGAACACTCTCAAACTGCTGCACACAGCAGACCACATCAGCACCTGGGTGGGCAAAGCCTTCTCATGGTTGATCGTGGCTTTGATGCTTTTGGTGGTGACCGAGGTTTTCAAGCGCTACGCCTTGAACGCCCCCACCGCCTGGATTTTTGACGCCAGCAACATGATGTACGGCACGCTGTTCATGATGTGCGGCGCCTACACCCTGAGCCAAGACGGCCATGTGCGCGGCGACTTCTTTTACGGCAGCGC
>CANCUP010000188.1 GCA_947381325.1 Comamonadaceae bacterium
CCTGGACGAACGCGGAAGCGCTTTTTAGCGCTGCTTTTGGTCTTCATTTTGGGCATGTGAATGCTCCTTTTATTTGTGCTCGTGAGGCGCCTGCGCACCGATGCGCAGTCTTGTTAGCCCCGAGACACTAATTCACCGCCAATTTACGCAGCGTCTGCCGAAGCAGCTTCTGCGGCGGGTTTGGCGGTGCCACCCGATTTCTTCTTGCCAGGCGCGATCATCATGATCATCTGACGCCCTTCGAGCTTGGGGAACTGTTCAACCACGATCAGGTCCGCCAACTCATCACGGATGCGCTGCAACAGCGCCATGCCGATTTCTTGGTGCGTGATCTCGCGGCCCCGAAAGCGCAGCGTGATCTTGCATTTGTCGCCATCATCCAAGAAGCGCTTGATGTTGCGCATCTTGATGTTGTAGTCACCATCATCGGTACCAGGTCGGAATTTGATTTCCTTGACCTCAATGACCTTTTGCTTAGATTTGGCTTCTGCCGCTTTCTTTTGCTCTTGGTACTTGAACTTACCGTAGTCCATCAAGCGACATACAGGCGGAACCGCCGTAGCAGCAATTTCAACCAAGTCAACATCGATCTCACCAGCCATGCGTAAGGCTTCAGCCAAACTCACAATGCCTAAGGGTTCGTTGTCAGGACCAGAGAGACGGACTTCCGGGGCCATGATTTCCCGGTTAAGGCGGTGTTTGCGTTCCTCGCGCTGGCGGCGATCGCGAAATTCAGTAGCGATGGTGACTATCCTTAAAAATCAAAAACAAACCGACACACGTGTGCAACGCACAACTCTTGGCAATTTCTAGGTGAAATCAGCTTTTGAGAGCGATGTCCGAAGCGATCTTTTCAGAGAAGGCCTGGAGAGACATCACACCGAGGTCTTGATTGCCTCGGGCGCGCACTGCGACGGCACCTGCTTCCTTTTCTTTGTCGCCTACGACCAAGATGTAGGGAAGCTTTTGCATCGAATGCTCACGTATTTTATACGTAATTTTCTCGTTGCGAAGGTCTAAATCAACCCTAAGCCCTTGATTTCGCAGCGTTTTTGCAACTTCTTGAGCATATTCAGCCTGTGAATCGGTGATATTGAGCACCGAAACTTGGGTTGGCGCCAACCAAGTCGGTAAGGCTCCTGCGTGCTGCTCGACCAAAATCCCAATGAACCGCTCGAGGCTGCCGACGATGGCGCGGTGCAACATGATGGGGCGATGACGGGCGCCGTCTTCGCCAACAAACTCAGCATCTAGGCGCTCGGGCATATTGGGATCGACCTGGATGGTGCCGCATTGCCATTCGCGTCCAATCGCGTCTTTCAATGTGTATTCAATCTTGGGGCCATAAAAAGCGCCCTCTCCTGGCAGGTATTCAAATTCGCAGTTGGAAGCACGCAGGCCTTCAGCGAGTGCATTTTCTGCACGATCCCAACTTTCATCCGTGCCGATGCGCTGCTCAGGCCTGGTGGACAAACGATAAAGGATGTCGGTGAAACCAAAATCTTTATAGACTTTTTGCAACAGGGTTGTGAAGGCGATCACTTCAGACTGAATTTGCGCTTCTGTGCAAAAAATGTGTCCATCATCTTGTGTGAAAGCACGCACGCGCATGATGCCGTGCAAACTGCCTGACGGTTCATTGCGATGGCACTGCCCAAACTCACCATAGCGCAACGGTAAGTCTCTGTAGCTCTTGATGCCCTGCTTGAAAATAATCAAATGCCCTGGGCAGTTCATCGGCTTGAGCGCGTAGTCACGCTTTTCGCTTTCAGTGGTGAACATGTTGTCACGGTATTTGTCCCAGTGCCCAGTTTTCTCCCACAGGCTTTGATCCAAGATCTGCGGCCCTTTGACCTCTTGGTAGCCGTTGTCTCGGTACACGCGACGCATGTACTGCTCAACCTCTTGCCAAACCGTCCATCCATGGGGGTGCCAAAAGACGGTTCCTGGCGAATGCTCGTCAATATGGAACAAGTCCAACTCACGCCCTAGCCTTCTGTGATCTCGCTTCTCCGCTTCTTCCAACTGAGTCAAGTACCGCTGCAGATCCTCTTTGCTGGTCCAAGCAGTTCCGTAAATGCGTTGCAACATTTCGTTGCGATGGTCACCACGCCAATAGGCGCCAGCGACTTTCATCAGCTTGAAGTGTTTGAGCTTGCCGGTGCTCGGTACATGGGGGCCGCGGCAAAGGTCTTCAAATTGGCCCTCACGGTAAAGACTGACCGCTTCGTTGGATGGAATGCTGGCGATGATCTCAGCCTTGTAGTGCTCGCCAAGTCCTTTGAAATAAGCAACAGCCTCATCCCGAGACAACACGCGTCGCACAACGGCCTCGTCTTGATTGGACAACTCGGTCATGCGTTTTTCAATCGCGGCCAAGTCTTCTGGCGTGAAACTGCGGCTGTAGGAAAAATCGTAGAAAAAACCGTTGTCGATGACTGGCCCAATGGTGACTTGGGCTTGAGGAAATAGGTCCTTGACCGCATAAGCCAGAAGGTGCGCCGTGGAATGACGGATCACTTCCAAGCCTTCAGAGTCCTTGGCCGTGATGATGGCCAAGTTCGCGTTGCTGGTGATGGTGTAGCTGGTGTCCACGACTTTACCGTCTACCTTACCAGCCAATGCCGCCTTGGCGAGGCCTGCACCAATAGACGAAGCCACCTCAGCCACACTCACAGGGCCTGGGAAATCTCGTTGCGAACCATCGGGAAGAGTAATCTGAACCATGTGTCTGAATGTAAAAAACGCGGCGAAGGCCGCGCTGGGGATGGAGCCTGAACTGAAGCGGCTATTTTACGCCGCATGCAAGCTTCTCTAAAGTAACATCCCGCTGGGCACAATCACCACATACAACCGTCATGGACAACTTAGACACCCTTCCCGTTTGGAAGCAAAAAATCGCCAACTTCATCAACCACAGATTTATTCAAAACGGCATCGTCGCTTTGATCATCTTGAACGCGGCCTTGTTGGGCATGGAGACCAGTTCCTCGATCGTGGCCGCTTTTGGTCAAGAGTTGGTATTGATCGACCACTTCATACTTGGCGTCTTCATCATTGAGATCGTTTTATTGATCACGATCAGAGGTGTCGCTTTCTTCAAAGATCCTTGGTGCGTGTTTGACTTTTTGGTGGTCGGCATCGCGCTTGTACCCGCCACCGAGTCACTGTCTATTTTGAGAGCCTTGCGCGTCTTGCGTGTGCTTCGGCTGATCAACAAAATCGAGAGCATGCGCAAGGTTGTCACAGGCCTTTTGAACTCTCTGCCAAGCCTGGCTTCAGTTGCAGGTCTGACTCTGATTATTTTTTATGTTTCATCGGTTGTTGCCACCAATTTGTTTGGCAACGACTTCCCTGCGCTTTTTGGAGATTTAGGAGACAGTGCATTCACGCTGTTTCAAGTGATGACGCTTGAAAGTTGGTCAGACGGCGTAGCACGCCCGATCATGGAAAAAATTCCCTACGCATGGGTGTTTTTCATCTTTTTCATCTTGATCGCCACATTCATTGTGATCAACCTCTTCATTGCAGTGATCGTTGACTCATTGAACAACCTGGACACCGATCCACGCGACCCCTTGCAACATTCCAAATTAATTCACTCAGAACTGATTGAATTAAAAAATCAACTCTCTAAGCAGCAGCAGCAACTGGAAGAGTTGACCCGCTTGTTAGCGGCACAAGTTAAGCAGCAATAAAAATCGCCAAAAAAAACCAGGAGGTGGATGGGTGTCCACCTCCTGGGGTCGGATGCTCACAAGTGGCTGTCAACTAGGCGGCCTACTTTGTTTTTGCATGACTCAGTGAAATTGCTCTTCCTCCGTCGAACCGGTCAAAGCCTTCACAGATGAAGACCCACCTTGGATCACGGTGGTGACATCGTCAAAGTAGCCTGCGCCAACCTCTTGCTGGTGCGAAACAAAGGTGTAGCCCTTGTCGCGCGCTGCGAACTCAGGCTCTTGCACCATTTCTACATAATGCTTCATGCCTTCGCCTTGTGCATAGGCATTGGCAAATTTGAAGGTGTTGAACCAGTTGATGTGGATACCCGCCAAAGTGATGAATTGGTATTTGTAACCCAGAGCAGACAAGTCTTCTTGGAAAGAGGCGATTTGCTTGTCGTTGAGGTTTTTCTTCCAGTTGAACGATGGCGAACAGTTGTAAGACAACAACTTACCAGGGCATGCGGCGTGAACCGCTTGTGCAAATTCACGCGCAAACCCAATGTCTGGCACGCCTGTCTCACACCACACCAAATCGGCGTAAGGCGCATAGGCTACACCGCGGCTGATGGCCTGCTCCACGCCGTTTTTGACACGGT
>CANCUP010000189.1 GCA_947381325.1 Comamonadaceae bacterium
AGTTGCTCAGCGCTGTGCTGCTGAGTGCGCAAGCCACCGATGTGGGGGTGAACAAGGCCACACGAAAGCTGTTTCCGGTGGCCAATACGCCGCAACAAATTTTGGATTTAGGTCTGGCGGGTTTGGAGCGTTACATCCAAACCATTGGTCTGTACCGCAGCAAAGCCCGTCACCTGATGGAGACCTGCCGCATCTTGGTGGACCAACACCACAGCGTGGTGCCGCGCACACGTGAAGCCCTTGAAGCCCTGCCCGGCGTGGGTCGCAAAACCGCCAACGTGGTGTTGAACGTGGCGTTTGGCGAACCCACCATGGCGGTGGACACACACATTTTCAGAGTGGGCAACCGCACCGGGCTGGCCCCCGGCAAAACACCGTATGAGGTGGAGATGAAGCTCCTCAAGCGCATTCCACCCGAGTACTTGGTCGACGCGCACCATTGGCTGATCTTGCATGGCCGCTACGTGTGCCAAGCCCGCAAGCCTTTGTGCTGGCAGTGCGCGGTGTCTGACTATTGCAGCTTCAAACCCAAGACGGCGAAGCCTTAAACCAACTCTTTCTCGTGCATCCAAGCGGCGTGTTTGGGCGCGCGTTTGGTTTGGCTCCACTCTTCGAGCATCGCCCACTTCACCTCGTCGAGCTTTTGGTACATCTCTGGCGTGCCAATGTCACAGGCCAATTCGAGGCGGTGGCCGTTGGGGTCAAAGAAGTAAATGCTCTTGAAGATGGTGTGGTCGGTCACGCCCACCACGGCAATGCCTGCCGCTTGCAAGCGGGCTTTGGCTTCTTCCAATTCAGCCACGGTGTCCACCTTGAACGCCAAGTGCTGCACCCACTCAGGCGTGTTGTTGTCACGCCCCATGGCCGGTGAATTGGGCAACTCAAAAAACGCGAGCACATTGCCGTGTCCTGCATCGAGGAACACATGCATGTAGGGATCTGGCGCGTGGGTGCTGGGCACTTGGTCTTCGGCAATGGCCAAGACAAAGTCCATGTGGAGGTGCTTGACATACCACTCGACGGTGGCTTTGGCGTCAAGGCAGCGGTAGGCGACGTGGTGAATGCGGTTGAGCTTCATGCGAGTTCTCCTGTCAAGGTTGAATGTCTACGGCCACATCGGCACGGGCAAGGGTCAGGGCTTCACGCAACACGTGCATGTCGCCCACATGGTTGGCCAACAACAAGATGAGTTTGGCGTTGACCAAGGCGCTTTGTGCATCGCTCAAGCCACGGTGGGTGTCGATGAGGGCTTGGTAAAAATCGTCGCCCGGCGTGAAGTCGCGAAAGTAGCGCTTGCCGGGTTCATTGAAGTTGGGGGTGAGGTTGAGGGTCTGCGTCATGGCTGGCTCCAAGCATCAAGCATTGCACGTGGCACGGTCACGTGCGGCGGCGATGGCATCACGGTGGATGCCGCGCCAACGCGCCACCACGTGCTGGTCTGGGCGCACCAGCCAGGCACTGCCCGGTTGTGCGTCATAGCGTTTGGCAAACAAGCCTTGCACATCAACCAACACGCTCACGCCCTCGATGGCACCCGCTTGGCGGCTGACCACGATGGGTTGCACCGCCACCGCGTCTTGCGCCAAGGTTTGCAGCGCATTCAAGGTGTGGGCATCGAGTTGCGCTACATCGTCCACATACACCAGGCACTGAAACCGATGACCCAATTGGTCGAGCAACCAGCCGCTGTGGCCGTTGCAGCTGATGGGCGCATCGTCCATCGGTGCGCCAGGCAACATGTCGCCCGCAAAGGCATCCACGTCAGGTGTGTTGAGCACCGAGTGGGTGATGAAGCTTGGCACCGACAAACGGCCCGAGTTCACCAACTTGCGCGCGAACGGGTGGTGCCGCGCCAACTCCAGCGCCGCTTGCCTGAACAGCATGCTGGTGGGGCTCTTGGGCGTGATGAAGTCGGTGGAGCGCGTCGAGTTCAAGATGTTTTCGTCGGCGGCATACATACGCTCGTCGTTGTAGCTCTCCAGCAAAGACTCGGGGGCCAAACCCTTCATGACCAGCGCCAGCTTCCACATCAGGCCATCCGCGTCTTGCAGGCCTGAGTTGGCACCGCGTGCGCCAAACGGCGACACCTGGTGCGCGGCATCGCCCGCAAACAACAAGCGTTGGTGCTTGAACTGGTTCATGCGGCGGCACTGGAAGGTGTAGATGCTGACCCACTCCAGCGTGAACGCACGCGCGTCGCCCAGCATGGCTTGGATGCGCGGCACCACCCGCTCGGGCTTGGTTTCTTCCTCGGGGTCGGCGTCCCAGCCCAACTGAAAGTCGATGCGCCACACGTTGTCGGCCTGCTTGTGCAAGAGCACACTTTGGCCACGATGGAACGGTGGGTCAAACCACAAGCGGCGCTCGGCGGGAAAGTCGGCTTGCATCACCACATCGGCAATCAAGAAGCGGTCTTTGAACACCTGGCCTTCCATGTCCAAGCCCAGCATGCGGCGGATTGGGCTGCGTGCCCCATCGGCGACCACCAGCCAGTCGGCCTCGATGCTGAACTCGCCCTCGGGTGACGCGATGCGCACCACGGCGTGGTCGGCCTCATTGCTCACGCCCACCGCTTTGCACTTCCAGCGGATGTCCACGCCCAACGCCAACGCACGCGCCACCAAGGCTTCTTCCAAATAATATTGCTGCAGGTTGATCATGCCGGGGCGCTTGTGCCCGGGCTCGGGCACCAGGTTGAACTGGTAGACCTCGTCCTCTTGCAAAAAGGTGCGGCCAATGTTCCAGCTCACACCTTTGTCGCACAAGGGTTGGCCAACCCCTAAGCGGTCCAAGATCTCCAGCGTGCGCTTGGCGTAGCACACAGCACGTGAGCCCACCGACACCGAGTCGTCCTCGTCAAACAGCAACACCTCCAAGCCCTGCAAACGCGCATCCACGGCGGCGGCCAAGCCCACAGGCCCGGCCCCAACGATCACCAAGGGCCTGCGCTGCGGCGGCGTGGTCATCAAATCGGTCGGCGGTTTGTAGACGAATTTCGGGTAGGTGTAAGACCCCATGGGGCATGTCTCCTGCTTTTTCAGCGGTTCTGATGTCTTTGTCGAAAGTTTAACATTGGTAAATTGATTTCTCTAATCGAAATTATCAGGGCACAGGTCAAATGCCGATGTAGCACGCCAAATCTATGAAAACTGGACACACAGTGACGCGTGGCTAGAGGTTCAAGCACTTCAAATTCGGGAAGATTCAACCCAAAGTGCTTGCTTAGCCAGCCATTCAAAGCGGCTTGGTCGGCGGCAGCGTCAGCCCCAACTCTTGCAAAATCGCCTCGGTGTGTTGCCCCACCGAAGGGATGTCTCCCATGCGGTAGTCAAAGCCGCTGGACCTGCCCGGCGGCAACAAGGCAGGCACAGGCCCGGCGGGTGAACCCACCGAGGTCCAACGCGCACGCGCCTGCAACTGCGGATGGGCCCACAGGTCTGCCATGCTGTTCATGCGGGCGTTAGCGATGTGTGCCGCATCCAGCCGTTGCATCACTTGGGCAGCGGTCAACTCGGCAAAGGTGTCGAGGATGATCTGTTGCAAAGCGTCGCGGTGGGTGTTGCGTTGTGCGTTGCTGTCAAAGCGCGCATCGCTGGCCAACGCGGGTTGCAGCAACACGTGTTGACAAAACTGCACCCACTCGCGTTCGTTTTGCAGGCCCAGCATCACCGTGCCACCATCGCCCGCTTGGAAAGGTCCATACGGGTAAATGGTGGCGTGCGCCGCACCCGTGCGTGGCGGGGGTGTGGCACCGTCCATGGCGTAGTACATGGGAAAGCCCATCCACTCGCTCAAGGCTTCGAGCATGGACACGTCAATGTGCGAGCCCTGCCCGGTTTTGTCGCGCAGCAACAGCGCCGACAAGATGTGGGTGTAGGCGTACATGCCCGCTGCAATGTCGGCAATCGAGTTGCCGCTTTTGCTGGGCTGCTCGGGCGTGCCGGTGACCGACAAATAACCCGCTTCGCTTTGGATCAGCAAGTCATACGCCTTCTTGTCGCGGTAAGGGCCGTCGTTGCCGTAGCCCGAGATGTCGCACACGATCAAGCGTGGCTGCGCCGCCATCAGCGTGGGGGCATCCAGTCCCATGCGGGCCGCAGCACCGGGTGCGAGGTTTTGCACCAACACATCGGCCTTGGCCAACAAGGCCTTGAGCACCGCCAGGTGTTGCGGGTCTTTGAGGTCCAGCGCCAAACTTTCTTTGGAGCGGTTGACCCACACAAAGTGCGACGACTGGCCGTGGGCACGCTGGTCATACGCACGCGCAAAGTCGCCCAGCCCGGGGCGCTC
>CANCUP010000190.1 GCA_947381325.1 Comamonadaceae bacterium
AGTGGTTGGCCGAGGCCCAACTCCAACACATTGCGGAGGTGATACGTGACTATGGGGAAGAACGGTTTGCTCTACAGATTGCAAAGGCGATTGTTGCTCGCCGACAGGATGGGGGCCGGCTTGACCGCACCTCTGAACTGGCCCAGCTCGTGGCTGACACGGTCAAAACCCGCGAGCCGGGCAAGGACCCTGCAACGCGCACATTTCAGGCTTTTCGGATTTTCATCAATGCCGAGCTTGAGGAGTTGCAACAGGCGCTAGACGCCTCGTTGCAGGTCTTGCATGCAGGAGGGCGATTGGCCGTGATCAGTTTCCATTCATTGGAGGATCGCATCGTCAAGCAGTTCATCGCGAAACATTCTCGCGAGGTGTTTGACCGCCGTGCGCCGTTTGCGCCGCCCCAGGTCATGGCGTTCGAGTCGATCGCACGCATCAAGCCCAGTGCACCCGAGGTGGCGGCCAATCCGCGTGCCCGCAGTGCCATGTTGCGCGTGGCCAAGCGCTTGGCGCCTGAAGCGCCGGAGGCTGCGCGATGAGCCGCTTGAGCGTCTTCTTGTTTTTGGCGGTGCTCTTGAGTGCTTTGTATGTGGTGCGCACCCAGTACGAATCGCGCTCGCTCACCACCGAGCTCGACCGTGCCACCAGCGAGGCCAGACGCCTCGACATTGAAAACGACCGCTTGGATGTGGAGCGGCGTGCGCAATCGACCCCGCTGCGGGTGGAGAAGTTGGCACGTGAGCAACTGCACATGCGGACCATCACGCCCGCCATCACCCAATACGCCACAGTGCCAAGCGCTGTGGCGGCCTCTGCGCAGGTGCAGCCATGAGCAGCCGTAGCGTTCAGTACGCCACCAGCCCCCTGTTGGCCAGCAAGACACCGGTCTGGCGCAGCCAGTTTGTGGTGGCCTGCATTGCGTTGGGCTTTCTTGGCTTGGTCGCGCGCGCAGCCTATGTGCAGGTGATCGACAACGCATTTTTCAAGCGCCAGGGCGCGGTGCGTTTCATCCGTAACTTGGACTTGCCTGCCAACCGTGGCCGCATCTTGGACCGCAATGGCCACATCTTGGCGTCCAGCGTGCCCGTGCCCAGCGTGTGGGCCAGCCCTGAAGACATGGAACGCGACCCGGTCAAGCTCAAAGCCTTGGCCAAGTTGCTGGGCATGACGGGGCCTGAGCTGAGCAAGAAGCTGCAAGACGAAGACAAAAACTTTGTCTGGCTCAAACGCCAGGTCGATGAATCGGTGGGCAAAGAGATTGAAGCGCTCAAGATCAAAGGCGTCTACACCCGCAAAGAATACAAACGCATTTACCCCGAGGGCGAAGCCGTGGCCCATGTGGTGGGCTTCACCAATGTCGAGAACCTGGGCCAAGAGGGTGTTGAGCTGACCTTCAACAAAGACCTCGGCGGCAAAGCTGGCTCGCGTCGCGTCATCAAAGACCGCATTGGTCGTGTGGTGGAAGACATTGGCGAGATGGTGCCACCGGTCGATGGCCGCGATTTGCAGCTGAGCATCGACAGCAAGGTGCAGTATTTTGCGTACGAAAAAATCAAAGAAGCGGTGCTCACCAACAAAGCTGCGGCTGGCAGTGTGGTGGTGCTCGACGTCAAGACCGGCGAAATTTTGGCCTTGACCAATTACCCCAGTTATTCACCCGGCTCGCGTGGCAACCTGAGTGGTGCGCAGCTGCGCAATCGCGCATTGACCGACACCTTTGAACCCGGCTCCACCATGAAGCCCTTGGTGGTGGGCTTGGCCTTGGAAAAAGGCATCGTCAAGCCCGAGACCATGATCCAAACCGCCCCTGGCAAATTGCAAATGGGCACGGCCACCATCACCGACTCGCACGCCCATGGCTTGCTGAGCGTGAACGAGGTGATTCAAAAGTCCAGCAACATTGGCACAGTCAAAATTGCCATGCAAATGCAGCCCCATGACATGTGGGAAATCTTCACCCAAATGGGCTTGGGACAAAAACCCCAGGTGCCGTTTCCGGGTGCGGTGGCGGGCAAGGTGCGGGCCTACAAAACCTGGAAACCGATTGAGCAAGCCACCATGAGCTATGGCTACGGTTTGTCGACCAGCTTGTTTCAACTCGCGCAGGCCTACAGCGTGTTTGCACGCGATGGCGAGCTGGTACCGGTGAGCCTGCTCAAAACCCAAGACAACATCAACGGTGTGCGCGTCTTCTCGGTGCAAAACGCCACCGCCATTCGCCACATGCTGCACTTGGTCACCGGCCCGGGCGGCACCGCCATGAAGGCCCAGACCATGGGGTATTCCGTGGGTGGCAAGACCGGCACCGCGCACAAGGTCGAAGGCCGTGGCTACGCTGGCAAAAAATACCGTGGTTTCTTTGTGGGCATCGCGCCCATCGACAACCCGCGCATCGTGGTGGCGGTGATGGTGGACGAGCCCACCAACGGCTTGTACTTTGGCGGTGATGTGGCGGCCCCCGTGTTCAGCCAAACCGTGCAACAGACCTTGCGCATGATGGGCGTGCAGCCCGACATGGCGGTCAAGCCCCAAGTCGTGGCCAAGTTCGAGAAGGAGGAGTTCTGATGCGACACCTCCAAAGCCCCCAAGAAGCGGCCCAATGGCTCAAGGCCCAAGTGCGTGGCGTGCTGCACACCGACAGCCGACGGGTGACGCCAGGCGACGGTTTCATTGCGTGGCCGGGTGCTGCCACCGACGGTCGTCGCCATGTGCCAGCCGCCTTGGCACAGGGTGCCACAGCCTGCTTGGTCGAGCACGCGCAAGTCAATGCTTTCGACGATCTGTTCGATCAGGCGCTGAAAGCCACAGACCCAAGCACGCCGCAGGCCATCGCCAGCTATACGGATTTGAAAGCGGCCAGCGGCCCCATCGCTGCAGCCTATTACGAACAACCCAGCCAAGCCCTCGATGTGCTGGCCATCACGGGCACCAACGGCAAAACCTCCACCGCGTGGTGGTTGGCCCACGCCTTGGGACGTGTCGGACAGCGTTGTGCGGTGGTGGGTACCTTGGGGGTGGGCGAGTTGGACCGACTCGAAGTCACGGGCATGACCACGCCAGACCCGGTGTTGCTGCAAGCACGCATGCGCGACATGGTCACCCGTGGTGTGCAAGCCTGCGCCATTGAGGCCTCATCCATTGGCTTGGCCGAGCACCGCTTGGACGGCACCCACGTGCGTGTGGCCCTGTTCACCAATTTCACCCAAGACCACCTTGATTACCACGGCAGCATGGCCGACTACTGGCAGGCCAAAGCCGCCTTGTTCAACTGGCCGGGCTTGGCCGCAGCCGTGGTCAACACCGACGATGCATACGGCGCGCAACTCGCGCAACAACTCAGACCACGTGACGATGTGGTGTTGTGGACGGTGGGCATCGTGGCCGATGCCAGCCCTGCCGATGCGCTGGGGACGGCGAGTCAGGTACAGGCCACGCAGCCAGTGCACAACATTGCGGCGACGCAGCAGGTGCGTCACGTGAAGGCAACGCACGTGCGTCACGGCGCGCGGGGTTTGAGCTTTGACGTGGTCGAAGGCGTACACCGTCACACCCTGCACACGGCACTGGTCGGCCACTACAACGTGAGCAATGTGTTGGGCGTGATTGCTGGCCTGCGCGCTTTGGGGCACAGCTTGGCCGATGCGGTTCAGGCCTGCGCCGATTTACCGGCTGTGCCTGGACGCATGCAAGCGCTTGGCAACGCCGAGCAGCCCTTGGTGGTGGTGGACTATGCCCACACCCCCGACGCCGTGGCGCAAGCGCTCACCGCACTGCGCCCTCTGGCGCACACCCGAGGTGGCGCCTTGGTGTGCGTGCTGGGCTGTGGCGGCGAACGCGACGCCGCCAAGCGTCCGCTGATGGCGGCTGCCGCTGAGCAGTATGCCGACCGCGTGGTGCTGACCAGTGACAACCCACGCCACGATGACCCCGCCACCATCTTGGCCCACATGTTGGCAGGACTGGCACGCCCTCACGCGGTGCAACACATCCTTGATCGTGCCCAAGCCATTGCCTCTAGCGTGCGCGATGCGAGCGTTCACGATGTGGTGTTGGTCGCAGGCAAGGGCCACGAAGACTACCAAGACGTGCAAGGCGTCAAACTGCCTTTCAGCGACGTCGCCCATGCACAGGCGGCCCTGCAGACATGGAGGGCCCATGCCTGATATGAACCTGAGTCTGCAACGCA
>CANCUP010000191.1 GCA_947381325.1 Comamonadaceae bacterium
AAATTCTTGGACGACGAAACCCGCGCGGCGGGTGACTTGGTCAAGGCCGCAGGCATTCGCTTGGAGTGACGCGGCGCGGCGCCGTCAAGGCGCTGCGAACTGCTCGGTGCCCACAATGCCGAGCTTGGTCAGGCCTTGGCGTTGGGCGCTGGCCAACACACCGGCCACCGCCTCGTACTTGGCCTTGCCTTGGGCCTTGATGTGCAGCTCCGGCTGGGGTTGCTGGCTGCTGGCTTCTTGCAGCAAGGCGTCGAGCGCAGCGCGATCGGCCAAGGGCTTGCCGTTCCAGTTCACCACGCTGCGTGCATCCACCTCGATGCGCACGACGTTGGGTTTTTTCAGCGGCGGTGGGCTGCCCACCGGCATGTCCAGATTCACCGAATGCAACTGAATCGGGATGGTGATGATCAGCATGATCAACAGCACCAACATCACGTCGATCAACGGCGTGGTGTTGATGTCCATCATCACCTCGGGTTCGGGTTCGGTGTGCAACGAAGGCCCGTTCATGTTCATGGCGTGCCCTGCGGTTCGGTGACAAAACGCACCTTGGTGAGGCCTGCGCTTTGCACGGCATACAGCACACGTCCCACCGCTTCAAAGTCGGCCTTGGCATCGCCACGAATTTGCACTTCGGGCTGTGGTTTTTTCTCGGCCAAGGTTTGCAGTTGCTTGGTCAAATCGGCGTTGGAGCGCACGGGGGCATCGTAAAAAAACGCACGGCCTTGGGCGTCGATCGAGAGCACGATGTTGTCGGGTTGGGTTTCGCGCGGCTGCTGCGTCTCGTGGGGCAGCTCCACCTTGACCGAGGTGGTCACCACCGGAATGGTGATCAAGAAAATGATCAGCAACACCAACATCACATCCACCAGCGGCGTGGTGTTGATGGTGGTGAGCAGTTCGTCGTCCGACGCGCTCGGACCCAGGTGCATGGCCATGGCTTACTTGGGCGCAGAGCCGAGTAACACCGCGTGCAAGTCGGCGCCAAAGGCTTGCACTTCTTCCATGGCCACCTTGTTGCGGCGCACCAGCCAGTTGTAGCCCAGCACAGCGGGCACCGCCACGGCCAAACCAATGGCGGTCATGATCAATGATTCACCCACGGGGCCCGCCACTTTGTCGATGCTGGCCTGGCCCGACATGCCAATCTTGACCAGCGCGTTGTAAATGCCCCAGACGGTGCCAAACAAACCCACAAACGGCGCCGTCGAGCCCACCGTGGCCAGCACGGCCAAACCGTCTTGCATGCGGCTTTGCACATGGTTCATGGCGCGCTGGATGCTCATGGTCACCCAGGTGTTCAAGTCCACATGACCCAACAGGCCGTCGTGCTTGCTGGCGCCCTCCAAACCTTTTTCGGCGATGAAGCGAAACGGGCTGTCGGCATCCAGCCCATCCGTGCCTTGGCGCACGCTGGCGGCTTGCCAAAACGAGGCCTGTGCGGCTTGGGCAAACTTCATCACGCGACTTTGCTCGGCCAGCTTGGTGAAGATCACATACCAACTGCCCATGCTCATGAGCACCAGGATCAACAGCGTGCCCTTGGCCACCCAGTCGCCTTGCGCCCACAAGGCCGACAGGCCATAGGGGTTGTCCACGGCTTCTTCGGCGGCGCAGGCGCTGGCGGCGAGCAGCGCGGCCACCAAGCCGGCCATGAGGTGTGGGAGTTTGCGTTTGAACATGGACGTTTCCTTGGGTCGAAATGCGGGTGTCGGTGTGACTTCAATTGCCATGGGTGAGCTCCCATTTGTAGCTGATGGTGGCCCAGCTTTGCTCAGGTTTGCCATCCAGAGTGCCTGGCCGAAATTGGCGTTTTGCAAGTGCCTGAAGTGCCGCTTCATCGAGGCGCTGCGAGCCTGAGGACTTCTCCACCGTGGCTTGCAAGACACGCCCCTCGGCACTGATCAAGAACCGCAGCCTGACCGTTCCTTCCTCGCCCAATCGGCGTGAAGCGCTGGGGTAGGGTGGGTCGTCGCCAGCTTGCATCGCGGGTGCTGTTCTGAGCGGAGGTGCCGCAGGCACGGGGGGCGTGGGCGCGGGGGGCGCCACACTGGGTGCAGGCGCGGGCGGCGTGACAGGCACGCTGATCACCGGCGCGTTGGTGCTGGGCACCACAGGCGCTGGCGCCGTTGGGGTGGGCGGTGGTGTTTTGGGGGGCGGTGGCGCCGGAGGTGGCGGTGGTGGCTTGGGCAGGGTGTCTGACAGCAGCAAGGCCTCGACCGTGTTCTCGGTGACCTTGACCACTTGGCGCGCCAGACCGGATTGGATGGCCCACCACAGCAAGCCATGCAAAACCAACACCCATGCGATGCCCATCAGGTGACGGCGCGGTGCGCGTTGGCGAGAGGCGTAGCTGAGGTGGGACAACGAGGGGGCAGACAAGGTGCAGACAGGCTGAAAAAGTGTGGCGATTTTAGGCGCGCATTGTGTCTGACCCGGGTCTGCGCTCAGGCATGCTGTCGCCCACGTCATGGCGCATGGCGCTTGTGCCGTTCAAAACCAATGGCGGCCAAGATCGCGCGCTGTCTCAGCCTCAGCCTCAGGTCACCGGGGCTGGGTTGAACAGCACCAAGGCATTGTGCAGCTTCCACTGCTCAGCCCAGGTTTTGTGGCGGCCACTGGCCACGTCGAGCATGAGGTGGAACATCTCCCAGCCCACCTGCTCAATCGTCTTGTCGCCATCGGCGATCGTGCCGGCGTTGATGTCCATCAGGTCGTGCCAGCGGCGGGCCAAGTCGGTGCGTGTGGCCACTTTGATCACCGGCACTTCGGCCAAGCCATAGGGCGTGCCGCGTCCGGTGGTGAAGACATGCAGGTTCATGCCGGCCGCCAGTTGCAAGGTGCCGCAAATGAAATCGCTCGCGGGTGTCGCGGCATAAATCAATCCCTTTTGGTGCAGCTTTTCGCCGGGCGAGAGCACACCAGAAATTGGGGCTGTGCCCGACTTGACGATGGAGCCCATGGCTTTTTCGACGATGTTGGACAGTCCGCCTTTTTTGTTGCCAGGGGTCGTGTTGGCGCTGCGGTCGACCCGACCTCGCGCCAGGTAAGCGTCGTACCACGCCATCTCGCGCACCATGGCTTGGGCCACTTCTGGCGTGCTGGCGCGTGAGGTGAGTTGGTCAATGCCGTCGCGCACCTCGGTCACCTCCGAGAACATCACGCTGGCACCGGCGCGCACCAACAAGTCGGTGCAAAAGCCCACCGCAGGGTTGGCGGTGACACCCGAGAACGCATCGCTGCCGCCGCACTGCACGCCCACCACCAGTTCGCTGGCGGGCACGGTTTCACGGCGACGTTGGTTCAGTCGGGTCAGGTGGCGTTGGGCCGTGGCCATGATGTGCTCGACCATGGACATGAAGCCCACATGGCCCTCGTCTTGCAAACACACCACATCCAGCGCTTCGCCGCGTTGGTCGTTGATGGGAATGGCACCGGGCGGCATCAAGCGCTCGGGCTGCAATTTTTCGCAGCCCAGGCTGACCACCATCACTTCGCCGCCAAAGTTGGGGTTGAGGCTGATGTTGCGCAGCGTGCGAATGGGGATCTCTGCCCCGTCGGCGTCAATCGCCACGCCGCAGCCATAGCTGTGCTCCAAGCCCACCACATCGTCCACGTGGGGGAACTGCGGCAGCAGCTCGGCTTTGATGCGTTGCACCGCAAAGCTCACCACGCCCGAGACGCATTGCACGGTGGTGGTGATGGCCAAGATGTTGCGCGTGCCCACCGAACCATCCGCATTGCGATAGCCCTCAAAGGTGTAGCCCTCAAGCGGTGGCAGGGCCTCAGGCTTGACCGTGGCCATGGGCAAGTGGTCGAGCCCACGCGCCTCGGGCATGTGCAACAAACGTTCATGCACCCAACTACCCGCTGCGATGTCTTGCAAGGCGAAGCCAATGGGGATGCCGTAGCGCAGCACCGCGCTGTGGGCGGGCAAGTGTTGCAGCGCCACTTTGTGGCCTTGGGGCACGTGGTCTTTCAAGGTCAAGCCCTGTTCCAACACCGTGCCCGCGGGCAAGCCCCCGTGGTTGGCCACGATGGCGACGTTGTCGCTGGCATGCATGCGGATGGTGTGCGGGCGCATCAAAGTCTCCAGTGGATGTGTGCTATCTTTGCGCCAATGATAGCGGTACCATCACCGCACTTGCAAGAGAGAT
>CANCUP010000192.1 GCA_947381325.1 Comamonadaceae bacterium
TTGCCCCGCCTGGTGCATGACTTTTTAAAACATCGCCAAAGCGATGCCAACCCTCAATTGCAAACCTTGATCAACGAGCAACGCCGCACCAACCGCCTGTTGCAACGTGTGTCGTGGATTGGCGTGGGCTTTGTGGTGGGCATGGTGGTGATGCAATGGTTGGTGCGCATCCATCCGCCTATTTGAGTTTTCCCAAGGAGTTTGACCCGTGCTGCTCACACTTGTCATTGTCTATTTGCTGGTCACCATTGCCATTGGTTTGATGGCTGCCAAGCGGGTGCAAAACTCGGCTGACTTTGCCATTGCAGGTCGTCACCTGCCCATGGCGATGATTGTGACCACCACCTTTGCCACGTGGTTTGGGTCGGAAACCGTGCTGGGTATTCCCGCCAAGTTTGTCAACGGCGGCTTGCACGGCGTGGTCGAAGACCCCTTCGGTGCAGGATTTTGTTTGATCTTGGTCGGACTGTTTTTTGCCGGCAAGCTCTACCGCATGACGCTGCTGACCATCAGCGACTATTACCGCGAGCGGTATGGGCGCGTGGTCGAGGTGGTCTGCTCGTTGATCATCATGGTGAGCTACTTGGGTTGGGTGTCGGCACAAGTGACTGCCTTAGGGCTGGTGTTCAATGTGTTGTCCAACGAGGTCATCAGCATCCCGGTGGGCATGGTGATTGGCGTGGTCTCCATCTTGGCCTACACCTTGTTTGGCGGCATGTGGTCGGTGGCCATCACCGACTTCATCCAGATGATCATCTTGGTGGTGGGCTTGTCGATTCTTGCGGTGTTTGCGGCCGACCAAGCGGGTGGCGCTGACAAGGTGGTGGCCTTGGCCATCAGCCAAGACATGTTCAAGTTTTGGCCGGAACCCCATTTCAAAGACCTGGTGTTTTTCTTCGCGGCTGCCATCACCATCATGTTTGGCTCGATTCCGCAACAAGATGTGTTTCAACGCGTGATGTCTGCCAACAGTGTCAAAGCAGCCACCCACGGGCCGGTGATTGGTGGCATTTGCTACATCTTGTTTGCATTTGTGCCGATGTTCTTGGTGGTCAGCGCCATGATCATCATGCCCGAGAAGGCCACCGCATTGATGGCCGAAGACCCGCAAAAAGTCTTACCGACCTTGGTCATGGAGCACATGCCGTTTGTCATGCAGGTGCTGTTTTTCGGCGCCTTGTTGTCGGCCATCAAATCGTGCGCCTCAGCCACCTTGCTGGCGCCCAGTGTGACCTTCACCGAGAACATTTGGCGTCAGTTCCATCCACACCAAAGCGACAAACAAGAATTGCGCGCCATGCGGGTGACCGTGTTGGTGTTCAGTGGCTTGGTGCTGTGCTACGCCATTGCCATGCAAGGCACCTCTATTTACGAAATGGTGTCTGGGGCTTACCAAGTCCCTCTGGTTGGCGCTTTCGTTCCCTGGGTGTTTGGCCTGTATTGGCCCCGTGCCTCCACTCAGGGCGCGATTTTTGCCATCGGGGTGGGCCTGTTGACCTGGGGCTTGTTCATGTTCACGCCTGCTGGCGAGGCGTTTCCTGCGCAATTGGCTGGGTTGATGGCCAGCTTGGGCGGCATGTTGGGCGGGTCTTTGGGGCCGCAGGCTATACGCAATACCCAGGCCAGCCACCACAAAATAGCCACGGCTTAAGCGGCTTGGATGCGCGCCCGCCCGCCCCAACGGTGGGGCCTTAAAGATGGGGTGACCGCCTATAATTGCGGGTTTTACTCATCCTTCAGCCATGCCTATCTACGCCTACAAATGCGGGTCCTGCGGCCATGCCAAGGACGTTTTGCAAAAAATTTCTGATTCGCCTCTGACCGATTGCCCAGAGTGTGGCAAACCGACCTTCACCAAGCAGCTCACTGCGGCGGGGTTCCAGCTCAAAGGCTCAGGTTGGTACGCCACCGACTTCAAAGGTGGTTCGGGTGGCACCTCTGCTGCCCCTGTCGCACCTGCCGCCGGCGCTGACGCCGCGCCAGCGCCCGCAGCTGCACCCAGCTCAGGCGACGCGCCTTCTGCCGCTGCTGCAACAACTGCTGCCGGCTGCGGGGCTTCTTGCGCCTGTCATTGATCCTGTTTGTCTTTTCACACTGAGCACCACCATGCCTCTTAAAAAATACCTGCTCGCCGGTTTGTTGGTCTGGACCCCTTTGGCCATCACCGTCTGGGTGTTGACTTGGTTGGTCGGCGTGATGGACGGCATCTTCATCAACACCGTCTCCTCGGTGGTTTCGCAAGAGACCTTGGCGCATTGGCGTGACATGACGGGCTTGGGTGTGGTTTTGGTGTTTTTGGTTTTGCTGATCACAGGGGCCTTGGTGTCCAACGTGGCTGGACGCTGGTTGGTCAAACAGTGGGACAAACTGTTCACCCACATCCCCATCGTCAAGTCGATTTACACCAGCGTCAAAAAGGTATCCGACACCTTGTTTTCCAGCGGTGGCAATGCGTTTCGGCAGGCCTTGTTGGTGCAATACCCGCGTGCGGGGGTGTGGACGATTGCCTTCCAAACAGGGACACCCACCGGTGAAATTGCCGACAAACTGCCTGGCGACTATGTCAGTGTGTATGTGCCGACCACACCCAACCCCACCAGTGGCTTCTTTTTGGTGGTGCCCCGTTCCGAGGTTAAAGAGTTGGACCTGAGCGTGGACGAAGCCCTGACGTATGTGATCTCGATGGGCGCTGTGTCGCCCGGTACCCCCTCTATTCCAACCAAGAGTAATTGAACATGGCAATGCGTTCCCACTATTGCGGTCTGGTGACCGAAGCCCTGAATGGCCAAACGGTCAGCCTGTGTGGTTGGGTCAACCGCCGTCGTGACCACGGTGGTGTGATCTTCATTGACTTGCGTGACCGCGAAGGCTATGTGCAGGTGGTGTGTGACCCCGACCGTCCTGAGATGTTCAAGGTGGCCGAAGATGTGCGCAATGAATTCTGTATCCAGGTCAAAGGCCTGGTGCGCGCGCGCCCTGAGGGCACCACCAACGACAACCTCAAGAGCGGCAAGATTGAAGTGCTGTGCCATGAGCTGATCGTGCTCAACGCATCGGTCACGCCGCCGTTTCAGATCGACGACGACAACCTGTCTGAGACCACGCGTCTCACGCACCGCGTGCTCGACTTGCGCCGCCCCTACATGCAAAACAACCTGATGCTGCGCTACCGCGTGTCCATGGAAGTGCGCAAGTTCTTGGACGCCAATGGCTTTGTCGACATCGAAACCCCCATGCTCACCAAGAGCACGCCCGAAGGCGCACGCGATTACTTGGTGCCCAGCCGTGTGCACGACGGCCAGTTCTTTGCGCTGCCTCAATCGCCTCAGTTGTTCAAACAGTTGTTGATGGTGGCTGGCTACGACCGTTACTACCAAATCACCAAGTGCTTCCGCGACGAAGACTTGCGTGCGGACCGCCAGCCTGAATTCACCCAGATCGACATTGAAACGTCCTTCTTGGACGAACAAGAAATCCGTGACATGTTCCAAGGCATGATCACCACGGTGTTCAAGAACACCATCCACGTTGACCTGGGCGAGTTCCCCGTCATGACCTACGCCGACGCAATGCACTTGTACGGTTCGGACAAGCCAGACCTGCGCGTCAAGTTGCAGTTCACCGAAGTGACCGACGTGATGGGCGATGTGGACTTCAAAGTCTTCTCGGGCGCGGCCAACATGAAGGGTGGTCGCGTGGTGGCCCTGCGCGTGCCCCATGGCTCGGCAGAGGGCGGCGGCATCAGCCGTGGCGAGATTGATGCCTACACCGAGTTCGTCAAAATTTACGGTGCCAAGGGCTTGGCCTACATCCGCGTCAACGACGTAGCCAAAGGCCGTGACGGTCTACAGTCGCCCATCGTCAAGAACATCCACGATGCAGCCTTGACCGCTGTGTTGGAGCGCACTGGCGCACAAAACGGCGACTTGATTTTCTTTGGTGCCGACAAGGCCAAGATCGTCAACGACGCCATCGGTGCGCTGCGCATCAAAATTGGCCACAGCGAATTCGGCAAGAAAAACGGTTTGTTCGAAGACCGTTGGGCCCCGATGTGGGTGGTTGACTTCCCCATGTTCGAGTTCGACGAAGAAGCCCAGCGCTACACCGCCACGCACCACCCCTTCACGGCACCCAAAGAT
>CANCUP010000193.1 GCA_947381325.1 Comamonadaceae bacterium
ACAACACGAAGGCTAACTTCGTGTAACCTCTGCGCTCCCTTTTACAAGTGTCTGATTTCATGGAGAAATCCATTCTTCCTTCCATTCCGGCTAAACGCTACTTCACCATTGGTGAAGTGAGTGATTTGTGCGGCGTCAAGCCGCATGTGCTGCGCTATTGGGAGCAGGAATTCACGCAATTGCGGCCCATGAAACGGCGTGGCAATCGTCGTTATTACCAGCACCATGAAGTGCTGATGATCCGTCGTATCCGTGACCTTTTGTATGACCAGGGTTTCACCATCAGTGGTGCGCGCAACAAACTTCAAGAATTGGTTCAGCATGATCGCGACAAACGTCGCATCGGTGGGGATTTGTTGGATGAAGTTTTGGATGATGACGAAGACATTGAATATCTCAGTGATGCTGATTCAGCGAACGTCGACGGCGCATCGTTTTCTCCCATGCAAGCCACAGACGAAGCGCTGCATGATCTGCGAAAAGAGCTCACGCAAATTCGCGAGCTCCTGTCAGAGTCGGTCTGAGTCAAGCTATAATTCAATTCTTCGGCGTGTAGCGCAGCCTGGTAGCGCACTTGCATGGGGTGCAAGGGGTCGCGAGTTCGAATCCCGCCACGCCGACCAAAGACATCAAAGGGTTAGTTCCCAAAAGGAACTAGCCCTTTTTGTTGTCCAACTGGGTGCATGACAACGTGAGGTCTAGCCAGTTCATCGGTGACTGAACTCTTGAAAGAGCAGCAAGCATGAAACTCATCAGCTACAAATTGAATGAAATCCGAAGTTACGGTTTGGTCACCGGTGAGGGCGTGATTGACCTAGGACGCCGGTTGCCACACCACAGCTTGCTGGCGGCTCTCAAAGCTGATGCGTTGGAGGACATCCGTTCATTGGCAGAGGCTTCTCCAGACCATCGCTTGGCTGATGTGACTTTGCTCACGCCCTTGCCAGATGCGGCCAACTTGATTTGTATTGGTCGAAACTACAAGGGGCATGTCGCTGAAACCAATCTGAAATTACCAGACTTCCCCAGCACCTTCATTCGCCTCCCAAGTTCTATCGTTGCCCATGAAGAAGCTTTGGTCAGGCCTCGTATTTCTTCTGACTTTGACTACGAAGGTGAATTGGCAGTCGTCATCGGCAAGGGGGGACGTCATATCCGAGCTGAGGATGCGTTTTCTCATGTCGCGGGGTATTCCATTGTGATGGACGGCAGCATTCGCGATTACCAAATGGGCCATTGTCTGGTCGTTGGCAAAAACTTCTTTGCAACCGGAAGCTTTGGCCCTTGGTTGGTCACTGCCGATGAGGTGGGAGATCCCACAGAGCTCTTTTTGAGCACGCGTCTCAATGGTGTGGAGGTTCAGCGCACCCAAACGAATGATCTTATTTTTGACATTCCGTACTTGATCAGCTACATCTCAAGTTGGATGCCCCTGTCACCTGGAGACGTGATCTCGACAGGCACGCCCGAAGGTGTGGGCTTTACCCGAAAGCCTCCTCTATGGCTCAAGCCTGGCGACAGCTTAGAGGTTGAAATTTCTCGTTTGGGTGTTTTGCGCAATACCGTGATCGCAGAATAAGTCGGTGAAATTGGGCTCCATCAGCCTTCCAGTTTTGTCCAAGCCTCTTTCTTGCTGAGTTTGCGAACCGCGGCAATTGCGGGCAACTGACTTGCACGTGGGCGTGACTTACCTGCTTCCCAGTGATACACAGATTGTGCAGACACCCCAATGAGTTGCGCCATTTGGTGCGCTGTCAAACCTAGCTTTTTGCGCAACGCTGCAAAGCCTTCGGTCCTAAAGCGCAATGTGACCATCGCATTTTGATTGGCGTGGTCTTGAGCCTTGTGTGAGGTCTGTTGTTTGAGTAGACGCGCAACAGAAGATTCAAGGCTGGCCATGCGACGCTTCAATGCTGCAATCTCAGCGCGATACTGGGCAGAAGCTTTTTTGACTTGTTTGGAGTCTGCTCTGCTTTCTTTGCGTGCAATGCGCGCAATCTCACTTTTGAGTTGTTCCGCGAAGTTAGACATGTGTTCTTTGAGGTTGGCGTGAGCGAATGATACGCAAGATGATTGACGGCATGCGATGCGATGGTCTCATTCGACCTTGAGCCCAGCCTCCACCGTCAAAGCCTCCCACTTGGGACCTTCTTTGTCAAAAAAGTCTCTCGCATCGCTTGGGCTTTGAAAAGTTTTTGCAGTTGATCCGTCTTTGTCCAAGCGCTTGGTGTACTCGTCTGAAGTCACCACCTTGTTGACTTCACGCATCAACTGCTCCAATTGGCGCGCAGGCGTGTTGACTGGGGCATACAAGGCCACAAAGCCGACGATGCTGGGGTAATTGGCAATCACCTCGTTGGCCGCGGGAATCTGAGGTAGGGTTTTATTGCGCGTATCGCCCGACACCGCCAAGGCTTTGAGACGTCCTTGCGCAATCAAAGGCAAAGAGCTTTGCACGGACATGATGGCCATGTCCACTTGCTTGCCTCCCAAGGCGGTCAACAAATCGGGACCACCCCGGTATGACACCGGCGTCCCTTTGATTTTTTCGGCACGCTCCATCGCCACACCCAAGAAGTGCCCCAGTGTGCCATTGCCCCCAAATGCCCAGCTGACAGAGCCAGGTTGCGCGCGCAATTGGCCAGTCACTTCTTTGATGCTCATGAACTTGCTGTCACCCGGCACAACAAAGATGTACGGAAATGAACTCAGGTATGCCACCGGCGCAAAATCTTTGTAGGGGTCGTAACCAGAGTTCTTCACCATCACAGGATTGGCGTAATGATTCACACTGTTGACCAAGAGGTAAATCGTGTTGGCATTGTTCGACTTGGCCACATAGTTGGCCGCAATGTTGCCCCCTGCACCCGGTTTGTTTTCCACGGTGACTGCCAAGCCGGTATTGCGTTGCAAGCCATCGGCCAAGCCACGTGCCAAACTGTCCACACCCCCGCCGGGTGAAAAAGGAGCGACAAGACGAATTTGTTTGCCCGCCAGGGGTGTGTCTTGAGCCCAATTGTTGGCGGATAAGACGCTCAAGCTTGAGGCGGCCAACATCAACAACAGGCAGCGCCGCTTGGATGCGACAGAGTATTTTTCAAGTTGCAACACAGTCTCCCAAAAAACCAAACGGCACATGCCTTGTCACTTTCAGCTCACGGCCTATAGAGAATGATCGATACAAACCCCACAATGGGCATCTCGATTAAACCACCTTGCATAGACAAGCGACAACAGGACAAATATGGATCTGGACCTTCATCAAAAACATATTCTGATCACTGGCGGCAGCAAAGGCATTGGCTTGGCATGTGCCAAAGCTTTTTTATCAGAGGGTGCATGCGTGACCTTGATTTCGCGCAGCCAAATCAACTTAGATCAAGCGCGTGAAACCTTGGTGCAAGAGGGCTTTCAAGCGGCGCGCATTCACCTGTGCGCCGCCGATTTGACTCAAGCGGCTAATGCGGCAAAAGCGCTCGAGCACGCATGCAGCACTGTGGGTGAGGTCGATGTGTTGGTGAACTCTGCGGGCGCAGCGAGCCGCATCCCTGCTTTTGAGTTAACACCTGAGGATTGGCAAGATGCGATGAACGCCAAGTTCTTCAGTTACATCAACATCGCAAATCCTGCGCTCAAACGCATGGCACAGCGTGGTCATGGCAGTTTGGTCAACATTGTGGGTATTGGTGGCAAAGTGGCCAGTGCGGTGCATGTGGCCGGGGGAGCTGCCAATGCAGCCCTGTTGTTGGCGACTGCCGGTTTGGCCGCCGCCTATGGCCCAAAGGGTGTGCGAGTGAATGCTGTGAACCCAGGTCGCACGCTGACCGATCGCATGCAGGGGCTGCTCGAAGCAGAGGCGGCGCAAAACCAAATCAGCCTCGAAGAAGCCACACGCCGAGCTGGCGCCAAAATGCCCTTGGGTCGTGTGGCACAACCCAGTGAAATTGCCAACGCGGTGGTTTTTTTGGCATCTGGTAAGGCCAGTTACATCAGCGGAGCCATCCTCACGGTCGATGGCGCTTTGACCGCCATCATTTAAGAAAGCATCGCATGCAAGTTTTTAGAATCTTCACCACACC
>CANCUP010000194.1 GCA_947381325.1 Comamonadaceae bacterium
CGATTTTTCATGAATTAAAATAGCTAATAAGTTTTAATTACATAGCAAGGATTCATCATGGCCTTCACGACCATCAAAGCGCCCTACGATGGCTATTGTGGAACCAGCTATGCAGCCAAGGTCCTTGGCATCTCTGTCGGCACTGTTCACAGTTTGGTCAAAAGCAATGAATTGAAAGCTTGGAAAACACAAGGGGGCCACCGCCGCATTTCCTTGCAATCGATCCAAGAATACCAACGTCGGCACAACCTGAGTGGCAATTCCGGCATGCACAGCGAGCATCGTTTGCGTGTCATGGTGGTGGAGGACGACAACAGCACCCGGGTGATGTTGCAGGCAAATATGAAGAAATGGGATTTGCCCATTGACGCCGTCATGTACACCTCTGCGGTCGAGGCCTTGCTGGACATGCCAGGCTGGCAACCTGAGGTGTTGCTGACCGATTTGCGCATGCCGCATGTCGACGGCTTCGAGTTTTTGAAAATACTCAGCGAGCATGCCATGTTCGGCAACCTGGCGATTGTGGCGATCACAGGGATGAGCGCCCAAGAAGTGCAGGCCAAGGGTGGCTTGCCCGATGGGGTGCAACTGCTGCAAAAACCCATCGATCTCGAGTGGTTGCGGGGGTTCTTTGACGCGCTGATGTCGATGCGTCAGCTCCATCGCAAAACCCGAACCTGAGCCATCTTCGCGCCGTTTGAGCGGCTGGGGCCGCGTCTCTAGGGCCTTCCCCGATGGGCATCTGCCAAGTCGCAGATTAAGCTTGTGCAATGAAAGTCCACCACCGTTTTTGGCCGGCGCGCTTGCCGCACGCGATCTCCGTACCAGATACATCCTTGTGGGACAACCTGCACATCAGTGCCCAGCGTTACCCCAACAAAACTGCGTTGGTTTTTCTTGGGCAACATTTGAGCTACGCAGCGCTGCAGGCCCAAGCCCTCCAACTTGCCGCACATTTGCAGCACCTGGGGGTGAAGCAGGGGGATCGGGTGATTCTCAGCATGCAGAACTGTCCACAGCTGGTGGTGGCGCATTTCGCCATTCTGCGCGCCAATGCGGTGGTGGTGCCCGTCAACCCCATGAACCGGGCCGAAGAGCTCCAGCACTACATCACCGACCCTGAGGCCCGAGTGGCCATCACCACGGCCGATTTGGCCGTGGAGTTGGCCAGGGCCAGCAACCAATTGCCTCCTGAACGCCGCTTGGCGCACCTGGTGGTCACGCATTTCACGGACGCCTTTGATCCACAAGTTTCAGGCGCAGATGCGCCACCTCCAACTTGGCATGCTTGGTTGTTCACCCAGCACCCGCTGCCCGAATTAGACGGCGGAGAAGTCCACACCTGGCAAGACGCACTGGCATGCGACCACACGCTCGGGCCTTTGCGGGTGGGGCCCGATGACTTGGCGTTGTTGCCCTACACCAGCGGCACCACCGGTTTGCCCAAGGGCTGCATGCACCCGCATCGCAGCATCATGCACAACGCCATGGCGTCGGCCATGTGGAGCGGGGGCACGCATGAGAATGTCGGGCTGTTGGTGGTGCCGATGTTTCACATCACCGGCATGACCAGCGTCATGCACGCGGGCATCTATTTAGGCGCCACGCTGGTGCTGATGCCGCGCTGGGACCGTGAGCTGGCAGGGCGCTTGATCTCCAAATGGCAAGTGACCCACTGGACCAACATTCCCACCATGGTGATTGACTTGTTGGGCAGCCCCAACTTTGACAAATTCAATTTGACAAGCTTGGTTCATATGGGGGGTGGGGGAGCTGCCATGCCGCAAGCGGTGGCACAGCGTTTGTGGGAGTTGTATGGCTTGCACTACAGCGAGGGCTATGGCTTGACCGAAACCGCCGCGCCCTCGCACAACAACCCGCCCCATGCGCCCAAACAGCAGTGCTTGGGCATTCCGTTCATGAGCACCGATGCACGCATCGTCGACCCCGAAACCTTGCAAGAATTGCCACAGGGCGAGTCGGGTGAAATCGTCATCCACGGCCCCGAAGTCTTCAATGGTTATTGGAAACAAGCCGAGGCCACCGCAGCTGCGTTCTTTGAGCTCGACGGCAAGCGTTTTTTTCGATCGGGCGATTTGGGGCGGGTCGATGAAGACGGTTACTTCTTCCTCACCGACCGCCTCAAACGCATGATCAATGCCTCGGGCTTCAAGGTCTGGCCGGCCGAGGTCGAGGCCTTGATGTTCAAGCATCCCGCTATTCAGGAGGCCTGCATCATCTCGGCCCGCGACAGCTACCGAGGCGAGACCGTCAAAGCCGTGGTGGTGCTGCGTGCCAGCCACCAAGGCTTGGTCACGGAGCAAGACATCATTGCCTGGTGCCGCGACCACATGGCGGTTTACAAAGCGCCCACCCAAGTTCAGTTTGCCGAAGCTTTGCCTAAAAGTGGCAGCGGCAAAGTGATGTGGCGTGCCTTGCAAGAAGCACAGGCTGCAGCAGCGCACAGCTAAAGCCTGGGTGACAGCCCATGTTTGCGGGTGCGGGTAAGCTACGCCCCGTGCTCAAACTATCTGTCCTCGACCAATCTGCCGCGGCTGCTGGCCGACATCAAGACACCGCCATTCGCCAAACCTTGGCTTTGGCGAGCCAATGCGAAGCCTGGGGCTACCACCGCTTTTGGGTCAGCGAACACCACAGCCACCCCAGCATCGTGGGCACTGCACCTGAAGTGCTGATGGCCGCCATTGCGGCGCGCACCACGCGCATCCGCTTGGGGTCTGCAGGTGTCATGCTGCCGCACTATGCGCCACTCAAAGTGGCCGAACAATTCCGTGTGCTCGACGCCTTGGCGCCCGGGCGCATCGACCTGGGCGTGGGTCGCGCGCCGGGCAGCGACGGGCGCACTGCCCAGTTGCTCAACCCTGACCGCCATGCCTCAGACAACTTTCCGCAGCAGGTGATGGAGCTGCAAGCCTGGGTCACCGGCCAGCCCATTCCTGCCGGGCATCCGGGGCACGGCGTGTTCGCCTACCCGAGTGGCCCGACTTCGCCCTCGGTGTGGGTGCTGGGCAGCTCAGACTACGGCGCGCAGTTGGCGGCTCACCTGAGCTTGCCTTACGCCTTTGCCTACTTCATCACCGACGGACAAGGGGTTGACGCAGCACTGCGTTTGTACCGCGCCAACTTCCGCCCGAGTGAGGGCATGGCCAAGCCGCATGCCACCGTCTGCGTGTGGGCCTTGGCCGCCGACACCGAAGAGGAGGCGTGGGCGCTGTTTCAAAGCCGTGCGCGCTGGCGCATGGACCGCAATTCAGGCCGCATCGGCCCGATCTTGCCGCCGGACCAAGCCCTGCGTGACTACACACCGTCTGAACAAGTGGCCCTGGCCGAGATGCGCGCCAATGCCATCGTCGGCAGTGCCCCTCAAGTGGCCGCCAAGCTGCGCGCCTTGGCCGAGCGCTTGCAAGTCGACGAGGTGGTGCTGATCACCTGGACCCACGACCCGGCCGCTCAAAGCCGCTCTTACGAATTGCTGGCGCGTGAATTCGCGCTGTGCTGAACTTTTCTTTTTCAACCTACACGGAGCTTCACCATGTTTTCAACCGCCATTGCCGGTAGCCTGCCCAAACCCGAGTGGTTGGCCGAGACCAACAAACTTTGGCCCAAGTGGCACGCTGAAGGTGATGCCTTGCGTCAAGCGAAGGCCGACGCCACGCTGTTGTGGATCAAAGCCCAAGAAGACGCAGGACTGGACGTGATTGGCGACGGCGAGCAATCGCGTCAGCACTTTGTGCACGGGTTTTTAGAACAAGTCGAAGGCATCGATTTTGAAAACAAAGTCACCATGGGCATTCGCAACAACCGCTACGACGCGCAAGTGCCCCAGGTCATCGCGCCCTTGCGACTCAAAGGCCGTGTGCATGCGTTTGAAGCGCAACTGGCGCGTGCCCACACCCAGAAAAAACTCAAGTTCACCTTGCCCGGCCCCATGACCATCGTCGACACCGTGGCCGACCGCTTTTATG
>CANCUP010000195.1 GCA_947381325.1 Comamonadaceae bacterium
GGATTGCCCTCAAAACCACCGCAGGCCAGCACCACCGCATCGGCCCTGTGCTGCTGGGCTTGCCCTTGGGCATCCACGCCTTTCACACCCGTCACCTGAGTCGCGTCGCCGAGCAAGTCGGTGAGTTTGAATTGGTAGATCACCTCCAAGCCCAGATCACGTGCATGGGCGAGCATGGCCTGGATCAAGGCAGCGCCACCGCCCACCGGCTGAATGCGCGCAGGCCCTTTGGCCAGGTAGTAAGGCGGACTTTGAAACGCAATGCCCAGCGACACCAACCAGTCGGCCATGGCGGGCGCTTGCTCGGCCAGTTGTTGGAAATAGTCGACGTCGGCCAAGCCCTCGGACTCGGCCATGATCTCGTCGACAAAACCGGGCGCCATTTGGTGATTAGCTTGCAGGCGAATATTGGAGGGGCTCCAGCGTGTGTTGCCACCACTCGCCGCCATCGGCGCGGCATCGAGCAAGGTCACCTGCAGCGGGAGGCCTTGCGCGCGGGCTTGGGCCAGGGCAGACACGGCCGCACACAAACCTGCCGCGCCCTGCCCCACCACGATCAAACGCTTGGCGGCTTGGGGTGAGGCGGTGTCTTGCATGTCAGAGGCCCTTGACGCCCTAGACGCCCTGCGCAGCAAACTTGCCGGCGCGACGGCCCGAGACAAAAGCCCAGGCCAAGTGGTGGCCATGGCCCTTGAGCAGCAGCCCACCTTGCCCCGTGGAACCGGCCGCATACAAACCGGCGATGGGGGCATCTGCCCCATCCAACACATGGTGGTGGTGATCGACCTTCAAGCCGCCTTCGTTGTGCACAAACACCGAACGCACCGGCCCCAACGCCACAAAAGGCCCAGTTTGCAAAGGTCGCACACCCCCAGCTTGGGCACTGTCTTTCAAAGCCTGTGGGTCCATGCCGAGTTGCTGGGCCAGAGCCTCTAAGCTGTCTGCTTGGGTGTAGACATCGGGGCGGTTGCGCCGGTAATCGTCCACATACGCATAGGCAATCCCCGGAGCGGTGGAGATGAAGTGCGGCCAAGCAGAGAACTGCTGCGCCAGCGCCTGATCGAGCACGATGTAGCCCACCTTGTCGGTTTGATCGGGCAAACGCAAAGCGGGTTGGTCGCGTTCGTCACCAAAGCGCTGGCCATGGCGGTTGACCAAGATCGCCCCCATGTCAAACAAGGCGGTGGAAGGCGCCAAGGCCGTGGTCAAGAACTTCATGATGAAGGGGCGCAGCACCACGCCGGGCAGGTGGTCGATGGCCCAAGCCATGAAAACGGCCAACCAACGCCAAGGCGGCAAGCGGCGCATCAAGGTGTCGGTGGTGGGTGCCATGAAACGAATCTCAGGCCCCAAGGCCAGCTCACCATTGAGGATGCGCCCGCCCAAAGCTTCGGCCGCACGTTGCCCATCGCCCGTGGCCGTGACGTTGACCGCCTCGACCTTGGCTTGTTGAGCCCCCATGAAGCGCGCTTTGAGTTCAGGGCTGTTGGTGAAGTCGCCTGCGGCCAAGACCACGCCGCCTCGGGCCGTGAAGACTTGCGTGCCTGAAGCATGGCGTGTCTCCACCCCGGTGACGCGGCCTTCGGTCAGGACCAGTTGGGTCAGACGGTGCCCGGTGCGCATGTCCACACCCGCTTGTTGGGCGCGACGGCTCAGGTGGTAGATGAACGAGCGCGAATTGGGCAGCACGTTGTGCATGCGCGGCACCCGGTGCGGTGGCTCGGGCATGGGGCCCATGAAACGCACGCCCGAGTCCAGCAGCCACTGGAAGGTGTCTGGGATGTCCTCACACAAGATGCGCCGCAACGCATGGTTGTCGCGCTCGGCCAGGTCACCGGCAAAGCCGGGCATGTCGGCCCAGTGGTCGTGCGGGTTGTCGTCGATGCCGTGGCGGCGTTGGTGGGGTGTTTGGCTCGAGGTGATCGAGCCAATCGACCAGGCGGTGGAGCCACCGAGTTGGTCGTTCTTCTCCAGCAGCAACACGCGGGCGCCCTGAGCGCGCGCTTCAATCGCTGCGGCCAAGCCAGAGCCGCCGCCGCCAATCACCACCACATCAAACACAGCCTCTTGCATGACGGGCCTCAGACCATGCCGCCGTTGGGCTGAATGATTTGACCGTGCACCCAGGACGCTTTGTCTGACGCCAAGAAGCACACCACTTCGGCAATTTCGTCAGGGGTGCCAATGCGGTTGAACGGGCTCAAGGCGGCTGAACGGGCTTTGACTTCGTCGGTTTTGCCGGCATGGAACAAGTCGGTGTCGACCGGGCCTGGGGCCACGCCGTTCACGCGGATGCGGCGCGGTGCCAGCTCTTTGGCCATCGAACGCAACAAGCTCTCCACCGCTGCCTTGGTGGCGGTGTAGGGCCCGCCACCCGGAATGCCAACACGCACCATGGACGTGGTCAGCCCCAAGATGCTGCCGCCGTCTTGCACATGACGCGCCGCCGCACTGAGCACGTTGAAAGCGCCGACGATGTTGACCTCCACCAGCTTGCGAAAGTCGTCGGGCTTGAACTGCGCCATTGGGCCCGGTGGGACGTTGATGCCGGCATTGGCCAACACGCAGGTGGGGGCCGCGCCAAAGTCGCGCGCCACCGATGCAAAAACCTGTTCGACTTGGGCGGCATCGCAAATGTCCACCGCGTAGCCCTGGGTGCGCGACCCACCGATCTGACTGGCGACGTGGGGCGCGCTGCTCACATAGGTGTAGGCCACATCGAAACCTTGTTGGGCCAAGTGCTGCACGCACGCTGCGCCAATGCCGCGTGTGCCACCAAAAACCAGGGCAATTTTTTGACTCATGAGAAATCCTTAGATGAACAGAAACGAAGGCTTAGGCGATGTACGGCTTGCCATACATCGGCTCTTTGTAGGGTGTGGGGGGCAGCTGCCAAGTGCCAGTCGACGGTGGGCGCACTTCGGGGTCGACGTGCACGTCGATCACGCAGGGGCGCTTGTTCTTGAGCGCCATCTCCACCGCAGCGGCCAACTCTTGCGGGCGCGTCACGGTATAGCCATCGGCGCCACAGGCCCGTGCCCAAGCGGCAAAGTCGGGGTTGTAGCGCTCGCCGGTTTGGCCGTGGTAGAAGGCCGTGCCAATTTCGCGGCCATCGAACATGCCGTACTGGATGTCGCGGATCGCGCCCCACGCGAAGTTGTTCCACACAATCCACACCACCGGCAGGTTGTGTTCGACCGCGGTGCACAAGACATAGGGTGCCATGGTGAAGCCCCCATCGCCGACCACCGCCACGCACGGCCGATCGGGTGCAGCCAGCTGCGCGCCCATGACGCCGCACACGCCAAAACCCATCGACGAATAGCCCCAGCTGTTGAGCATGCTCTGGGGCCGCTTGGCTTTCCAAAACTGCATGAACCAGTTGTGGTGCACACCCGAGTCAAGCGACAAGATCACATCGTCAGGCAGTATTTTTTGCAGCGTGCCGACCACAAACTCGGGCCGCAAGGGGCTGGTGGAGTCGGTGAAGTGGGGCCGGATGAAGGTCTCCCACTGCGCTTGCCAGCTTTGCACTTTCGCCAGCCAAGGGGCGTAGCGCACCGCTTGGATCTCGGGTTGCTTGTCCAGCGCGTTCAACAGCTGTTGGGTGAAGACTTTGATGTCGGCAATCACGCCCAGTGTGGGCGCGTAGTTGCGGCCCAGCTCTTGCGGGTCAATGTCCACATGCACCAGCTGGGTCTTGGGGAAGTTCCAGGAATAGCCCGGGTGCCAGCTGGAAGAGCTGCGGTCGTCAAAGCGCGTGCCCAGGGTCAACACCAAGTCGGCATGACGGCCCGATTCGTTGGCTGGGAAGGCGCCGTTGCGGCCAATGAAACCCAAGGCCAAAGGATGGTCACCCGGAATGCAACCCATGCCATTGGGCGAGGTGATGACGGGAATGCCCAATCGCTCGGCCAAGGCCGTGATCTCAGGGCCCGCCTCCGACAAGGTGGC
>CANCUP010000196.1 GCA_947381325.1 Comamonadaceae bacterium
TCGCCCAGCGCTTGAAAGTCGCCAAACTGTTTGTGAATGTTTCTGATTTCAATGCTCATGGCTGTGTGCTCTTGGAAGAAGGAGATGGCGCGCTCGGACGCTCAGGCGGCAGATCGGCCGAGGCTTTGAGTTCACGTGCATGGCGCCACTCCACCGTCGACTTGATGGCCAAGGTCACCAAGGCCAGCAGCGCCAGCAGCGAGGCCACGGCAAATGCCGCCGCCGATTGGTATTCGTTGTACAAAATTTCCACATGCAAAGGCATGGTGTTGGTTTGGCCCCGTATGTGACCCGACACCACCGACACCGCGCCAAACTCGCCCATGGCCCGCGCGTTGCACAAGATGACGCCGTACATCAGACCCCATTGGATGTTGGGCAGGGTCACATGCCAAAAGGTTTGCCAAACCGTGGCCCCCAACACAATGGCCGCTTGCTCTTCGTCGTTGCCTTGGGCTTGCATGAGCGGAATCAACTCACGCGCAATGAACGGAAAAGTCACAAACACCGTGGCCAACACAATGCCTGGCACGGCAAAAATGATTTGGATGTCATGCGCTTGCAACCAAGGGCCAAACCAACCCTGGGCACCAAACATCAAGACATAAATCAAACCCGCCACCACCGGCGACACCGAAAACGGCAAGTCCACCAAGGTGGTCAAAAACGCCTTGCCCGGAAATTCGTATTTGGCAATCGCCCAAGCCGCTGCCACGCCAAACACCAAGTTCAAAGGCACGGCGACCAAGGCGGTGAGAAAGGTCAAGCGGATGGCCGACCACGCATCGGGCTCTTGCAGCGCTTGCCAGTACACATCTACGCCCTTGCGCAAGGCTTCGGTGAACACCGCCGCCAGGGGCAAGACCAAGAACAAAAACATGAAGCACAGCGCCAGGGCAATCAAACTCCAGCGCACCCAAGCGGGCTCGGTGGTGCCAGCACGCTGGACTTTGGCCGTCACAGCCGTGGTGGAAGAAGGTTTCAACACGGCACTCATGCGGGTGCTCCGGTGTGGCGACGCTGCCACGCTTGCAAGGCGTTGATGACCAGCAACAACACAAACGAGATCACCAGCATCACCACCGCCACCGCAGTGGCACCCGCGTAGTCGTACTGTTCCAGCTTACCGATGATGAGTGGCGTGATCTCCGACACCATGGGCATGTTGCCCGCAATGAAGATGACCGAGCCGTACTCGCCAATGGCACGCGCAAAGGCCATGGCAAAACCCGTCAACAAAGCAGGCGCGATGGACGGAAAAATCACCCGGCTGAAAATTTGCCAGCGCGTGGCGCCCAGGCACGTGGCGGCTTCTTCCAGCTCTTTTTCGGCGTCTTCCAACACCGGTTGCACGGTGCGCACCACGAACGGCAAGCCGATGAAGATCAAGGCAATCACCACCCCGTTGGGGTTGAACGCCAACTGAATGCCCAGTGGTTCGAGGTACTGGCCGATCCAGCCGTTGCCCGCCAGCAAAGCCGTGAGCGAAATACCCGCCACCGCGGTGGGCAGTGCAAACGGCAAGTCCACCAAAGCGTCGACCACCTTCTTGCCAAAGAAGTTGTAGCGCACCAGCACCCAAGCCACCAGCAAGCCAAACACCACATTCACCAAAGCCGCCACCAGCGAGGCACCAAAGGTCAGGCGGTAAGAAGCCATCACACGAGGCCCAGTGACGGCAGCCCAGAACTGCTCCCACGTGAGGGTGAAGGTTTTGAAGATCAAGGCCGACAAAGGAATGAGCACGATCAGGCTGAGGTACGTCAGCGTGAAGCCCAAGGTGATGTTGAACCCCGGTAGCACGCGCGCAGGGCGGTGCCGTTGTGGCAAGGAAAAGAAAGCCATGAATGAACCTTCAACAGCCGGGAACGATGAGGAGTGTGGGAGAAGAAAACATGGCCTGCATTGTGTGAGTCCATGTACAAACCAACAACGATTCAATTGTTGTTTGCTTATGTGCTGTGGCGTATATGGACACGCACCATGCCATCTCGCGCAACAGGCTCCGTGTGCGGTGCCGTTTGGCGGCTCGCTAAGATCAAGACCATGAACCCACGCCCCCTGAAAGTCGCGCTGCTGCAAATGCGCGCCAGCACCGAAGCCGACGTCAACCTCGCCTGTGTGGAAGCAGGCTTTGAAGAAGCGGCACGCCACCATGCCGTCTTGTTGGTCACGCCAGAAATGACCACGGTGCTGGACCGTCGCCCTGGTGCCTTGCTGGAAAAATCTCACGCGCAAGCAGACGACCCTTATCTGAAAAAAATCTGCGCTCTCGCACGGCAATACCAGATGGATGTGTTGGTTGGCTCTATCGCCATCCAAGTCGACGCGCAACGCTTGGCCAATCGAAGCTTCTTCATCAACAAACAAGGCGAGGTGGTGGCGCACTACGACAAGATTCACTTGTTTGATGTGGACCTTGGTGCCGGTGAGCGCTACCAAGAGTCGGCACGTTTCGTCGCTGGCCAAGAGGCGGTTGTTGTCAAGAGCACCCACTATGCGCTCGGCATGAGCGTTTGCTACGACCTGCGTTTTGCGCAACTCTACCGAGACTTAGCGCTTGCAGGTGCCGACATCTTGGCCGTGCCCTCGGCGTTCACCGTGCCAACTGGACAGGCGCATTGGCACACGCTGCTGCGCGCGCGTGCCATCGAAACCGGCTGCTTTGTGCTGGCACCGGCACAGCACGGCCAGCATGAAGATGGGCGCACCACCTATGGCCATTCGCTGGTGGTCAATCCTTGGGGTGAGGTGATTGCAGAAAAACCCGAAGGCATTGGCATTCTGATGACGGAACTCGACTTATCTCAAGTTCAACAAGCTCGGGCAAAGCTGCCCAGCCTGCAACATACACGGCCTTACCAACTGAGAGTCGTGGAAGCCTGAAGCAGGCAGGTCAATACTCCGTGGCTGGGAACGCCATGCCGTCTTTCACCACAAAGAACATGGATCGGCCCCCCACAGGCATTCGGCTGACCACCGCCCGTTGGGCCACGTCAATCTTGACCAGCTGGTTGTCGCCTGATGCCACCACATAGAAAAACTTACCGTCGGGTGTGAACCACGCGGCGTGCGACTGCTTGTCGCCTTGGCCAATTTGAATGTGACGCACCAGCGTGAGGGTGTTGGCATCGATCACGCTGATCACACCGTCATTGTGGTGAATCACAAAAAACTGCTGACCATCAGGCGACAACGCCGCATGGCCAGGCCCCTTGCCTGTGGCGATGGTTTTGACCCAGGCCTGTGTGCGCGTGTCCAACACCGAGATCTGCTGCCCGCCTTCGTTGCAAAACAGAAAGTAGCGGCCATCACGCGTGAACGCACCGTGGTGGCCGGAAGGCTTTTCACCAGCCGCCAACGCAACCGGCAGGTGTTTGACGATGCGGTCGGTCTTGGCATCGATCAGCGTCAAGCTGGTGCCGCCGCCTTGTTGCTCGTTCACCGCATACAGCAGCTGTCCATCGGGCGATGCATGCAGGTAATGGTTGTAGCCGTCGATCTCGATGGACTTGGCCACTTGGCCTGCCGCCACATCCACCTTGACGATGCGGCGGTGCGCCGCATCGGCCACATACACAAACTTGCCATCTGGCGTCCAATAAGGGTGCTTCATCATCACGCCATTGAAAGCCGTGTCGTTTGGCGCGATGTCGATGGTCTTGAGGATGGTGTTTTCATCCAGGTCAATCAAAGTCAGCTTGAGCACATCTCGGTACACCACAGCCAGTGTTTTGTCGTCGGGCGAAGTGGCCAATTGAAACGAGGTACCTGGCAAGTCGATCGCGCCCAACATGCGAAAGGTGTGGG
>CANCUP010000197.1 GCA_947381325.1 Comamonadaceae bacterium
CCTGCGGTGGTGACCACCTGCAAGGCGTCGCGGGCGTGACGCACCGCCGTCCAGGGCATGAACTCCAAATCAGCCGTCATGCCGTAAGGCTGCATGAGCGCGCACAACTGGGCGTAGTGGTCGCTCAAGCGGTTCAAGTCGGGGTCGTCGCCGGCCACCAACACCGCGCGCGCTTGGAGCGCGGCACCCACTTCGAGCAAGGGCAGGTAGTGGGATGGATCAAACGCAGGGCCGATGCGGATGATCTCTAAATCAAACACGCCCACGCCGCTGTCGGCCAGGCGCGCCTGGCATTCGCGCAGCACGGCTTTGTCACCGAGCAAACGCTGGCAGGGGCCGCCCGCTGCATTGGGCAACAAGCGCAAGCCCACAAAGCGGTAGCCCCAATGCGCCGCATGCGCGATGGCCTCGGGTGCGGTGGAGGCCTCGGCCGTGAGGTAGGCCTGTGAGTAGATGCGTGACATGGCCGACCTGTGGTTTATTTCAAAGGCGACACCGCCGTGGGCATGGCGATGGTCGAGGTCATGGCGGTGGTCAGCCAAGCCGGCCCACCCTTGGGTGGCCAAATGCCTTGGGCCACGGAATCGGCGCGGGCTTTGGAACGGGCATCGAGCGAGGGGTAGGCCCAGATGTTGGTGAAGCGCAGCGGGCCGTCCAAAGCCACCATGGCCACCAAACAGGGCGAGATTTTGTCGCGCGCGGGCACCGCTTGCTCCCACAAGTCGAGGGTGGGTTGCACACCCCCCGGCTTGATGCCGTAGGTGCGAATTTCATACACCGGGCCGTGGATGCCGCTCTCGGCGCTGGGGCGCACCGGCTTCATCCATGGAAAGCCTTGGTAGCTGTGCTGCTCCAGCGATTGAAAGATTTCGCCACAGCCAAACGGGCTGGCATTGAGTTGGGTGCGCTGGCGTTCGGCTTGCAAGCTGGCCAAGTCATGAAAGCCACGCAAGACCACCATTTGGTTCAAGGTGCCAATGTCGGTGAACCAGCAGCCCAGCAATTCGCCCTGGCCTTGGGTGGCAAAGGTTTCAACGTTTTTAGCGGCTTGGGCCGCGGTGCCAAATGGCAGGGTCAGGGTGGCGAGTTCGTAATACATGGACGTCCTTTTGAAAAATGTGTCGCTCAGGGGTTGGGCCGCCGCGTGGTGGGCGGCGATGTAGCCAAAGGTCATGGCGGGGCCGAGGGTGATGCCGCCACTGGGGTAGTGGCCGCCCATGATGCTGTTCATGTCGTTGCCCCCGGCATACAAACCCGCAATGGCTTGGCCTTGGGCGTTGAGCACCTGGGCGTGTGCGTTGCAACGCAAGCCAGCAAAGGTGCCCAGGCTGCCCGCCACCACACGCACGGCGTAAAACGGGCCCTGTTGCAGCGGGGCCATGCAGGGGTTGGGACCGGTGTGCGAGGCGTCGCCCTGGATGCGGTTGTAAGGTGTTTCACCTTTGCCAAACTCGGCGTCGCTGCCGGTGTGGGCCATCACGTTGTAGCGCGCCACCGTCGCTTGCAAGGTGTCGGCCTGAATGCCACACCGCTCGGCCAGTTCTTGCAAGCTGGCACCGCGTTGCAAATATCCGTTCGCCAACCAGGGGCCCAAAGGCATGGGGGCCGGTTTGACTGCGCCCAAACCCCAGCGGCGGATGAAGCGGTGGTCGCACAGCAGCCACGCTTGCACGGGCTCGCCCGCTGGCAAAGCCTGCATCAGACTTTGCATGACGTCGTGGTACGGGTCGGCCTCGTTGGTGAAGCGCTGACCCCAGCGCGTGACCGCGATCAGTCCGGGCTTGGCGCGCTCAATCAAATGTGGAAAGTGGGTGACGCTGCCGTCTGCTTGAGGCACCAGCGACACCGGCGCCAAGGCAGCCGCTTGGCGCAGGTCGTTGGCCACCAAGCCGCCCACGGTTTCGCCCAAGCGCAAACCGTCGCCAGTGTTGCCACGCGAGGCGGCTGAGAAATGCGCGTCACCCTGCGGGTCGTGTGGCAGCAAGGCGCGTTTGCGTTCTGGGTCGTGGGGGAAGCCACCCGTGGCCAACACCACCCCGCGTCGCGCGTGCACCACCTGCTCGCCTTGCGGCGTGCGCACCACAGCGCCGCACACACGCAGCGCATCACCCTGCGCACCACCCTGCCCTTGCGTGAGCAAGCGCACGCAGGGGCTGTTGATGCGCAGGTCCACGCCGGCATCGAAGGCCGACTTGGCCAAGGCGGCGACCAAGGCGTTGCCGTTGACCAACTGCATGCCCCGGCCATGCCAGAGCAGGTCACGGACATGGCGCACAACGCGGCGGGTGACGTGGGCGAATGAGGACCAACTGCGCAGGCTGTTGAAGAAATGCCGCAGGTCAGCGCCCGACGCAATGCCCATGCCCCACAGCGTGTTCTCATACAACGGGGGTTTGAGTTGCGCGATGTGCTCACCCAACGCACGCCCATCAAAAGGCGCGGCACACACCGAGCGGCCCCCGGTGGCCGCGTCGGGGCTGCGTCCATGGAAGTCGGGAATGCTGTTGCCGTCGACAAACTGCAAGGCGGTGTGCTGTTGAAAGAAACGCACCATGCTCGGGGCGTGGGTCAAATAAGCCAAGGCACGCGGCTCGTCAAACTGCGCGCCCAGTTCATGGTGCAAGTACGACAGCGGTTTTTCCAGCGGCTCGGCGATGCCAGCGGCCAGCGCCAGCGGGTTGCGTGGAATCCACATCCAACCGCCCGACCAGGCGGTGGTTCCGCCGTACTGCGGGTCTTTCTCGACGACGATGACTTTGAGCCCCAAATGCGCCGCCGTCACAGCAGCCGACAGCGCGCCCGCACCCGAGCCCACGACCAACAGGTCGCAGGTGGTGGTGGCCGCGTCTGACGGCGGGTGTGAAGACGGCATGGGTGTTTAAGGGGCGTAGATCGGTTGGCGATCTTTCGCCGAAGCCCGTTGGTTGAAGAACGGCGACGCCCCACTGGCTGCGGCCAATTGCGCCGCGAACGATTGCAGCTCGTCGCCCAAGGCCAGCATGCGCGCTTCGGTGAAGCGCACCGTGGGCCCGGCGATGGTCAAGATGCCCATGGGCGGCTGGCCGTTCAGGCACACGGGCGCGGCCATGGCGTTCAAGCCCGCAGTGAAGGTTTCTTGCGTGAGGCTGTAGCCGCGTGCGCGGGCTGCGTGCAGTTGGTCCAACACCGCCTGCAAGCTGGTGGGGGCGTTGGGGCCGTAGTCGGCGGGCAGACCTAGGCCTTGCTTGGAGACCAAGGCCAAGGCCGCGTCGTCTGGCAGGGCCATGAGCCAGGCCAAACCCGAGGCCGAACAGCTCAAGCGGGCGTCGTTGCCCATGTCGGGGTCGTAACGCAGGCCTTGACGCGCGCCTTGGGCGCGGGCCACCCAGGTCAGCCGCTCGCCGTCGACCACCGACAAACGCACCAACTCACCCGAAATTTCAGCCAAGCGGTCGAGCAGGGGCTGGGCCACGTCGACGATGCCGGTGTTGCTCAAAAAGCTCAGGCCCATCGACACCAGCTTGGTGGTGAGCACGTAGTCGCCGTGGTCGCGGGTTTGGCGCACATAGCCACAGCGGATCAAATCCGCCAACAAGCGGTGCACCGCGCTGCGCGGAATATTGAGCTGGTCGGCCATGGCCGCCAGCTCCATGCCTTCGCCATGGGCGCTGAGCAGCTCCAATAGGCCAAGGGTTCGTTCAAGGACACCGTTCATCGTTGT
>CANCUP010000198.1 GCA_947381325.1 Comamonadaceae bacterium
ACAGGGGTTTGTCGTTGACGCGCAAGCCAATCATGGTGAAGTGGCCGTTGGAGAAACGCAGCGCGGTGTCGCGTGTGGTGGTGAAGCTGAACAAGCGGTCGGTCCAGTGGTGAACGGTCAACACTTCTTCTTCGAGGAATGCACTCATGCGGGGGCCCAAAGGTTAAATCGTGGCGTGTGGTGAATGTCCCTCTTGCTGAGCGACGTCGAATGCTCTATATTGCGTTTCATGTAGCGTTTGCAACATTAATGCAATGCTACACAAAAACAACCCGCACCACAACATGACGACCCACACCCAAGGTGACGGCCTGCCCGGGCCCGATGACGCAGCTGCCAACTGGGGGCTTGAGCGCCCCGCACCACGCAACGAACAGATGGCGGGCAACAAGGTCGAGTGCAACGCCTGTCCGGTGTTGTGCCAAATCTCCGAAGGCCGTGTGGGCGCTTGCGACCGCTACGCCAACCGCGCCGGTGTGTTGGTGCGCCTCGACCCGGTGGTGTTGCTGCGCCAAGGCGCCACACCCGAGCCAGACACCGAGGCCTTGACGCCTCGCAGCACACTGACCGTCAGCGCGCAAGACCAAACCGCCAGCGCTTCGCGTGGCGTGTTTGTCACCGGCATTGGCTCTTCCACCACCTACCCCGACTACAAACCCGCCCCCTTCATCGTGGCCTCGCAATCGCGCGGGGTCGACATGGTGACGGTGGTGACCGAAGGCATCTTCAGCTACTGCAGCTTGAAGGTGAAGATCGACACCGACCGCTACCTCGGCCCCGAACAAGCCGCTGTGCGGTGCAAAGGCGAAGTGGTGGGCCATGTGACCACCGCCGAATACGGCTCGCAAATGCTGAGTCTCGGCGGTGTGCACCACCTGACCGGTGGCAGCAAAAAAGAAGGCCGCGTCAGCATGAAGCTGATGCAAGACTTGGGCAACCACGAGGCGGTGGAAGTCTCCATCGACGGCGGCGCCACCGTGGTGCTGCAAGCGGGCCAGCCGCCCATCGTCAACGGCGTGACCGAGCAACGCATGCGCGTGGGCTGCGGCTCGGCCGCCATCGGCATCTTTGCCCAACAGTGGCTGGGCCTGTGCGACGAGGTGGTGGTGGTGGACGACCACATCACCGGGGTGCTGAGCGAGCACCAAGCCGGGCGTTGCCTGAACATTCCACCCAGCGGCATCTGCATCAAGGGGCGCAAGTCCACGCCGGGTCGCTACTTTCAGGTGGCCAATCCGGGCACGGGTTGGGGCGGCACCGACATCGAAGACCCGCTGGCAATTTTGGACCGCTGGGACGCCGAGGTGGCGTGGCCTGGCTTGCGCTTGTTGATGACCTCGACCACCGGTGAGCATTCGGCTTGGTACGTGCTCGATGAACACCTGCAACCCCAAGCCGCCGAGATGCCCGAGGCCGTGCGCCGCGTGGTCGATCGCATTGGGGGAAACTGCGAACCCTCGCTCGTGTCGGTGTTGTTCCTGGGTGGCGCGGGCGGCAGCTTGCGCGCCGGCGTGACCGACAACCCGGTGCAACTGACCCGCGCCATCAAACGCGCGTTGGTCAATGTGACGTGCGGCGGCGCACCGTCTTATGTGTGGCCGGGCGGGGGCATCACCTTGATGGTCGATGTGCTGCGCATGCCGCGCGGCAGCTTTGGCACCGTGCCCACACCGGCCATCGTGGCGCCGATTGAGTTCACCATGCGCTTGAGTGACTACCAAGCCCTCGGCGGTCACATGGGCTATGTGCGCAGCTTGGACGACAGCTTGCGCCACGGCGCCTGGCACAACGACGGCGCGCCCACGCAATTGCGCTGGGTCGCACCGCCTGCCAGCGACAGCCCGTGGCCGCTGGACACACCCCCGATGTTGGGCTGACCCCACCCATGCCAGCCCAACGCCAAGCCCTGGACCCGCAACGCTGGCACTTCCAGCACGGCCCGATCGACTTGGTGATTCAAGCCGATGGCGACACCGCTGGCGTGCAATCCGCACACGAGCTGGCATGGAACACCTTTCAAACCATCTTGCCGAATTTGGTGCGCGAGTTGGCGCAGCTGCGCCAAGCCGTGCAACCCACGTCGCCCAATCCGCTGCGCGGCGCCATCGCACGCAGCATGTGGCAAGCCTGTGCGCCCTTGGCCCACCCTTGCCCCACCCAGCCCGAAGGCTTCATCACCGCCATGGCGGCCGTGGCCGGTGCGGTGGCGCAAGCCGTGCTGGCCTGCTACCAACGCGCCGGCATTGCACGCGCCTGGGTCAACAACGGCGGCGACATTGCGCTGCATTTGACGCCCGACACTTCCGTGCGCATTGGCTTGGTCAGCGACATTGCGCGTGCTTGGGGTGCGTCGCCGCTGAGCGACTTGGTGCTCGATGGCGCCCTGCACATCAGCGCCGACATGCCGGTGCGTGGCGTGGCCACCAGCGGTTGGCGAGGTCGCAGCCAGTCGCTGGGCATTGCCGACAGCGTGACGGTGTTGGCCGCCAGCGCCGCACAAGCCGACGCCGCCGCCACCTTGATTGCCAACGCCGTCAACGTGGACGACCCACGCATCGTGCGCCAGCCTGCGAACCAATTGCGTGACGACGCCGATTTGGGCCCGCGCCTGGTCACGGTGGATGTGCCGCCGCTCAGCCCGGCTCAGATTGAACGCGCCTTGGCGCGAGGTCGGGCCTACGCCCACCAGTTGCAAACCCAAGGCTTGATTCACGCCGCCTTGTTGTGTTGCCAAGGTCAGATCGAAGTTGCCGGGCACGAAGCCTGCTTAGCCTGATAGGAGAAAAGAACCCCATGAAAGCCACCATTCGCAAAATCGTTGTGCAAGTCGATGAGACCCACCTCGAAGGCGGTCAAACCATTGACCCACCCACACGCCGCGCCCTGGCGATGGCCGTGATCGACAACCCCTATGCCGGCCACTACAGCGCCAACCTCGACACCCTGATCGAGATCGGCGAAGAGCTGGGCGGTCTGTTGGGCCAACGTTGCGTGCAGGCCCTGGGCATCACGCCCGAGCAAGCGCAAAGCTACGGCAAAGCCGCCATCGTGGGCGAAGCGGGCGAACTCGAGCACGCCGCCGCGGTGCTGCACCCCAAACTGGGTGCGCCGCTGCGCAAAGCCGTGAGCCATGGCGCTGCTTTGGTGCCTTCGGCCAAAAAACGCGGCACCTTGGGCACCACCATCGATGTGCCCTTGGGCCACAAAGACGCTGCGTTTGTGCGCAGCCACTTTGACGCCATGGAGGCCCGCGTGAGCGACGCGCCGCGCGCCAACGAAATGGTGGTAGCGGTCGTGGTGACCGACAGCGGTCGGCCCGCGCCACGCATTGGCGGTTTGCAAGTGTCTGAAATCGTGGGCCAAGACGGCCTGCGCTGATGAGTTGGGTGATTTGTTTCGTTTATCGTTCACGTTTTGTTTTTTTAAAGGAGCCAGCATGAAGAGTTTTCGCAGCCTGACCCGTGCCGCCGCCGCCGCGGCCTTGGCCTGGGGTCTTGCCCCAGCGATGGCACAAGGTGTCATCAAGATCGGTGAGATCAACAGCTACAAGGCCCAGCCCGCCTTCTTGGAACCGTACAAAAAAGGCATGGAGTTGGCCGTTGACGAAATCAACGCCGCCGGTGGTGTGAACGGCAAAAAGCTGCAGCTCATCATCCGCGACGACAACGCCACCCCCGGTGACGC
>CANCUP010000199.1 GCA_947381325.1 Comamonadaceae bacterium
ACAACGTCGGCTGCGACACAAAACACGCGTCTGCCGCACGGCCAAAGTGCTTTTCACGCGCCACGGCCACGATGTATTTGAGTTCGGTCAGGGTCATGGGTTCACGCTTTCAAGAAATCTGATTTTCCACCCAACCAGCGCGCCACATGACGCTCGGCCAGCTCGGGGTACTGATCGAGCATCTTGGGCGCCAACGCGCGCGCCCAATCGAGCAAAGCCACGTCTTCCACCAGATCGGCAAAGCGCAACAAAGGCGCGCCGGACTGACGGGCCCCTAAGAACTCACCGGGCCCACGAATCTCTAAGTCACGGCGCGCAATCTCAAACCCGTCGGACGTCTCCACCATGGCGCGCAAGCGCTCGCGCGCGGTTTCACTCAAACGTCCGTGCTCGCCGGTGGCATACATCAGCACACAAGCCGACGCCGCAGCACCCCGCCCCACACGCCCACGCAACTGGTGCAGTTGGCTCAAGCCAAACCGCTCGGCATGCTCAATCACCATCAGCGAAGCGTTCGGCACATCGACCCCCACCTCAATCACCGTAGTGCTCACCAACACGCCCATTTGGCCACTCTCAAACAGCGCCATCTCGGCTTTTTTGTCTGCCGGCGCCATGCGCGAGTGCAGCAAACCCACCCGCACCGCCGGCTGTCCATCCCGCGCTTGCAAGGCCTCACTCAACAAGGCATGTGTTTCGGTGGCGTTGGTCAAGTCCAAGGCCTCGCTCTCTTCAATCAGCGGACAGACCCAATACACCTGACGGCCTTGCGCCAACTGGTGGCGGATGCGTTCGATCAATTCGTCGCGCCGGTTCTCAGACACCAGCTTGGTCACCACCGGGGTGCGCCCGGGTGGCAGCTCGTCCAAGGTGGACACGTCCAAGTCGGCGTAGTAACTCATGGCCAAGGTACGCGGGATGGGCGTGGCGCTCATCATGAGCATATGCGGCTCTTGTTGTGCGCCGGGAGAGGGAGAGGGGCCAGATACGGCGCTGCGCTGCGCTTTGGAGGTTGACGAATCGCCAACAGCCATCGCCTCTGGCAGCTCTTTGTTCTGCATTTTTTCGCGCAGCGCCAAGCGCTGCGCCACGCCAAAGCGATGCTGCTCATCGATGATGGCCAAGGCCAAGTTCTTGAACACCACCAGCTCTTGAATCACCGCATGCGTGCCCACCACCAGCGCCGCCTCGCCGCTGGCGATCAGGCCCAGCATGTCGGTGCGCTCTTTTTTCTTTTGACTGCCCGTCAACCACGCCACACGTTTGCCCAAAGGGGTGAGCAAGGGCTCTAACCAGCCAATGAGTTTGCGAAAGTGTTGCTCGGCCAATATTTCTGTGGGCGCCATCAGTGCGCATTGCCAGCCACTGTCCATGGCCACCGCAGCGGCCAAGGCCGCCACGACCGTTTTGCCCGAACCCACGTCACCTTGCAACAAACGGTGCATGGGCACTTGGCGCATCAGGTCGCGGGCAATTTCTTCGCCCACGCGGCGCTGTGCACCGGTCAAGCCAAATGGCAAAGCGCCCAGCAATTGTTCATGCAAGCCCCCCACTTTGAGCGTCAACGCCGGTGCCCGTAATTCATCACGCTCACGCTTGGCTTGCAACTGAGACAGTTGCTGCGCCAGCAACTCTTCCGCCTTGAGCCGCTGCCAGGCTGGGTGCGTGCGATCCTCCAACTGGGTCAACGACACATTGGGTGCAGGGTGATGCAAAAAATGCAACGACGCTTCGAGCGCCCAGCTGTGCGGCGGCAGATGCTTTTCGGGGATGGTTTCTGAGAAGGCACCCTTGCGCCCCGCATGCACCAAGCCACTGTGCACCGCACGGCGCAAATACGCCTGCGCCAAACCCGCCGAGGTGGGATAGACCGGCGTCAAGGCTTGCGGCAACGGCGTGCCTGCGGCCTGGAAGTGCGGATGCATCATGGTGCGCCCCATGAAGCCGCCGCCGCGCACCTCGCCTCGGATGCGCACGCGGTTGCCCACGGCCAAGGCCTTTTGCTGCACCGGGTAAAAGCTGAAAAAACGCAAAGTGCAGGTGTCGGTCCCATCGTCCACCACCACCAGCAATTGACGCCGCGGTTTGTAGGCAATTTCGCAAGAAACCACCGTGGCCTCGACCTGCACCGAGTCGCCATCGCGGGTATCTGCCAACCGTCCTAAGCGCGTCTCGTCCTCGTAGCGCAACGGCAGGTGCAGTGCCAAATCGATGTCGCGATCCAGCCCGAGTTTGCGCAACGCTTTTTGAGGTGCGGAAAGAGGGGTAGAAGCCGTCTTGGCTTGCGGCGCAACGGCAGACTTGGAGGCGGGTGGCATGGCGCCAGATTGTGCCCGCGCACAACCCGAGCACGCGCGCATTACAATTGCATCACACGTTTTTTGGAGTCTCACTTTGAAAACTTCCACGCTACCAGCACTACGCGTCAAACCTGAGCTGCGCGAAGCCGCGGAGCGTGCTTTGCGTCCCAACGAGACCTTGTCCAAACTCATGGAGTCGTCACTAGAAAGTTTCATCGCACACCGCGCCGCAGAAGATGACTTCATGGCTCGTGGCCTGCGTGCCGCAGACACGGCACGCCAAACCCCGCGCTATGTCAGCGCCTCCGAGGTGCTGGCCAAACTCGACGAACGCATCGCCACGGCCAAACGCAAATGACGCGTTATGCCCTGCGCTTCACCGAAGAGGCGCAAGAAGACTTGCTTCGGTTGTTCGACTTTTTGCTGCAATTCGACCTCGATGTGGCCTTGCGTGCTCGCCAAGCCATCGAAGACAGCTTCCAACTCTTAGAACAGTTCCCGTTCACCTGCCGCAAAGCCGCCAACGGCGCGCACGGCCCCAGGCTGCGAGAGCTGGTCATTTCATTTGGGGCGACGGGTTATGTGGCCTTGTTTGAAATTGACGATGCCACCACCGTCACCGTGTTGGCCATCCGGCACCAGCGCGAAGAAGACTTTCACTGAATCGGTTTGTATCAAACAGCCGTGCCAAAATCGCGGCTCTTTTCACTTGGAACGGGCCCGTCCGGCCCTCAAGCACATGCCCCAGACCTACACGCTCAGCGACTTCGACTTTCACCTGCCCGAAGCCCTGATTGCCCAGCACCCCGCCCCTGAACGCAGCGCCTCACGCTTGCTGGATGGCCGCAGCAGCCCCTTCATCGACCGCACCTTCAAAGATTTGCCCAGCCTGCTGCGCGCCGGTGACTTGCTGGTCTTCAACGACACCCAGGTGGTCAAAGCCCGCTTGTTTGGCGAAAAGCCCACCGGCGGCAAGCTCGAGCTCTTGGTCGAGCGTGTGCTCACCCGCCACGAAGTGGTGGCCCACATGAAGGTGAGCAAAAAACCGCCCGTGGGCACCGTGCTGCACATGACCGGCGGCTTCCAGGCCACCCTGCTGGGTCGCTGGCCCGATGACAACGGCCCCCTGTTTCGCTTCCAGTTCAGCGACGAGCCGCACACCCTGATGCAGCAACACGGTCACATGCCGCTGCCACCCTACATTGAACGTCACCAAAACGCAGCCGATCCACAGCACGAGAGTGATGCGGACAAAGCCGAAGACGAAGCACGCTACCAAACCGTGTTCGCCAAACACCCAGGCGCCGCCGCTGCGCCCACCGCCGCGCTGCACTTTGACCAAGGCGTGCTCGACGGCTTGGCCGCCCGAGGTGTGGCC
>CANCUP010000200.1 GCA_947381325.1 Comamonadaceae bacterium
GTGGTTGGTAACCATCCGGGACGCGGAACGCCTGCTCAAGAGGCCTTGGTCGACGGACATCAATGGTCCCGCGGAGGAAATCGAGGGTGATCCTCCCATGCGGCGGCGGACAATTTACACGGACAGCCCAATCGATCGCCTCTCGGAAAAGGGCAAGCCATCCTGTTCGATCACCATGTCGCGGAATGAAGCGATCGACGACGGTTCTCTCGAGCGCTTCCGCACCTTGATAGCTGTGCCGGAACTCGAAGCGCTCGAAAAAGGCCTTGGCCCTGTCTTCACCGCCAAGTTGTTCAAGGATCTTGGTGAATACCGCCGCATCGACACTCTCCAGCTTCACCCTGAGAAGAGACGCGTCGATCGTGGCCTCGAACTCACGACTCGGCACCCGATTCGTGAACAAAGCGGCAGTGTGGACGCGTTCCGGCGCGATATCGAATAAGCCGTCACACCACTTCTGTAGTAATGACCGACCTCTCGGCTTGCGAGTAAGCAGCCAATCCCACGTCAAGGCGTTGCTGGCGTCTTGCGCGTTGACTGTGAATTTGACCTGCAGCAGGACGAGCGTGCCATCCCGCCGTTGCGCGACGATATCGTCAAGGCCTTTAGGGAACTCGTCGTGATCTGCCTCGAACTGGACCCAGTCGTAAAGCCCCGGATCGTCAAGCCAATCGCAGAGAAGACGAAGGCCCACGAGGTTCTGGTACACGTATCCACTAAGCGGAATGGCGCTTCGCTTTATAACGGGTAACGTTGCTGACAACGGGTGCTGTTGTACGTGCATCGGCAGATGGTTGGTTACGTACTGACATCGTACTGCGTTAGACCCACCGACCGGTTACGAATCAAACGGTCGTAGGGTAGATGTGGCTCGAACGTCTGCACCCAGCCTAAACCACTCATCCCACCCCCCACCAAACCTTCCCAACTCCCGCACAAAATCCCAAAATCTAAATCAACGCAAACAGTGGCACACCTATTGCATTCCATCTTGGATACAAGACTGGATGCACAACAATGGTGTCACGCTCAAGCCCTCATTCGCAGACGAACGCACTGGCCGATGAAGCCTGGATCACACGCCTCACGCCCCCTCTGAGCACGGCCCATTCAGGCGCGCTGTCCGGCCTGAGCTTCGCCGTCAAAGACAACATCGATGCGGCACAGGTGCCCACCACGGCCGCGTGCCCCGAGTTTGCCTACACCGCCAGCGAACACGCCGAAGTGGTGCACAAGCTGCTTGCTGCCGGTGCATCGCTGCATGGCAAAACCAACCTCGATCAATTTGCCTGCGGCCTCAACGGCACACGCTCGCCCTATGGTGCGGTGCCCAATGCGTTCAACCCGCTGTATGTGTCGGGCGGCTCCAGCTCGGGCTCTGCCTATGTGGTGGCCACGGGGCAGGTTGACTTTGCCTTGGGCACCGACACCGCCGGTTCAGGGCGCGTGCCTGCGGGCTTGAACAACATCGTGGGCCTCAAGCCCACACGTGGGTTGATCTCTGCGCGTGGCGTGGTGCCTGCGGCGCAAAACGTGGACTGCGTCAGCATCTTGGCGCGCACCGTGGCCACTGCTGCGCAGGTCTTGCGTGCGTGCATGGGGCCTGATGCGGGCGACCCGTTTTCACGCCAACTCACACTCAACCCCCAGGCCTTGCCGGCACAGTTCAAATTTGGTGTGCCCCAGCAGCTTGAATTTTTTGGCGACGTGCAAGCCAAGCAAGCCTTCGATGCATCCATCACGCAGATGTGTGCCTTGGGTGGCGAGCCCGTGGCCATCGACATGACGCCGCATTTGCAAGCCGCCGCCATGTTGTACGAAAGCGCCTTGGTGGCGCAGCGCTACGCGGCCATTCAAGCTTTCTTTGACGCCCACCCCGAGCACGTGATGGAGCCCGTGCGCAGCATCATTGGCAAAGGCAGCCACTACAGCGCCGCCGATTACTGCACCGCCGAAATACAAATGCTCGGCTTGGCACAAGTCGCGCACCGCATGTGGGCCAGCATCGACGTGTTGCTGGTGCCCACCGCGCCCACGCACTACACCATCGCGCAAATGCAAGCCGACCCGGTGGTGCTCAACCGCAACCTGGGCCACTACACCAACTTCGTCAACTTGTTCGACTACGCGGCCCTCTCGGTGCCCAGTGTCTTGCGTGCCGATGGCTTGCCCTTTGGCATCACGCTGATTGGCCCGGCCTGTAGCGACTGGCAACTGGCCGACTTGGGCCAGCGTTACCACCACGCCACGGGTTTGACGCTGGGTGCCACAGGCGAGCCCTTGCCTGCGATGCAAGCCATTGCGGGTTTGCAGGCCGAGCCCACGGTGCAGGTGGCGGTGGTGGGCGCGCATTTGTCGGGCATGCCCTTGAACAGCCAACTCACCGAGCGCGGTGCGCGCTTGCTGCACGCCACCACCACCAGCGCCGACTACCAGTTGTTTGCCTTGCCCAACACCACGCCACCCAAGCCCGGCTTGCAGCGCGTGGCGCCAGGGCAGGGCCACGCCATTGCGGTGGAGGTGTGGGAGATGGCCATGCGCCACTACGGCTCTTTTGTGGCCCTCATCCCCGAGCCCTTGGGCATTGGCACTTTGCGCTTGGCCGATGGCACCAGCGTGCAGGGTTTTGTGTGCGAGCCGCAAGCCTTGATCGGTGCGCAAGACATCAGCCACTTCGGTGGCTGGCGTGCGTACCTGGCCAGTCGTCAGCCTTGACCGATTTGATTTTGTTTTTTTGTTTCAACCACCTCTAGGAGAGATCTCATGAACCCATCCAACTCACGCCGCCAACTGTTGCAAGCCGGTGCCGCCAGTGCTGCCTTAGGGCTCATGGGCGCACCTGCCATCGTGCGTGCGCAGTCCACCCCCAAAATCCGCATCGGCTATTGGCCCATTGCAGCGGGCCTGCCGTTTTATGCCGCAGTAGAAAAGGGCTACTTCAAAGAAGCGGGTTTGGATGTGGAGCCCATCAAATTTGCGGCCGCACAGCAAATCATGGAAGCCATGTTGGCGGGTCGCTGCGACGGCAGCGCCAACGGCACTGGTTCGGCCAACTTGGCGATTGGTGAAATTGCCGCGCCGGGCACATTCAAAATCTTTTGTGCCAACCCCAGCAACGTGAAAAACGTGTTGGACGAGTTCTTGGTGCCCGTGGCCAGCACGGCCAAAGTCATGTCCGATCTCAAGGGTAAAAAAGTGGCCTCAGGCCCCGGCATTCAAAACGTCACCTTGGCCAAAACCGTGCTCGAGCGCGGGGGGGCCACCGGTGCCACCGTGATCGAGTTGCCCATTGGCCAACACGTGGCTGCCTTGGCCGCGGGCCAAGTGGATGCCGTCTACACCCTAGAGCCCACCGGCACCATTGGCCGCTTGAACGGTACCACCCGCGTGCTGGAAGCGGGCGTGATTTCCAAATACATCTTGGGCGACGCGATGGCCCCTTGGTTTGGTGGCTCGGCCTCGCTCACGGCGGAGTTTGTCAAAAACCATCCGGTCGAGACCAAGAAGTTCGTCACTGCTTATGCCAAAGGCGTGGCCTTGGTGCGCACCAACGCTACTGAGGCACGTCAGTACCTCAAGGGCTACACCGCCATTGAAGGCGCGTTAACGTCTGAAGTGCCGCTGGCCGCCTACACGCTCTACAACGAGTTCACACCCAAAGACATTGGC
>CANCUP010000201.1 GCA_947381325.1 Comamonadaceae bacterium
CATCTCAAACACGGTGGTCACGCCGCCACAGGCTGCCGCCGCAGAACCGCTTTTCCAGGTTTCTTTGTTCGGGTAACCGGGGTCGCGAAAGTGCACATGGCTGTCGATGGCACCCGGCAGCAGGTACAAGCCCTTGGCCGACAGCTCTTGGCGCGCAGGCGGCATGGTGTCGTCGTGGCCCACAGCCACGATGTGCTCACCGGCAATCGCCACCGAGGCTTCGAAAATGTGGTCGGGTGACACCACCTTGGCGCCACGGATCACCAGGTCAACGTCAGGTCGTAAGCGCATGGCATCTCCTCACAACATGGCCCAGCCGCCATCGACCGGCAAGTCCACGCCGGTGATTTGACGGGCCAAGTCACTGGCTAAAAACAAACAGGCGTGGGCAATGTCTTCGTCGGTGGAGACACGCTTCATGGCGTAGTCAGCGGCATGGCGCGTCATGGCCTCTTCCAGGCTGATGCCGAGTTTGTCGGCCATGTTGGCACACACCTTGTCGCGAAAACGCGGGCCGTCCACCATGCCGGGAGCCACGCAGTTGACGTTGATGTTGTGCGGCCCAGCTTCCAACGCAAAGCTTTTGGTGATGCCACGCAAGCCCCACTTCGAGGCCGAATAGGCCATGCGCCCAGCACGCCCACGCATGCCAAAGGTGCCTCCCACATTGACCACTTTGCCGTAGCGTTGCGCCACCATGCTGGGCAGCACGGCGTGCAGGGTGTTGAAGCACCCGGTCATGTTGAGCTCCACAATTTGGTTGAACTCATCGGTGCTGGTTTCCCAACCGGTCTTACCTATCGGGCCCGAGCCACCAGCGACATTGACCAAGATGTCGATGCGACCAAACGCAGCCAAGGTCTGTTGGGCCAGGGCTTCGGTTTGCGCTGGGTCGGTCATGTCGCAGGGCACCACATGCACGGTCACACCGAGCGTGCGAGCCTCTTGGGCCACCGGCTCAATGGCGGCGAGGTCTCGGCCCGCCAGCACCAGGTGAGCGCCCTCTTTGGCAAAAGCCAAACTGATGGCTCGACCCATGCCTTTGGCGGGCCCGGTGATCACAGTCACCTTGTTCTTGAGTTGCAGGTCCATCAAGCGCTTTCAGAATTTGCTGATCAAGTCAGCACGTGCGGGCAGGTAGCGGCGGTCAAACACCTCGTCCACCGTGGGGGTGCGGGGCAGTTGGTTGGCCTCGACCACCACGCCAATCGAACGCTTCATGCGCTCGGTGTCGATGTCACCCAAGCCGATGCGCGCGATCTCGGGGTGGTTCATCTCTTCTTTGATGGTGGCGATCAAACGCTCTTTCTCCAGGTCACGCTTAAGCAAAGGCTCGCGGGCCATCAGCGCATCCATGCCGGCTTCGGGGTTGGCCACCACCTCTTTGATGGCGCGGTTGAGCGCCTTGACAAAGCCTTGCACGGCCTTGGGGTTGTCGCGCACAAAGCCGCGTGAAAACAAAATCGCATTGGAGTACAGGTCGATGCCGTGGTTGCCGTAGTTGATGAAGCGCAGGTCTTTGTCGGGGTCTAAGCCGACCAACTTGGCACTGAACCAAATGGTGTTGATGTAGCCAAAAATTCCGTCCACCTGACCACGCACCAGCATTTGCTCGCGCAGGTTGGGCGCCATGTTGGAGATAGTGACTTTGCTGGCATCGAACTTGGCGGCTTTGGCCAAGGCTGGGAACAACTTCAGGGCGCCGTCGTTGGCAGGACCCCCAATGTTCTTACCCTCAAAATCTTTGGGCGTTTTGATCGGGCTGTCTTTTTTGACCGCGATGGTGAAAGGCGGCGTGTTGTAAATCATGTAAACGGCCACTGGGGCTTCGGCGGGACGCTTAGCCGCAAAGTCGATCAAAGCATTCATGTCGCCAAAGCCTGCGTTGTAGGCACCGGCAGCGATCTTGGCCACTGGTGCAGACGAGCCCTCTCCTTGGTCGATCTCCACATCCAGGCCTTCGGCTTTGAAATAGCCTTTGTCTTGCGCCAGAAAAAACCAGGCTTGTGGGCCTTGGTACTTCCAGTTCAAAACCATCTTGATTTTGGTTTGCGCCATGGCTGCGGGAGCCAGGCTCAGGGCCATCACAGCCAGCACGCCAGACAGCACGGTGGCCAATTTGGGTTTGAAAGTCAAAGTCATCAACAACTCCTTCAGGTTAAAAGTCAGACAGATTTACGGCGTTTAGATTTGGCCGAGGCAGAAGAAGGCTTGAGCTGGGCCAACCCTTCCAGCAAGGTGGTGGTGTTGGAGACAAAGCCATGCAGCTGTTGCACCACGTAAAGAATGGCGCGGCTCACATAGCTGGGTGACACTGTGCTGCAGACGTCTTCGAGCAGCACACAGTCGTAGCCCAAAAAGTTGGCGTCTTGCAAGGTCGAGAACACACAGCGGTCGGTGTTGACGCCTGCAAACAGCAAGGTGGTGGCCCCTTGCAAGCGCAGCACGCTGTCGAGTTCGGAATCCCAAAACCCCGACAAGCGGTGTTTGAACACCACCATGTCTTCGGGCAACACGGGCAAGGTATCAATCACTGCGGCACCCCAGGTGCCGGGCACCAACGAAGGCCCATGGTCCTCGGGTGAATGTTCGGCATAGCCCACACCGTCTGGTGTGCGCTTGGCTTTGAACTGCATGGTCGGGCCGAGGTTGAGGCGGTCGGGGCGTACGCCCCAGTTCAGCCACAACACCTTGCCGCCTGCTTCGCGCCACGGCCCCAGCAGTGCGTTGAGCGGGGCCACCGGGCGATGCAGGGCCTTCAAGCTCAAGCCCCTTTGACCAAACCAACCTTTGGGATGGCAAAAGTCGTTTTGCATGTCCACCACGATCAACACGGTTCGCACCACATCGATCTCAATGCACTGCGGCTGTGCATCTAAGCGCACGCTTTTAGCGCGCAGCTGTGGACGAACAAAGCTGACGCGCTCGGCATTGACATCCCACCGATGCAAGGCGGAGGGTCCATAGGCGGTGCTGGCACTGGGCGGCGAGGCCTGGGTTGTGGAGGCGTTGGTGCGTTTCATGCCCTGTGTGTACGCACGTGACGTGCCAGAACACGTTGCCTATAAATGTTTTTTAACGTTTTACCCGATGCTTAAAAAGCAACGCACATGGCCTTGTTATTGCATGACACGACAACCCAAGCCCACACCTGCCATGAACCACCTGCGCTTTTTGAACTACATCGACGAGATTGCCCGTGCTGGCTCGATCCGGCAAGCGGCAGAGCGTCTGCATGTGGTGGCCTCTAGCGTCAATCGGCGTTTGCTCGACTTTGAAGAGGAGCTGGGCACGCCCATTTTCGAGCGACTGCCGCACGGCATGCGGCTCACTGCTGCGGGCGAGCTGTTCATCAACTACATCCGCAGCCACCGATCGGCTTTGGACCAAACCCGTTCGCACATTGAAGAACTCAAGGGGCTTCGACGGGGGCAAATTCGCGTGTTGGTCAGCCAAGGCGTGGCGGTGAGCTTTTTGCCGCGGGCCATTGCTTTGTTTCAACAGACCCACCCCATGGTCGAATTCCATGTGCTGGTGTTGGACCATGTGCAAGCCCTC
>CANCUP010000202.1 GCA_947381325.1 Comamonadaceae bacterium
GAAGCCCTGCATCAAGTGTGCTCGGTGCTCATCAACGCGTTTGCAGCATTGAGCCGCTACTTGGCACCCGTGCTGCCGTCACTCGCGCATGCGGTGGAAGCTTTCACCGGCACGTCCATGCAACACTGGTCCGCCAAGGGCCACGTCACCCAAATTCAACCTTACCAACACCTGATGCAACGGGTCACCCCCGAGCAGCTCGATGCACTGTTCGAGCCACCGGTCATCACCGAAGACAAACCTGTGCCCGGCGGCGAGTCCATCGCCCCCACCATCTCCATCGACGACTTTGCCAAGATCGATTTGCGCATTGCACAGATCGTCAATTGCGAAGCGGTGGAAGGTTCGGTCAAGTTGCTGCGCCTCACGCTGGACGTGGGTGAAGGCAAAACACGCAACGTCTTCAGCGGCATTGCCAGCATGTACAAGCCCGAAGACCTGGTGGGCAAGCTGACCGTGATGGTGGCCAACCTGGCACCACGCAAAATGAAGTTTGGTGTGTCTGAGGGCATGGTGCTGGCTGCCAGCCATGCCGACGAGAAAGCCGAGCCGGGCATCTATGTGCTGCAACCCTGGCCGGGTGCCAAACCCGGCATGCGGATTCATTGATGGGGTTCTGACCCCCATTCACTGACCCCAATCAATCAACCTCCCACCCATTGATGACCACCTTTCGCCCCAAGCTTGTCGATGCCGTGGCGGGCTATGACCGAAGTCGCTTGATCCAAGACGTGGGCGCGGGTTTGACGGTGGGCGTGGTGGCCTTGCCATTGGCCATGGCGTTCGCCATCGCCTCGGGGCTCAAGCCTGAGGCGGGACTGTTCACCGCCATCATTGCCGGATTTTTGATCTCGGCGCTGGGTGGCAGCCGGGTTCAAATTGGCGGGCCTGCCGGTGCGTTCATCGTGATCGTGTACGGCATCTTGGCGCGCTATGGCCTGGCCAATTTGATGATCGCCACGGCCATGTCAGGCGTGATCTTGTTGGCGATGGGCCTGCTGCGTTTGGGCACGTTGATTCGCTTCATCCCGATAGCGGTGGTGATTGGCTTTACCAACGGCATAGCGGTGCTGATCATGGTGTCGCAAGTGAAAGACTTCTTGGGCCTGCAGGTGCCGCGCATGCCGGCCGATTTTTTTGGCATCGTCGCCACACTCCATGCCAACTTGCACACCTTGAATGCCCAAGCTTTGGCCTTGGCAGCTGCCTGCTTGTGCGTGCTGGTGGCTTGGCAATGGCTGCTGCCCCGCTGGCACACGCAACACCCCGTGAGCAAGAAGTTGTCGGTGATACCCGGCTCCATCGTGGTGTTGGTGGGGGCCACACTGGCCAGCCAAGGTTGGGGCCTGGAGGTTGACACGATAGCCTCGCGCTTTGGCAACATCCCAAACGCCTTGCCTGCTTTTGCATGGCCCAGCTTGGACTGGAACACCGCCCAACAGCTGCTGATGCCAGCCACCACCTTGGCCTTGCTGGGTGCCATTGAGTCGCTGCTGTGCGCACGCATTGCCGACCAAATGATGGCCGACTCGCCTTATGGCGACCACCACGACGCCAACCAAGAGTTGATGGCCCAAGGGATTGCCAACCTGGTCACGCCTTTTTTTGGTGGCATGCCCGCCACCGGCACGATTGCACGCACCGTGACCAATGTGAAAAACGGTGGCACCAGCCCGGTTGCGGGCATGGTGCATGCCCTCACCTTGCTGGCCATCATGTGGCTGGCAGCGCCTTTGGCAGGCAGCGTGCCACTGGCCGCGCTGTCGGCGATTTTGATGTTCGTGGCTTGGAACATGGGCGAATGGCACGAATTTGTGCACCTGCGCCAGTTCCGCATGCCCTATCGCGTCTCGCTGATCGCTGTGTTCTTGCTCACCGTGATGGTGGATTTGACGGTGGCGGTTGAGGTGGGCTTGATCGCTGCGTGCTTGACCTTCATCTACCGGATCTCCAGCTTGACCCGCGCAGAGCAGGCGCAGGCCCAGCAGTTTCCTGTGCTGTCTGGCCTAGAAGCACAAGTGCAAGCGCATCGCCTGTATGGCGCACTGTTTTTTGGTGCCGTCAAATTGGTGGAAGCCATGCAAGACCAGCTGCCCAGCCGGGCCTTGGTGCTGGATTTGAAAAACCTGATCTACATCGACTCATCGGGCGCCGACGCCTTGTTGGCCTTGGCACGCGCGTGTCACAAAAAGCAGGTGCGTTTGATCGTGTGCGGCCTGAGCCACCAACCTTTGGACATGGCCCAGCGCAGCGGCCTGCTGGCTGTGTTGTCTGACACCGACTTGGCGCCCGACTTGGCCCAAGGCTTGCCACTGGCCACCGGTCGTTAAAATCACGCCAATTCAAGGAAACCGCCCCATGTCTATTTTTCAGCGCGACCACTACACCTCGGAAGCCACCCAGTTCATCGAGCAACTCAAAGCGCAAAAGCCGTTGCTGGAAGCCCAGCAACGAGATGGCCGTTCGCTGTTGTGGGACAAAGCGGTAGACCGTGACGTGCAAGCCGAGTTCGGCGCAGCACGTGTGGCACAGCAGCCCTACGTCTACCAAACCAAGGCCTGAGCCCCTTACCCCACGGTGCTGGCGTGACCCCCCCTGAACCAACGCTGCCCGAGGCGGCAGACACCCCTGCGGTCATGCCTCAGGTGGTCGACCACGTGGCCGTGGCCAAGCTGTATGGCGAACCTTTGTTCACCATGCCGCACGACCTGTACATCCCGCCCGATGCGCTGGAAGTGTTTCTAGAGGCCTTCCAAGGCCCGCTGGATTTGCTGCTCTACCTGATCCGCAAACAGAACTTCAACATCCTCGACATTCCCATGGCGGCGCTCACGCGCCAATACCTGAGCTATGTGGAAGAGATTCGCAACCGCAACCTAGAGCTCGCCGCCGAATACCTGTTGATGGCGGCCATGCTGATTGAAATCAAATCACGCATGCTGCTGCCCCCCAAGAAGGTGGCGGAAGGCCAAGAACCCGAAGACCCGCGTGCCGAGCTGGTACGTCGCCTGCTCGAATACGAGCAGATGAAATTGGCGGCTGCCAAGCTCAACGAAGTGCCGCAATTTGGTCGCGACTTTTTGCGCGCACAGGTCTACATCGAGCAATCCTTGCAACCGCGTTTTCCTGAAGTGCATGTGGTGGAGTTGCAGCAAGCCTGGGCCGACATTTTGAAGCGGGCCAAGCTGGTGCAGCACCACAAAATTTCACGCGAAGAGTTGTCGGTGCGCGAACACATGAGCATCGTGCTGCGTAAGTTGCAAGGTCAACGGTTTGTTGAATTTGAAAAACTCTTCGACCCCAGCCAGGGCGTGCCCGTGCTGGTGGTGACCTTCATTGCCTTGCTCGAACTGGCCAAAGAAACCCTGATCGACATCACCCAAGCCGAGGCCTTTGCGCCCATTTACGTGCGCCTGGCTTACACACCCAGCTGACCGCGACCCGCATGGGCCGCTTACCGCCATCACCCCCATGAGTTCCCAACCCAGCGCCACCCCCTACGGCACCTGGCCCCCCGCCTCCCCAGTGTCCGCGCGCAAGCCCATCAGCC
>CANCUP010000203.1 GCA_947381325.1 Comamonadaceae bacterium
AGACCCTGAGCAAACCGCCAGCGCGTTCCGCGACGGCTGGTTCTTAACCGGCGACTTGGTGCGCTGCGACGAAGACGGCTACTACACCTTTGTCTCGCGCAAGAAAGACATCATCCGCCGTCGCGGCGAAAACATCGCGGGCGCTGAGCTTGACCGGGTGATTGGCGAGCACCCCGGGGTGGCCGAGGTGGCCGCCATCGCCGTGCCCGCCGAGCTGGGCGAAGACGACATCTTGGTGGCCGTGGTGGCCAAAGCGGGTCAACCACTGAGCGCGCACGACATTGGCCAATGGTGTGCCCAGCGCTTGTCGGCCATCAAAGTGCCCCGCTATGTGGTGTTTTTAGACCAACTGCCACACACCCCCACCCACAAGATTGCCAAAGCCAGCTTGCGGGCCGATGCGAGCTTGGTGTCACGCGCTGTCGACTTAACCCAGGTGTAAGTCCATGTCCAAATTAGTTGCAAAAGTCCACGAATTGGTTTAAATTGTCAACGATTTCAAAAACGTCGACACAGCCCTGATGGACCACTTTCACACCCGCGCCACGCAGCTGCTCAAGATCCGCTACCCCATCCTTCAAGCGGGCATGAGCTGGGCGTCTTCGAGCGCAGCCTTGCCTGCTGCCGTCTCCAATGCGGGCGGCCTGGGTGTGCTGGCCGCTGGGCCTTTGTACGTGCAAGACTTCTGCCGTGTGTTGGACGAACTGCGCGCGGCCACCCACCAGCCTTACGGCGTGAACATCCCCCTCTACCGCCCACAAGCCGCCGAGCTGCTCGATGCCATGCACGCCCGCCGTGTGCCTGTGGTGATTGCGTCGCAAGGCGGGCCTAAAGCCCATCTGGCTCGGTTCCATGACATTGGCAGCGTCTGGATACAAGTCGTCTCCACCTTAGAGCACGCGCGCAAAGCCCAAGACGCGGGCGTCGACGCCATCGTCGTGGTGGGCACCGAAGCTGGCGGCCACCCGCCCGGCAACGAAGTCAGCACCATGGTCACCGTGCGACGTGTGCTGCAAGACATTTCCATTCCCGTGATTGCAGGCGGCGGTGTGGCCGATGGCTGGGGCATCGCGGCCTTGCTGGCCTTGGGCGCTGAAGCGGTTCAGCTGGGCACACGTTTTTTATTGACCGACGAAGCCACGGTTCACGCCGCCTACAAAGACGCTGTGCTGGCAGCCGACGTGGCCGACACGGTGCTGATTGGCAAGCGCCACGGCTTGCCGGTGCGTGGGCTGCGCAATCAATTTGCAGAAAAAATCTTTGAAGCCGAAGACCAACACCTGAGTGATGACGCCTACGACGCGCTGTTCAAGAGCAGCACACTCAAACAGGCCGCCCTGGAAGGCAACGTCGACTGGGGCAAAGTCGAAGCCGGGCAGTCCGCGGGCTTGGTGCACCAGATACAACCCGCCGCCCACGTCATGCATGACCTGATCCATGAGCTGGACATGGCCACACGCCGCATCCACCACATGTGCCGCCACCCTGATTAACTTTCTCAGACGAACCCCTATGAACCCTTTGCTCTCAGACAACCACGGCGCGGTGCGTGTGCTCACGCTCAACCGTCCTGACAAACACAACGCCCTCAATACACAGCTCACGCAAGCGCTGCTTGATGCCTTGCGTGCCACCGAGCATGACGACAGCGTCCATGCGGTGGTGCTGACGGGCGCGGGCAAATCGTTTTGCGCTGGGGCAGACACCAGCGAGTTCTCCAGCCTGGTGCCCGATGACCCGCACGCCGTGGTGCGCCGCGCCGACTTGACCACGGCCTTGCACCTGAGCTTTTCGCAGCTCTCCAAACCGGTCATCTCGGCCGTGCACGGCAATGCCTTGGGCGGCGGTGCGGGCTTGGCCATTGCCTGCGACATGGCGGTGATGGCCGAGGATGTGAAATTCGGTTATCCCGAGCTTCAACACGGCATCGTGGCGGCCGTGGTGCTGGCCAACTTGGTGCGCCAAGTCGGCGCCAAGCACGCGTTTGAATTGGTCTCGATGGCACAAGCCATCGACGGCGCACGCGCACTGCAACTGGGCTTGGCCAACCAAGTCGTCCCCAAAGACCAGGTGCTGCCAAGGGCGATGGAAATGGCGCAACGCCTGGCCAGCTGGAGCCCCATCGCCATGGCCACCACCAAACGCACCTTCCACAAAGCCTGCGACCTGAGCTTGGCGCAAGCCTTGGATGTGGGGCGTGATGCCAACGTGATGATGCGTGGGTTTAAAAAACCTGCGGCCAAAGCCTGATGCGCCCGCTCGAAGGCGTCACCATCCTCGACCTCTCGCGGGTCTTGGCCTGTCCTTTTGCCAGCATGATCTTGGCCGAGCTCGGTGCCACGGTCATCAAGGTGGAGCAACCCGGACAGGGCGACGAAACCCGCAGCTACGAACCCATGGTCAAGGGCGATGGCGGTGACGTGTCGGCCTATTACATGGCCTTCAACCGCAGCAAGCAATCCATCACGGTGAACCTGCGCCACCCCGAGGGCCAAGCCTTGATCAAGTCGTTGGCGGGCACCGTCGACGTGGTGCTCGAGAACTTCCCCGTCGGCACGCTGCAGAAATACGGCTTGCACTACGAGGCCCTGGCTGCGCTCTACCCCAACTTGGTCTACGTCTCATGCACCGGGTTTGGCATGACGGGCCCTTACGCCCACCGCAAAGGCTACGACACCGTCTTCCAAGCCATGGGCGGGCTGATGAGCCTCACCGGTGAACGCGGTGGTGGCCCGGTCAAACCTGGACTGCCCATGGCCGACTTGACCTCGGGCTTGTGGGTGGCGATTGGTATTTTGTCGGCCTTGGCCGGACGCAACACCACCCAGGCAGGGTGTCACATCGACTTCTCCATGCTCGATGGTCAAGTGGGCTTGTTGTCCTTGGCAGCCGCACGCTTTTTCACCCTCGGCGAAGTGCCCGAGCGCTTGGGCACCGAGCACCCTGGACGCATTCCGTCAGCGGCGTTTGTGTGCAGCGACGGCAAATGGGTGCAGATCACCGGCGCCGACCAGCATTGGGCGCCCCTGTGTCGTTTGCTCGGTCTAGAGGCATGGGCCGAAGACCCCACCCTGGCCAAGAACGCGCAGCGTGTGGCACGGCGTGAAGAGGTGATGAGCGGCCTCAACCGCGCGGTGGCCTTGCTCAGCCGCGACGAGTTGTGCCGCCGTTGCGACGCCGTGGGCGTGCCTGCGGGCCCGATCTTGAACGTGCAAGAAATACTGAGCAACGAACACGTCGCCGAGCGCGGCATGGTCGATGCCTTTGAGCACCCGCTGATTGGCAAATTCCCCTTCTTGCGCCTGCCGTTTCAGTTTGAGGGCTTCGACAACCCCAGCGCGCAACGCCCACCTTTGCTGGGCGAACAAACCGATGACGTGCTGCAACAACGCTTGGGCCTCAGCGCCGAGCGTGTGGCGCAGCTCAGACGTGAATCTGTGATTTGAACTTTTAACCCGAGGAGACGAACCATGAAGTTATCCA
>CANCUP010000204.1 GCA_947381325.1 Comamonadaceae bacterium
CAAGCCGTGGCGTTCTTCAAACAAGCAGTCAGCGCAGGCAACAACGCTGTGGAATCGGTTCAAAAAGCTGTCAAACAAGCTGCTGATTTGGCCGAAACCAACCTGCAAGCCGTCACCGACACCGCTGTGAAAGCCACGAAAACCGCTGCCAAAAAGCGTTAAATTCGTCAACGATTGTCTCCTCGGGTCCTTTCGTCACCGCTGGGTGCAGGGATCCCTTCCAGGGCTCGCCGAAAGGCGGGCCCCTTTTTTTGCGAGCTTTGCGCTCACTGAGCAGCCAAAGCTGCGCGCAATTTGGGCAAGGCTTGCTGCATGGCCAAGCGACCGGCCTCTATCGAACGACGCCTTGAACCGAAGTCTGCACTGCCCACATTGGCCAATGCAGGGCGCACCACCAAGTCGGCATCACGCAACTCAAACGCATTGATGCTCTTGCCCATGATGGTGAAGGTCTGCATCAAGATTTGAAACATATCGCCTGTTTTTCCGCTCTCAGGCGCGCTGGAAATATCCACCGCCAACACATACTCAGCCCCCATCTGTCGGGCGTAACGCACTGGCACGGGGGACACCAAGCCACCATCGACATATTCTCGGTTGCCAATGCGCACCGGTTCAAACAAGGACGGTACCGAGCTCGAAGCCCGCACCGCCGTTCCCACATCCCCGCGTTGAAACAAGACACCTTGACCGGTATGAAGGTCGGTGGCCACGATGCCTAGGGGCATTTTGAAGTCTTCAATGCGTGCTCCGCCGGTTTGCGCATTGACATAGCGCCCCAAGGCGTCCCCGCGCATCATGCCGCGACCCAGCAGTGGCACGGTCCAGTCAGTGATGGTGGCTTCCTCCATGGTTTCGGCCACCGCTTGCATCTGCGGACCCGTCTTACCACTGGCATACAAAGCGGCCACCACACTGCCTGCCGACGTCCCAACCACCAAATCAGCCTTGATGCCCGCCTCTTCCAGCACTTGCAACACACCCACATGTGCAAACCCTCGGGCAGCGCCTCCACCCAAAGCCAACCCCAGGCGGGGAGGACGTTTAGGCGCTGGTGCTTGCGCCGACGGGACACTGGCTCCACTCTGAGCATCGCCCACCGGTGCCCCGGGGCCAGGGGTGGTGCAGGCTGCCAAGGCCAGCACACACAGACCCCACACGCCAAGGCGCAAAGCTGTCAAACCTGCATTGGAGAAAGTGAATAAAGAAGCCATCAAACGTTTCGGTTGCATGCAAAGAGTGGCCATTGTCCCGGATGCCGCACTTGGCTGATAATTGACGTTTACGTAAACGTCAACCTACACACAGGAGATCACTCATGGACATCAACGGCAAAGTATTCATCGTCACAGGCGGCGCCTCGGGCCTGGGCGAAGGCACAGCGCGTGCCTTGGCAGCTCGCGGCGGCAAACTGGTCATTGCCGACATGCAAAGCGACAAAGGAGAAGCCGTGGCCCACGACATCGGTGGTGCGTTTGTCAAATGCGATGTCAGCAGTGAAGCCGATGGCCAGGCCGTGGTGGCCAAAGCCGTGTCCATGGGCAAGCTGATGGGCTTGGTCAACTGCGCGGGCATTGCACCTGCGGAGAAAACCGTGGGTAAAAACGGCGCGCACAGTTTGAGCGTCTACACAAAAACCATCATGGTCAACCTGGTGGGCAGCTTCAACATGATCCGCCTGGCCGCCGAGGCCATGTGCAAGAACGAACCCGAAACCACCGGTGAACGCGGCGTGTTGATCTCCACCGCCTCGGTCGCTGCCTATGACGGGCAAATTGGCCAAGCGGCTTACAGCGCGTCCAAGGGCGGTGTGGTCGGCATGACCTTGCCCATCGCACGTGATCTGGCCCGCAACGGCATTCGCAACATGACCATCGCGCCAGGTATCTTTGGCACGCCCATGTTGTTTGGCATGCCCCAAGAGGTACAAGACGCATTGGCGGCTGGCGTGCCCTTTCCCTCACGCTTGGGCACGCCTCAGGACTACGCCAAATTGGCACTGCACATCTTTGAAAACGACATGCTCAACGGGGAAGTCATTCGCTTGGACGGTGCCATCCGCTTGGCACCGAAATAAAGTCAACCGGGTCATGCGAAGGGTGAAGCCTAAAATCAGGGTTCGTCCTTTTTTCACATGGCCATCCCCCAATCCTTCATCCAAGAACTGCTCGCCCGCGTTGACGTGGTCGAGGTGGTCGGCCGCTATGTGCAACTGAAAAAGGGTGGCGCCAACTTCATGGGTTTGTGCCCCTTCCACGGCGAGAAATCGCCCTCTTTCTCGGTCAGTCCAGCCAAACAGTTCTTCCACTGCTTTGGTTGCGGCAAAAACGGCAACGCCATTGGATTCCTGATGGAGCACGCCGGCATGAACTTTGTCGAAGCCGTCAAAGACCTGGCCCAAGGCGTGGGTCTGCAAGTGCCCGAAGAAGACATTTCGCCCCAAGACCGCGAGCGCGCCGCCCAGCAGCGCGAGAAACAAGCCACGCTCACCGACGTGCTGGAAAAGGCGGGCGAAGCCTATCGCAAGCACCTCAAGTCGTCGCCCAAAGCCGTGGACTACCTCAAAGGGCGTGGCTTGAGCGGTGAAATCGCCAAGCAATTTGGCCTTGGCTACGCCCCCGAAGGCTGGCGCAGCTTGGCCAGTGTGTTCCCAGACTACCAAGACCCGCTGCTGGCCGAAAGTGGCCTGGTCATCGTGAACCAAGAAGACGGGCAAGACGAAAAACGCTATGACCGCTTCCGGGATCGCGTGATGTTCCCAATCCGCAACGTCAAAGGCGAATGCATTGGCTTTGGTGGACGCGTGCTCGGCGAAGGCACCCCCAAGTACCTCAACTCGCCCGAGACCCCGGTGTTCAGCAAAGGCCGCGAACTCTACGGCCTGTTCGAGGCACGCCATGCCCTGCGCGATGCAGGCTATGTGCTGGTGACAGAGGGCTACATGGACGTGGTGGCCCTGGCCCAGCTGGGCTTTCCCAATGCCGTGGCCACTCTGGGCACTGCTTGCACCGCCGACCATGTGCAAAAACTGTTTCGCTTCACGGATGCGGTGGTCTTCAGCTTTGACGGCGACAGTGCCGGACGGCGTGCCGCACGCAAAGCCCTGGATGGCGCCCTCCCCTACGCCAGCGATGTGCGCAGTGTGAAATTTTTGTTTCTTCCCGCAGAGCACGACCCCGACAGCTACATCCGCGAATTTGGCAAGGAAGGTTTTGCCCACTGCGTGAGCGAGGCCATGCCGCTGAGCCGCTTTTTGATCGAAGTGGCACGTGAAGGCTGCGACCTGCACACGGCGGAAGGCCGTGCCCACATGGCCAGCAATGCCAAGCCCCTGTGGATGGCGCTGCCTGAGGGCGCACTCAAGCGCCAATTGCTGGGCGAAATTGCCAGCTTGGCCGACCTAGGCACCCATGAGTTACAAGAACTCTGGATTCCTGCACCCGTGGCAGCGCCGGCCTCACGCGGTGG
>CANCUP010000205.1 GCA_947381325.1 Comamonadaceae bacterium
CGCACACGCCACGCCAGGCCACATAGCCGGCATACACCGGTTGAATCTGCGGCGCGAACTGCTGACGCACGGCTGAGCGGATGCCGTCGCTCGCCACCACCACATCAGCCTCGAACGTGGTGCGTTGCTCACCATCGAGCGCATGCACCACCACGCGGTCGGCCAGTTGCTCGACCCGCTCCACCGACACACCTTGCAGGTAGCGCTCAGCGGGCACCAAGCGGTGCAACAGGTGGTAGAGGCGGCTCCACGAGGTGAGCACCTGGGGCATGTCGATTTCAATGCCGACCGAGCCGTCGTGGTTGAGCGACATGCGCCCATCAATGGCCACGCCCAAAGACTCCGAGTCGTCCAGGCCGGCGAGCTTCAAGCCTTCGGTCAAGGCGTCGTGGGTGACGATGCCAGCACCACGACCATCCATCGACCCGCGAACTTTCTCGAGCACACGCACATCGTGGCCGTCTTTGAGCAGCATGTTGGCAGCCATCAGGCCACCGAGTGAACCGCCCACAATCAGTATCCGTGCCATGCTCGGTTGACCTTGACATCAAGCGGCCGAGGCCGCAGCGCGTTTTTCGTCCAGCGCGTACTTCTCGTGCGTGGGGTAATTGAGTTCGACCACCACACCGCTGGGGTCGTCAAAGAACAACTGGTGCAAGTGAATCTCAGGCACCGTGCGCTGGCGCGGCACCACCTTCATCTGCGCCAAGTGGTCGAGCATTTGCTCCAGACCATCGGCAAAAAACGCCACGTGATCGACGGCACCACTGCCGTGCAGGGAGCCAATGTCACGATCCCCCAAGTAATTCTTCAGACCTTCAGGGTCGTTCATGTCGATGCCGATCACGTGCACCACGGCATTGGCCACATCGGTGTGGGGCCCACGGTAGAGCCACAGGCCCGGAAACGGAAACGGGGGGCGAGGCCCGACCGTCAAGCCCAACACCTCGACATAAAAGCGCTCGGTGGCGGCCATGTCGGTGGTGCGAATCGAGTAATGGTTGAGGGTCAGTGCCATGTCATGTCCTCTGAGGTTGGGGGCGTGCACTTGCACGAGAGTGCGCATTGGAGCGCGTGTGGCTTGGCAAAGCTGTCACCGCTTTGACCCGAGGGCTTTTGGGCTGGCCCAGCAGCGCACGGCTGGCTTGCAAATAGGCTCGCACTTGGTTGCGAATCACCACCCGGTCGTGGGCTGGGGTGGTGGCTTCATGCACCGCTTGGCTGTAGACCCAACGGCGCAAGCCACTGTAAAAAATGCTGCCGTGCAAACCCATCAACAACTCTCGCTCCATCACCGATGGTTGAGAACGGCTCTTGAACGCACGGTAGCGGCGGGTTTCGCGGATCAGGCGCGGGAACAAACGCTCGCGCAGCAAATCAAAGAAACGGTTGGTGATGGTTTGGTCGGTCAGGCCCGAAAAAATCAGGATGCGCACAAAGTCATGCGTCAGCACGGTTTCGGCGTAGTCGATGTAAAACAAAGTGAACTTGTCTTCGGTGGAGAGGCTGTCGTCGTCGAGCCACTGCTCCCACTCGGGCTTCCAACGCCCCTCAAACACTTCCAGGTACACGCGGTCCACCAAAGCCTGCTTGGTGGGAAAGTAGTGGTACAGCAAAGCATGGGTGACGCCAATGCTTTTGGCGAGATCGCGCATTTGCGCATCGAAACCGTGGCGGGCGAAAAACTGAATAGAGCCATCGACGATGTGGCGCTCGCGGTCGACCACCGACATGCGCTTGCGCGCTGTCGCGGGTGCTGCGGGTTTGCCTTTCGGGTTTTTCCTAGGCAAAGACCTATTTACCAATGCGTCAACCATGGCTAGCATTGTTGAACGATTGGTCAATAACAATCATCGGTGCAAACCCTCAGGCATGGCGCCCACGAGACAAGCCCGCCGCCGTGCATTGACCCACCGAGACAACCCACAAGGATCACCATGGAATTGACTGGAGAAGTTCGCATCCACGCCCCGCGCGAGCGCGTTTGGCATGCGCTCAACGATGCACGCACGCTGATGGCGTGCATACCGGGCTGCGAAGAAGTCGAGATCACCTCCCCCACCGAACGCCATGTGCGCTTGCTGGTCAAAGCCGGGCCGGTGCGGGCCCGCTTTGTTGGCAAAATCACCTTGAGCGATGTGGTGGCCGGCAGCGCCTGCGTGATGAACTTTGAAGGCTCGGGCGGCACCGCCGGCATGGCCACCGGCAAGTCGTCGGTGCAACTGCGCGACGATGGCGACGCCACCGTGGTGCACTACACCGCCACCGCCTCGGTGGGTGGCAAGCTCGGTCAAATTGGCGCGCGCATGCTCGACGCTGCCTCCAAACAATTGGCCGACCAATTCTTCAAACGCCTGAGCCAAGAGCTGGGCGATGGGCAAGCGTCTGCCTCTGCCACAACGCTTGAACACACCCACGATGCAGCCGCAACCCAAGCGACTGGCATCGCCGCTCTTCACACGGTCCATGCACACAGCGCCGCACCCGCACCAAGCTCACTCAGCGAAGGCACCCGCTTGCTGTGGTTTGCCTGCGGCTGTGCCGCCACAGGATTTGGCGTCGCGTTAGCCAGTTGGTTGCGCTGAGGCTCTGACATGAAATCTCCCGAATTCGAGTACATCAAAGCCCGTTCCCTCGAACAGGCGCTGTCGTTGTTGGCCAGCCACGGTGACGAGGCACGCATCCTGGCCGGTGGGCAAAGCCTGCTGGCCGCCCTCAACATGCGCCTGTCTGAGCCCGCGCTGCTGATTGACATCAGCGGGCTCAAGCACTTGCGCGGCATCCAAGTCACGCCCACGGCCTTGCGCATTGGGGCCTTGACCACCCACACCGACATTGAAAACTCAGCCCAGGTGGCCCAGCACGCGCCCCTCTTGAAGCTGGCGGTGCCGCACATTGCCCACCGCGCCATCCGCAACGCGGGCACGTTTGGCGGCTCGATCGCCAACGCCGACCCTGCCGCTGAGTGGCCATGTTGCTTGCTGGCCCTGAACGGCCAGGTGGTGGCCCAGAGCCCACGCGGTGAACGCCGCATCGCGGCATTGGATTTTTTCACCGGTCTCTACACCACCGAGTTGGCCGATGACGAGGTGTTGACCGCGTGCGAATTGCCACTGGCCCAACGCGACGACTGGTTTGGTTTTCAAGAACTGGCACGCCGCCATGGCGACTACGCCATCGCCGGCTTGGCCATGCACCTGCGCTTTGCGGGCCCGGTGGTGCAGTCTGCCTCCTTGAGTTGGCTGGGCTTGGCGAGCACGCCGCTGCGCAGCCGCAAAACCGAACAGTTGCTCGCGGGCAAACCGCTGGACGCCTCCACGCTGGAGATGGTGGCCGCCTCGTTGCGCGAAGAGCTCGACCCCTTGGCCGACCTCACCCACACCGGCGCCACCAAGAAACACCTCGCCACCGTGTTGGCGCGCCGCCTGCTGACCCAGGCCCAAG
>CANCUP010000206.1 GCA_947381325.1 Comamonadaceae bacterium
ATGCGTGGCGGTGACATGCAAGGCCCGGATCGCATTTTTGATGTGACGCTGGGTTTTCAAAACGACGGCACCTTGCGCACCATGCGCATGCGCGCCTTGGACGACATTGGCGCCTACTCGGGCCGCTCGCCCTTGCAGTTGGGCAAGCCCGTGGGCGCCATCGTGGGGCCGTACCGCATTCAAAGCGTGGAGTACCACGCCATGGCGGTGATGACCAACAAAACCCCGCAAGAAGCGGTGCGTGGCTTTGGCCAATCGCCCACCAACTACGCGCTGGAAACCGGCATCGACAAAGTGGCGCGATTTCTCAAGATGGACCGCATCGAGCTGCGTCGCCGCAACCTGATTGGCAAAGACGAGTTCCCTTACCTCATCCCCAGCGGCACCCATTACGACTCGGGCGACTACGCCACTGTGATGGACAAAGCCCTCAACGCCGCGCCCATGACCCACATCGTGCAAGAGCGTGACCGCCTGCGCGCACAAGGCATGTTGGCTGGCATTGGCATCTCCACCTGCCTGGAGCCTTCGGGCGGCAACTCGTCGTTCGAGCCGCTGTTCAACCCGAAGAACCAAACCACCACCTGGATGGACTCGTGCCTGGTGCGCGTGGACTTGGGCGGCACCGTCACCGCCTTGATGGCCACCTCCACCTCGGGCCAAGCGCACGAAACCATGGTCTCGACCGTGGTGGCCGAAATCTTGCACCGCGCGCCCGACAGCATTCGCGTCATCCACGCCGACTCGCTCAACGCCCTGCCCTCCAACAGCCCGGTGGGCAGCCGCATGGCCATCATGCTCGGCGGTGCCGCCGCAGGCGCTGCCAAAAAAATTCGCCAACAGCTGCTGCACATTGCCGCGCACAACCTCAAGCAACCCATCGAGCAGTTGGTCTACGAAGGTGGCGATGTGCACCTGCGCAGCGACCCCAGCGTGCGCATGAGCTGGGACGCCATGGTGGACGTGGCCCACCGCAAGTACCACCTGCTGCCCGAGCACATGGAGCCCGGTCTGCAAGAGAAGTTTGTGATGGAAGTGCCCACCGGCGGTGCCTTGCCCACCGAAGACGGCCGCATTCAGATGTACCCCTGCCACTCGTTCGAGTCGCACGTGATCTTGGCCAGCATCGACCCCGAGACCTGCAAAGTCAGCATCCAGCGTTATGTGTGCGGCCACGACTGCGGCGTGATGATCAGCCCCGATGTGGTTCACGGCATGACCTACGGCGGCATTGCCCACGGCCTGGGGGCGTCGCTGATGGAGAAGTTCGCGTTCTCCGACGAAGGCCAATTGCTCGCCGGCACCTTCATGGACTACCTGCTGCCCACCTCGGCCGAAGTGCCAGCCATTACCATCGTCGACCACTGCACGCCCTCACCCTTGACCGAGTTCGGCCAAAAAGGTTCGGGCGAAGCGGGCTACCTCGGCAGCCCGGCTGCCATTGCCAGCGCAGTCAACGATGCCTTGGCACCCCTGGGTGCCTCGATCGACCATTTGCCCATGACCCCGCAGGCCATCTGGGCTGCCCTTCAACAGAGACAAGGAAATGTTTGACATGAGCCACACCACCCTGCAACACCACATCCCCGGCCCCGTGGGCAACCTCTCGGTGCTGGAACAAGGCAACCCCAACGGCCCCGCCATTGTGATGAGCCACTCCATCTTGTCGTCGGGCATGATGTGGGCCCAACAAGCCGAGCTGCTGGCCGCCTGCGGCTGGCGCGTGCTGCGTGCCGACATTCGCGGCCACGGCGGCTCAGAAGCCGGCCCCGCCCCCTATGTGATGGACGACTTGGTGGCCGACACCATCGCCATCTTGGACGCGCTGCACATCGAGCGCGCGCACTACGTGGGCCTGTCACTGGGCGCCATGAGCGGCTTTGGTTTGGGCATTCGCCACCCTGAGCGCGTGCTGAGTTTGTTGCTGTGCGACGGCCGTGCCGACATGCCCGAAGCCGCCGGTGCCATGTGGAACGAACGCATTGACGCCGCCCGTGCCCAAGGCTGTGCCGTGCTGGCTGGGCCCACCACCGAGCGCTGGTTTGGCAAAGCGTTTTTGGACGCCCATCCCGACACCGCCAAGCGTTTTCAAGACACCGTGGGCGCCACCCAGGTGGAAGGCTTTGTGGGCTGCGCCCAAGCCATTCAAACCCTCAACTACCTGCCCCAAGCGGCCAGCATTCAAGCCCCCACCACCTTGCTGACGGGCGCCAACGACGGCGTGTTTCCGCAAGTCATGGGCGCGTTGTGCCAGGTCATTCCCAACGCCAAGTTGGAGATCATTGCCGACGCGGGCCACCTGCCCAACATTGACCAACCCACCGCCTTCAACGCTGCGTTGATGCGCCACTTTTTCAACACCCCCGCCTGGAGCCAACCATGAGCCACCCCCACCTGCTGATTCAACAAGACGGTCGTCTTCTTCGCATCCAACTCAACCGCGCCGAAGACAACGGCACCTCCGACAGCATGGCCGCCGCCTTGTCTGAGGCGGTGCTCAACGCCCACGAAACCTCTGACGCGGTGATCCTCACCAGCGTGGGCCCCGACTTTTGCACCGGCCGCATCCGCGATGCAGGCACCACCCCGCCCGCCGCCGAAGCCTACACACGCCGCGACGAATACGACTCGATCTTCAACAGCTACAAAGCGCTGCGCAGCTGCAAGGTACCCGTGATTGGTGTGATCGAAGGCCGCTGCATGGGCTTTGGCACCGCCATTGCGTCGCTGTGCGACGTGTCGTTTGCCAGTGACACCGCCACTTTCAACATTCCAGAAATTGCGCACAACGTGATGCCCACCATGGTCATGTCTGCCGTGTACGACCGCATGAACCGCAATGCCATTTTGTGGATGGCCTACTCGGCCGACTTCATCAGCGCCCAGCAGGCCATGACCTACGGCATCGTCAGCAACGTGGTGGCTGCCGACAAACTCCAAGCCGAAGTGGACCGCTTCTGCGAGATCTTGCTCAGCCGCCCACGCCCTGCCATCTTGGGCCTCAAAGAGTACTTGCGTGTGGCCCCTCGCATGGACGAGCAAGGCGCGATCGACTACGCGCGCAGCTTGCACTCGATGGTCAACACCTCGGCCGCCATGAAACGCAAAGCGCACTGAGCCCCCTATGGAAATCATTGGCAAACAAGTCATCCCCGTGCCACGCGACGTGGTGTGGGCTGCACTCAACAACCCCGAGGTGCTCAAAGCCTGCTTGCCAGGCTGCGAGTCGGTGGAGCTGACCGCGCCCAACGAATTCAAGGTGGCCATCAAGACCGTCATTGGCCCACTGCGCGCGCGCTTTCAAGGCAGCTTGCGCATGAGCGAGGTGGATGCCCCCAGCTCGTGCCTGATGCACTTTGAAGGCCAAGGCGGTGCCGTGGGCTTTGGCAAAGGCAGCGCCAACGTGGCCCTGCGCGACACGCCCGAAGGCACCGA
>CANCUP010000207.1 GCA_947381325.1 Comamonadaceae bacterium
ATTTTTTGACCGCCCATCAACACCACGAAAACAACAGATGGAGCGGGAGACGGGAATCGAACCCGCGTCATTAGCTTGGAAGGCTAGGGTTCTACCATTGAACTACTCCCGCATCGAACCAGAATGAATTCTGATCATCACAGTTGCAGACCTACCTGGGCAACATTTGTTGGTTTCGCTGGTGGAGGAGACTGGATTCGAACCAGTGTAGGCGTAAGCCAACAGATTTACAGTCTGCCCCCTTTAGCCACTCGGGCACCCCTCCGGCGAACCGCAAACTATAGCAGATTTTTGTGTCCGCCCCGGATAAGCGCCGCAAAACGACTCACAAAGCCCAATTCAAGGGCGCCCCACGCTGCGCCAACCAAGCCTGCGCCTGTGAAAAATGACCACAACCGATGAAAGGCTGAGGCGGGCGCAGGGCTGACAAGGGAGAAGGGTGATTGGCCTTGAGCACCAAGGCCTCGCGCGTCGGCCCAGCCGCATCGCTCAAACCCAAAAAACTCGGCGCCAACTGCCGGGTGTGCTGCGCCAGCATGTCGGCCTTGGCTTGGGCATGGGCACCCCACAGCAAGTACACACACACAGGGGCGGTGCGCGCCACCTCGGCCAACAAGGCGTCGGTCAAGGCCTCCCAGCCCCGCTTGGCATGGCTGGCGGGCAGGCCATCCTCGACCGTCAAGCTGGTGTTGAGCAACAGCACGCCGCGTCGTGCCCACGCCTCCAGCGAGCCGCTCGCGGGCAGGGGCTGGTTCAAATCACGCTGCAACTCTTTGAAGATGTTGCGCAAAGACGGCGGCAACTTGACACCGGGCGCGACCGAAAACGACAAACCTTGCGCCTGATGGGGTCCGTGATAAGGGTCTTGGCCCAAGATCACCACCCGCACTTGCGACAAAGGCGTGAGCAGCAAGGCCCATAAAGGATGTGCGGGATAGACCACCGCACCCGAGGCAAGGCGCCCCCGAACAAAGTCGGCCAAAGCCCGCCCCTCAGCACTGCGCCAAAAGCTTTGAAGCACAGGCAGCCAGTCGGCATGCACAGGCCAGTCCTCAGGCGCCCAAGCGGTCAATCGCGGCACGTCGGCGAGCGGGGCATTAGAAAACAAATCGGCCACAGCGCCCGCCCCGATCAAGCGGCAAACAACTCAGCCAAAGCCTTGCCGGGATCGGACGCACGGATCAATGCCTCGCCCACCAAAAATGCATTCACATGCGCCGCGCGCATGGTTTGCACATCGCTGCGCTGCAAGATGCCGCTCTCGGTCACCAACAAACGGTCGGCGGGCACATCGTTCATCAACGACAAGGTGGTGTCGAGGGTGACCTCAAACGTTCGCAGATTGCGGTTGTTGATGCCCACCAACGGCGTCTTGAGTTTCAAGGCGCGTTGCAACTCTGGCGCGTCATGCACTTCCACCAACACCGCCATGTCTAGGCTGCGCGCAATGGCTTCGAGCTCGGCCATTTGCGCATCGTCCAAGCACGCCGCAATCAACAAAATGCAGTCGGCCCCCATGACGCGTGCCTCGTACACCTGATACGGATCGATCATGAAATCTTTGCGCAGCACCGGCAAATCGCACGAGGCACGGGCTTGCTTCAAATAATCCACGCTGCCCTGAAAAAACTGCTGATCGGTCAGCACCGACAAGCAGGCCGCGCCATGCTCGGCGTAGCTTTGCGCGATGTCGGCGGCAATGAAATCTTCACGCAACACGCCTTTGGACGGGCTGGCTTTTTTGATCTCGGCGATCACCGCAGGCAAGCCTGCGGCCACCTTGGCACGCATGGCCCCCACGAAATCTCGCGTGAGCACACGGCTTTCGGCATCGGCGCGCATGGCCTCGAGCGATTTGCGTTTCAAGCCCGCCGCAATTTCTTGGCGCTTGACTTCAACGATTTTGTTCAAAATGTCAGACATCTTTTTCTCTTTCTTCAGGCCGCAGCCAATTGATGCACGGCCGTGACCAGCTGCTCGAGCTTGGCCTTGGCAGCGCCAGAATTCAACGCATCGTTGGCACGAGCAATACCGGCCTCGATGCTGTCGACCACATTGGCCGCATACAAAGCCACGGCACTGTTGAGCACCACGATGTCACGGGCGGGCCCGGCCTGGTTGTCCAACACCGACAGCAACAACGCGCGCGATTGCTCAGGCGTGTCCACACGCAAGGCCCGGGTGCTGCTCATGGCAAAACCAAAGTCTTCCGGGTGAATTTCGTATTCACGGATGTGGCCGTTCTTGAGCTCGCCCACCAAGGTGGCAGCCCCCAAAGACACCTCATCCAAACCGTCGCGACCCCACACCACCAAGGCGTGCTCGGCGCCCAAGCGCTCCAGCGCGCGCACTTGAATGCCCACCAAATCGGGATGGAACACGCCCATCAAAATATTGGGGGCGCCCGCCGGGTTGGTCAATGGGCCCAAGATGTTGAAGATCGTGCGCACGCCCAACTCTTTGCGCACGGGCGCCACGTTTTTCATGGCGGGATGGTGGTTCGGTGCAAACATGAACCCGATGCCCACCTGCGCCAAGCACTGTGCAATTTGTGCCGGCTGTAGGTTGATGTTGACGCCTAAGCTCTCCAGCACATCGGCACTGCCGCTCTTGCTGCTGACACTGCGTCCACCATGCTTGCTGACCTTGGCGCCGGCTGCGGCCGCCACGAACATCGAGCACGTCGAAATGTTGAAGGTGTGCGAGCCATCGCCGCCGGTGCCCACAATGTCCACCATGTGCTGTGTATCGACCACTTCCACCTTGGTAGAAAACTCGCGCATCACCTGCGCCGCCGCCGTGATTTCGCCAATGGTTTCTTTCTTCACGCGCAAAGCGCTGATGAAGGCCGCCATCATCACTGGCGACATCTCGCCACCCATGATGAGCCGCATGATGTGCAGCATCTCGTCGTGAAAAATTTCGCGGTGCTCGATCACGCGCTGCAACGCCTCTTGCGGCGTGATGGGATGAATAACGGTGGTCATCGCGACTCCTTACAGAAAGTTTTTCAACATGGCATGACCATGTTCGGTGAGGATGGACTCGGGGTGAAACTGCACCCCCTGAATATCCAACTCGGTGTGACGCACGCCCATGATTTCACCATCGTCGGTCCACGCCGTGACTTTCAAGCAAGGCGGGCACGAGGCGCGCTCAATGGCCAGCGAGTGGTAGCGGTTGACCGTGAATTGCGCAGGCAAACCACCAAACACACCCTCTTGTGTGGTGGTGATGACACTGGTCTTGCCGTGCATCAAGGTCTGCGCGCGCACGATCTTGCCGCCAAAGGCCGCACCAATGCTTTGGTGGCCCAAGCACACGCCCAAAATGGGCAGCTTGCCGGCAAAGTGTTGAATGGCCGCCACCGAAATTCCTGCCTCAGCGGGTGAGCATGGGCCCGGTGAAATCACCAAGCGAT
>CANCUP010000208.1 GCA_947381325.1 Comamonadaceae bacterium
GTCGCCTAAAATACGAATAGCCAGTCCTGGTCCTGGGAAAGGATGTCTATTAATAAGGTCGGCTGGGATGCCTAATTCAAGGCCTACTTTTCTAACCTCGTCTTTAAATAAATATCTTAGCAGGTGGAAGTGGGGGGCAAAGGGGCGGATTTGCTGCTGCAAACGCTCGACCAATTCGCGACCGGTGCAAAACGGCAGACCGGGAATGTCGTAAATGGGTTTGTCGGCGTACAGCTCGGCGCATTGACCGCCCACGTGGGGCAGTGCGTCAATGAGGTGACAGCGGATGTCTTGCAGACCGAGCTGAAAAGCTTGGAACAGCCCGACCGGGCCGGCACCCACGATGACGGCGTCGGTCTCGATCATGGCGTTGTCAATCAGCGCTGCAACTCGGCCAGCTTGCCGGTGCGGTCTTTCCAGTCGTCGGCGTCTGGCAGGGGTGTTTTGCGCTTGGTGATGCTGGGCCAGCCGATTTGCGACAACTCGGCGTTGAGTTGGGTCATGTGCTGTTGGCCATCGGGCACGTCTTCTTCAGCGTAGATGGCGTTGACCGGGCACTCAGGGATGCAGACTGCGCAGTCGATGCACTCATCGGGGTCGATGGTCAAAAAATTGGGGCCTTCGCGGAAGCAGTCGACGGGACATACGTCCACACAGTCGGTGTACTTGCAACGGATACAGGCTTCGGTGACAACGTGCGTCATGACAATTCAATCAATTTAAAAATGGTAGGCGAAGTAACGTCGTGCTCTCCACCTAGCCTTTGATTTTAAACGGGATTCAAGTGGCACTCTTGAGCTCGCTCAGCTCACCAACACAGCGCCTGAGGTTTTATGGCTGGCGGTGTCCACCAAGATGAGGGCACCCAAGATGCGCGACTTAGCAAAAGGCAGCGTCACCAAAGGCTCTTGCAGAGCCAGGGTGACGTGGCCCATGCTGTTGGGGGGCAGTTCAGTGGCTTCTTCTTCTGCCAGGGTGTTCACGTTCAGGCGGTTCACCACACGTTGCACCTTGGCCTTGACCCAGCGGTGGCCATGCAGCGTCCAGTAGACACGACCAGCCACCAAGGGTTCGTCGTCCATCCAAGCGATGGTGGTGTTGAGTTGGCGTTGGGCCTCAGGTGTGTGTTCGACTGACAGCAACCAGTCGCCGCGTGATACATCCACTTCGCGGTCCAGCACGATGCCCGCACTGTGGCCAGCGGCTTTGTTTTGCGGCTCGCGGGTGGCCGAGAGCACCTGGGACACCACAGCAGTTTGGCCACTTGGGAAGACCTTGACCGTGTCGCCCGGTGCCACGCTGCCGGTGGCCACACGGCCCCAGAACACGCGTCGGCCTTGGGTGGTGACGTTGGAGTCGTGGAACTTCTCCACCCACTGCACCGGAAAGCTGAATGCCACCTCGGTCTCGGCGGGGGTGACGGGCAAGCCTTCCAAAATGCTCAAGAGGCTGGGGCCGTTGTAGCCGCACCAGTCGGCTTGCGCGTCCACCACGTTCCAGCCTTTGAGGGCCGAGACGGGCACCAGCGCGGTGATGGGGATGCCTGCGGCCTGGGCAAATTTTTTCAAGGCGCCAGCAATGTGTTGGTAAGCCAGCGTGGCGTCTTCTACCGCGTCGAGCTTGTTAATGGCAAACACCACCGAGGGCACACGCAGCAAGTTGACCAGCAGCGCGTGGCGACGGGTTTGTGGCAACAGTTCAAGCGCGGCATTGCGCCAGTCGAGTTTGGTGGCGTCCACCAGCACCACGGCAGCGTCGGCGCTGGAGGCTGCGGTCACCATGTTGCGGGTGTACTGCTCGTGTCCGGGGGCGTCACCGATGATGAACTTGCGGTGCTCGGTGTTGAAGTAGCGGTAGGCCACGTCGATGGTGATGCCTTGCTCGCGCTCCGCACTCAGGCCGTCGGTCAAGAGCGCCAGGTCGGTTTCACCGGCCCGCTGCACACCCGCCAAGTGGTCTTGCAGCACGGCCTTGGTGTCCACCAACAAGCGGCCAATCAAGGTGCTTTTGCCGTCGTCCACCGATCCGCAGGTGATGAATTTGAGGGCTGAAAATTGTTCAAGGTTTTTCATGGATGTGACATGTGAAGTGTTTGTTTCAGCGGCATCGGGGATGTCAAAAATACCCGTCTTTTTTACGCTTTTCCATCGACGCGTCTGAAGTTTTGTCGTCCATGCGTGTCGCGCCGCGCTCGCTGACGTCAGCGGCCAAGGTTTCGATCACGATTTGTTCTGGCGTGGCGGCCGTGCTCTCCACCGGGCAGGTGCAGGTGATGTCGCCCACGGTGCGAAAACGCACATCGCGCACTTGCACTTGTTCGCCGTCTTTGGGCGGGGTGAGTTCGGTCACGGGCACCAGCAGGCCACGGCGGTCGACCACCTCGCGCTTGTGGGTGTAGTAGATCGAGGGCAGGGCGATGTTTTCGCGTGCGATGTATTGCCACACATCGAGTTCGGTCCAGTTGGAGATGGGGAACACGCGAAAGTGTTCGCCCGGCTGCAAGCGGGTGTTGAACAAGGTCCACAACTCAGGCCGTTGCGCCTTGGGCTGCCACTGGCCAAAGCTGTCACGGTGGCTGAAGATGCGCTCTTTGGCGCGGGCTTTTTCTTCGTCGCGGCGCGCGCCACCAATCAGCGCGTCAAAGCGGAATTCTTCAATCGCTTCGAGCAAGGTGACCGACTGGTGCACGTTGCGGCTCTCACCCGGGTGGGCCAGGCGCACGGTGCCGCGTTTCATCGAGTCTTCCACGCTGCGCACGATCAACTCGGCACCAAGTTCTTGGGCGCGTGAATCGCGGAAGTCGGTGACTTCTTTGAAGTTGTGCCCGGTGTCGATCATCAACAGCGGGTAGGGGATGCGGCCGCTGCCGGAGGGGCTGGTTTTTCCTCCAAAGGCTTTCTCGGCGCACTTGAGCATGACGAGCGAATCTTTGCCACCCGAAAACAGCAAGGTGGGACGCTCGAAAGCGGCGGCAACTTCACGCAAGATGAAGATGGTTTCTTCTTCCAGCGCATCGAGGTGGGCGTTGCTCAGGCTGTGCAACTCGTTGTGGGTTCTGGCGTTCATGGTTCAAATCTTTCAAGTGAATTCGTCTTAGCTTCGGCTCACTTCGCTTGTCGCGAAATGAGCCTGCGCTGAAGCAGCGACTCGCGAGCTATTGCTCGCCGTGCGGTTTGACATGCAACCCGCATTCCTTGGCGGCTTCGTCTTCCCACCACCAACGACCGGCGCGGAAGTCTTCGCCCATGGCGATGGCGCGGGTGCAGGGTGCGCAGCCAATGCTGGGATAGAACTGGTCGTGCAGCGGGTTGAAGTCCACGCCTTGGGTGGCGATGTAGTGCCACACATCGCCCCACGTCCACTCGGCCAAGGGGTTGAATTTACTCAAACCTTTGCTCGCCACTTCGCTGTCATC
>CANCUP010000209.1 GCA_947381325.1 Comamonadaceae bacterium
GGCGATTTTGAGCAAGCGCTCAACCTTTGTTTGGCCGACCTCGATTTGCCACCCGTCACGCGCGCCTTGGTCGAGCGCACCGTGGGCAAGGGTTCGGAGCATTTGATTCGCTCGGTGCTGACCCACCAGCTGGCTTTGCCTGAGGTGGCGAGCTCGGGCCTGGTATGTGCGGGGCGCGGTGTGGATGGCTTGTACGAGCCGGCGTGGTTGCGATACCAGCACCATTACCAGCGCATCAACGGCCAGTTCGCCGAGGTGTACCCAGGCGTGGTGCAAGGTTTGCAGCAGATGCGCGATGCGGGCTGGGCTTTGGCGTGTTTGACCAACAAGCCCTTGGCATTTGCACAAAGCCTGTTGGCCGCCAAAGGCCTGGACGGGTTTTTCACACAGGTGTTTGGTGGCGACAGCTTTGCTGCCAAGAAGCCCGACCCTTTGCCCCTGCTCAAAACCTGTGAGGCCCTGGGCAGCGCACCTGAGCGCACCTTGATGGTGGGCGACTCCAGCAACGACGCCCAGGCTGCACGTGCCGCAGGTTGTCCGGTGGTGTTGGTGCGCTATGGCTACAACCATGGCCAGCCGGTCGAGGTGGTAGACGCCGATGGCTACCTGGACCAAATCGCGCAGGTGGGCGATTGGCTGGCGTGCAGCCAGGCGTTGTGACGCCTCGTGGGCGTCTTTGGCCTTTGTTAAACTGAGTCGCATGTTCATTCACCGCAGCACTGTCACAGGTTGTCACGACCGGGGAGCTTGGCCCTGGCGTACGCCGAGTTCTGCGCGCATCTAAATCGCACGCCTTGCGCCGTGCGCCGCGCTTCTCGGCATTTTTGCCATCAAGCACTTTTTGAATGAACGGCCCCACCACTGCGGGGCTGAGCTGTGGAGGCTCAAGCTGTGATCACTGAAAACGAATTCAACCAACTGGCCCAGCAGGGCTACCACCGCATTCCGCTGATGGCGCAAGCGTTTGCGGACCTTGAAACCCCCCTGTCGCTCTACCTCAAGCTGGCCCATGTGCAAAACAAGGGCGAGCGCAGCTTTTTGCTGGAGTCGGTGGTGGGCGGCGAGCGTTTTGGGCGCTTCAGCTTCATTGGCTTGCCCGCGCGCACAGTGTTGCGCGCCAGTGGTTTTGGCGCTGAGGCCAAGACCGAGGTGGTGACCGACGGCGTGGTGGTGGAGACCGACCACGGCAACCCCCTCGACTTTGTGTCGGCCTACCAGCAACGCTTCAAGGTGGCTTTGCTCGAGGGTTTGCCGCGTTTTTGCGGCGGCTTGGCCGGTTACTTTGGCTACGACACGGTGCGCCACATCGAAAAGAAACTGGCCCACTCGTGCCCGCCCGACGATTTGGGCATGCCCGACATCTTGCTGCTGCAAACCGAAGAGCTGGCGGTGATCGACAACTTGTCGGGCAAGCTCTCGCTGATTGTGTATGCCGATCCGGCGCAGCCAGGTGCCTATGCCCAAGCTCAGGCGCGTTTGGCCGAGTTGAAGCAGCGTTTGAAAGCGCCGGCAGTGGCGCCCTCCATTGCACCGGGCGACAGCCACCCCGCGCAGCGCAGTTTTGCCAAAGACGATTACCTGGCTGCCGTGGTGCGCGCCAAAGCGCTGATTGCTGCGGGCGACTTCATGCAGGTGCAGGTGGGGCAGCGCATTCACAAACAGTTCACGGCCAGCCCGCTGTCGCTGTACCGTGCGCTGCGTTCGCTCAACCCCAGCCCCTACATGTATTACTACAACCTGGGCGATGCCTATGTGGTGGGCGCATCGCCTGAGATTTTGGTGCGTCAAGAGTCCACGCCCGAAGGACAAAAGATCACCATCCGTCCGCTGGCTGGCACGCGCCCTCGCGGCGCCACGCCCGAGGCCGACAAGGCGGCTGAGGTCGAGTTGATCAACGACCCGAAAGAGCGTGCCGAGCACGTGATGTTGATCGACCTCGCACGCAACGACATTGGCCGCATTGCCAAGGTGGGCAGTGTGAAGGTGACCGAAGCCTTTGTGGTGGAGCGCTACAGCCATGTGATGCACATCGTGAGCAACGTCGAGGGCTTGTTGCGTGACGGCCCCGACGGCCAGCCCTTGACCAGCATGGACGTGTTGCGCGCGACCTTCCCTGCGGGCACCTTGACCGGTGCGCCCAAGGTGCATGCGATGGAGTTGATCGACCAGTTGGAGCCGGTCAAGCGCGGGCTGTATGGTGGTGCTTGCGGCTACCTGAGCTTTGCCGGTGACATGGATGTGGCGATTGCCATTCGCACCGGCATTGTGAAAAACAACACCTTGTATGTGCAAGCCGCTGCGGGTGTGGTGGCCGATTCGGTGCCTGAGCTGGAGTGGCGCGAGACCGAGCACAAGGCGCGCGCCTTGTTGCGCGCCAGTGAGCTGGTAGAAGAAGGCTTGGAGTGACCGCCATGAAAAAAATCAAACTTCTCATGGTGGACAACTACGACAGCTTCACCTTCAACATTGTTCAGTATTTTGGCGAGCTCGGTGCCGACGTGGAGGTGTTTCGCAACGACGAGATCACGCTCGAAGGCATTGCGGCACGCCAGCCTGATCGCTTGGTGATTTCACCGGGCCCATGCTCACCCGCTGAGGCAGGAATTTCGGTGGCGGCCATTCAACACTTTGCCGGCAAGCTGCCCATTTTGGGCGTGTGCTTGGGACATCAAAGCATTGGTGCAGCCTTTGGCGGCAAGATCGTGCGCGCGCAGACTTTGATGCATGGCAAGACCAGTGTCATCACCACCACCCAAGAGGGTGTGTTTGGGGGCTTGCCCGGGCAGTTCACGGTCAACCGCTACCACTCGTTGGCGATTGAGCGCGCCAGTTGCCCCTCATGTCTGAAGGTCACGGCGTGGACCGACGATGGTGAAATCATGGGCGTGCGCCACACCGAACTCGACATTCAAGGGGTGCAGTTTCACCCCGAGTCCATCCTCACCGAGCATGGCCATGCCATGCTGAAGAACTTTCTGTAAGGAGTCGCGATGACCACCGTTATTCACCCCATCACGCCCCAAGAGGCTTTGCAGCGCGTGATCGAACACCGCGAAATTTTCCACGACGAAATGCTGCATGTGATGCGCCTCATCATGGGCGGCGAGATGTCGCCAGTGATGATGGCGGCCTTCATCAGCGCTTTGCGCGTGAAGAAAGAAACCATTGGCGAAATCACGGCGGCGGCGCAGGTCATGCGCGAGTTCTCTACCAAAGTGCAGGTGGCCGACACCCAGCACCTGGTGGACATTGTGGGCACCGGCGGCGATGGCTCGCACACCTTCAACATTTCGACGTGCTCGATGTTCGTGGCGGCCGCAGCCGGCGCCAAGGTCAGCAAGCATGGTGGACGCAGTGTCAGCAGCAAGAGCGGCAGTGC
>CANCUP010000210.1 GCA_947381325.1 Comamonadaceae bacterium
CAAGTTCGAATACCGCCGTGGTTACAAGTTCTCCACCTACGCCACTTGGTGGATCCGTCAGGCCATCACCCGCTCCATCGCCGACCAGGCCCGCACCATCCGCATCCCGGTCCACATGATCGAGACCATCAACAAGATGAACCGCATCAGCCGCCAACACTTGCAAGAGTTTGGCTTTGAGCCCGATGCCAGCGTCTTGGCTGAGAAGATGGAAATTCCAGAAGACAAGATCCGCAAGATCATGAAGATCGCCAAAGAGCCGATCTCGATGGAAACCCCCATCGGCGACGACGATGACAGCCACTTGGGCGACTTCATCGAAGACAGCGTCAACACCGCCCCCATCGAAGCCGCCATGCAAGCAGGCTTGCGCGATGTGGTCAAAGACATTCTGGACGGCCTCACGCCCCGCGAAGCCAAAGTGCTGCGCATGCGTTTTGGCATCGAGATGACCAGCGACCACACGCTGGAAGAAGTGGGCAAGCAGTTTGACGTCACGCGCGAGCGCATCCGTCAAATCGAAGCCAAGGCTTTGCGCAAGTTGAAGCACCCCAGCCGCAGCGACAAACTGCGCAGCTTCATCGACACCATCTAAGCATGCGCCTCCCAACCTGGTGTTGGGTTCACACAAGCCCCCGTTGAGCCATCGGCTCCCGGGGGTTTTGTTTGGGCCTTAGCCCATGAAAAAAGCGCCACCTCCGAAGAGGTGACGCTTGATGCAATCAGCGAAGCCGTCTTGATCAGAAGGCGCTCAACGTGGCATTCAAAGTCGCACTGGGACGCATGATCTCAGAGACTTTCTTGGCATCCAAGATGTAGTAGCCGCCGATGTCCACAGGCTTGCCTTGAACAGCTTGCAACTCGCTCAAAATCTTTTGCTCGTTGTCGGTCAAAGACTTGGCCAAAGGTGCGAACTTGGCTTGCAACTCTTTGTCTTCGGACTGTGCTGCCAACTCTTGGGCCCAGTACATGGCCAAGTAGAACTGACTGCCACGGTTGTCCAGCTCACCTGTTTTGGGCGAAGGGTTCTTCTGGTTGTCGAGCAATTTGCCTGTGGCCGCATCCAAGGCTTTGGCCAACACTTTGGCTTTGGTGTTGTTGGTTTTGATGCCCAATTCTTCCATGCTGGCCGCCAAGGCCAAGAACTCACCCAGTGAGTCCCAGCGCAGGTGGTTTTCTTCCACCAACTGCTTGACGTGCTTGGGGGCTGAGCCACCAGCACCGGTTTCGTACATGCCGCCACCCGCCATCAAAGGCACGATGGACAACATCTTGGCGCTGGTGCCCAACTCCATGATGGGGAACAAGTCGGTCAGGTAGTCACGCAAGATGTTGCCGGTCACCGAGATGGTGTCCATGCCACGCACCACGCGCTCCAGGGTGTAGCGCATGGCGCGCACTTGTGACAGGTGCTGGATGTCCAAGCCAGTGGTGTCATGATCTTTGAGATACAGCTCAACCTTCTTGATCAACTCGGCTTCGTGCGGACGGTAGGGATCGAGCCAGAACACAGCAGGCGTATTCGAGTTGCGTGCACGCGTGACGGCCAACTTGACCCAGTCACGGATGGGTGCGTCCTTGACCTGGCACATGCGCCAAATATCGCCCTCTTCGACGTTTTGCGACAACAGCACTTCGCCGGTGGCGATGTCCACGATACGGGCTTCGCCAGCTTCGGTCACTTCAAAGGTCTTGTCGTGTGAACCGTACTCTTCGGCTTGTTGGGCCATCAAACCCACGTTGGGCACGGTGCCCATGGTGGTGGGGTCAAAGTTGCCATTGGTTTTGCAGAAGTTGATGACTTCTTGGTAAATACGTGCAAACGTACTTTCTGGAATCAAGGCCTTGGTGTCCTTGGGCTTGCCATTGGCGTCCCACATCTTGCCGCCGATGCGAATCATGGCGGGCATGGACGCATCCACGATCACGTCGTTGGGTGCATGCAGGTTGGAGATGCCTTTGGCTGAATCGACCATCGCGAGTTCAGGGCGGTGCTCGTGGCAAGCGTGCAGATCACGGATGACTTCATCATGCAAAGACGCAGGCAAGGTGTCTAACTTTTCGTACAAGTTCACCAATCCGTTGTTCACGTTGACGCCAAGCTCCTCAAACAGCTTGGCGTGTTTTTCGAAGGCTTCTTTGTAGAAGATCCGCACAGCATGGCCAAAAACGATGGGGTGGGATACCTTCATCATGGTGGCTTTGACGTGCAAGGAGAGCATCATGCCGGTCTTGCGGGCGTCTTCGAATTGCTCTTCGTAGAAATCGCACAGCGCTTTTTTGCTCATGTACATGCTGTCGATGATCTCGCCTGCGAGCAAAGAGACTTTGGGTTTGAGCAGGATGGTTTGACCGCTCTTGGTGACCAAATCCATCTTCACGTCACGGGCTTTGTCGAGGGTCATCGACTTTTCACCGTGGTAGAAGTCGCCATGCTTCATGTGGGCCACGTGCGTGCGCGAGGCCATGCTCCACTCGCCCATGCTGTGGGGATTCTTGCGGGCAAAGTTTTTCACGGCCAAAGGCGCCCGACGGTCCGAGTTGCCTTCACGCAGCACCGGGTTCACAGCGCTGCCCAAGCACTTGGAATAGCGCGCACGGATGGCTTTGTCGGCATCGGTCTTGGGATCTTCGGGGAAGTTGGGCAAGTGGTAGCCCTTGCCTTGCAACTCTTTGATCACCCCAATCAACTGGGGGACCGAGGCGCTGATGTTGGGCAACTTGATGATGTTGGTGTCGGGCAACAAGGTCAGGCGGCCCAACTCAGCCAGGTTATCAGGCACTTTTTGGGCTTCGGTCAAAAACTCGGGGAACTCGCCCAACACGCGGGCGGCTACCGAAATATCGCTCTCTGCCACTTCAATGCCGGCAGGTGCCGCAAACGTGCGAATGATGGGCAAAAACGAGTAAGTGGCCAACAAAGGGGCTTCGTCGGTCAGGGTGTAAATAATTTTGGATTTGTCAGCAGCCATGGTGTTTTTGTTACGTTGATGGACAGATAGTGAAGTGAAATTCACAACCCCTGATCTTAAGCGACCGCAGGTGTGAGTTTTCTGACTAACACAGGGTCGCCGAGGTTGTGGGCGTGTCGTGTACCGGGCTTGATCTCAAGCCGTGAAGAACTCTTCGGTGTCGACTTCCGACATGCTTTGGGCGCTGTAGCGCAGCCCTTTGACAGTCTGGGTGTTGATCAGAGCTTCCAGGCGCTGCATGTGCTCGGGCGTGAGCACCACCGCAGCGGCTCCCATGTTTTCTTCCAGGTGCTGGATGTTTTGCGTGCCTGGAATAGGCACCAAGCGCGCGTCTTTGTGCAGCAACCAAGCCAGTGCCAATTGGGCAGGCGTGCAGCCCACTTCACGGGCCAGAGCCTCGTAGG
>CANCUP010000211.1 GCA_947381325.1 Comamonadaceae bacterium
TTTGTGCAAGACCCGTTCGACATCGCCAGCCTGGTGCGCTCGTATGTGAAGTGGGAATACAACCTGCCCACCGGCGTGACCACCAAAGAGGTGCTGCGCCGTGGCCACACCGTGATGCAAAGCGACCCGCCGGGCCCGGTGTTTTTGACACTGCCACGCGAAGTGCTGGCCGAAACTTGGGCCCCCGAGGCAGTGCAGTCTTACCCCGAGTCACGCTACGGGGCGGTGCATGCCACGGGCGTGGACGAGCCCACGGCCCGTGCCCTGGCCGAGCAGTTGTTGCAGGCCGAACACCCGATGGTGGTCTCCGCCTACTTGGGCCGCAAGGTCGAAGCGGTGGATGCACTGCAAGACTTGGCTGAGTTGTGTGGCATTCAGGTGTTTGAGTTCAGCCCCAGCTACCTGTGTATCTCGCGCGAATCGCCGTGCTTCGCAGGCTTTGACCCCTCGGTGGGTCTGGCCCAGGCCGACGTGGGTTGGCTGCTCGATGTGGATGTGCCGTGGTTGCCCAAATACGCCAAGCCGCAGCCCCACACGCGCTGGAGCCATGTCGATGTGGACACGGTCAAAAAAGACTTTCCGATGTGGGGCTTTGCCACCGATGTGCGCGTGCAGGCCGACTGCGCCACGGTGCTGCGCCAAGTGGCCACCATCGTGCGTGCCCAGGCCGATGCGGCCTTTCACCAGCGCGTGGCCACCCGCATGACGCAGCTGCGTGCCGCTCAGCAAACACGTGTCGCTGCCTTGCAGCAAGCCGCGCTTGCCCCCGGCCAAGTCGGCGCGATCTCGCCTGCCTATCTGTGTGCCGCCATCGGGGCGGCCATTGCGCCGCACGACGTGGTGGTCAACGAAGCCATTCGCAACACCTTTGCCGTGCTCAACCAAATCCCGCGCACCGAGCCCTTGAGCATGATCGCCGGTGCCGGCGGCGGTTTGGGTTACAGCGGCGGCATGGCCCTGGGCATCAAGCTGGCCAAGCCCGGCAGCCGCGTGGTGCAGATCGTGGGCGATGGCGGCTTTCACTTCTCCACCCCCACCTCGGTGTACGCCACGGCGCAGCGCTATGGCCTGCCTATCCTCACCGTGGTGCTTGACAACGGCGGTTGGCAAGCGGTCAAAGAGGCCGTGGTGCGTGTCTATCCCCAAGGTGCTGCCGTGCAGAGCGACGAATTTCAAGCCCGTTTGCAAGGCCATGAACGCCACTTCGAACAAATTGGCCAAGCCTTTGGTGCTTACGGCGAATGCGTCAGCGACCCGGCCGAGGTGCCTGCTGCCATTGCGCGTTGCTTGCAAGCCTTAGACGCCGGCAAGTCGGCGGTGCTGAATGTGCAAATTGGTTTGCAGTGACCGTGTTCCATTGAAATACCTTGTCTTGAATAGGAAAAATCTCATGCGTCTTCATCACACTTTTGCGCTCTCCCTGTCGCTGCTGGCAGGCCTGTGCGTGGGCAGCGCCAACGCCCAAAGCGGTGACTACCCGACCCGAACCATCACCATGGTGGTGGGCTACTCGGCAGGCGGTGGCACCGATGTGTTGGCGCGCATCGTGGCCGAAAAACTGGCAGCCTCTTTGGGCCAGCCTGTGGTGGTGGAAAACCGGCCCGGCGTGGGCGCCATCGTGGGCTCGACCTATGTGGCCAAAGCCAAGCCCGATGGCTACACCTTGCTGATGGGTGCCAGCGGCCCCATGGTGTTCAACCACGCGCTCTACGCCAAGCTGCCTTATGGGCCGCAAGACTTTGCGCCGGTCACCCTGGTGGGCATCTCGCCCATGGTGTTGCTGGTCAATGCCAACAACCCCGTCAAGTCGGTGGCAGAGTTGGTGGCTTTCTCGAAGCAAAACCCCGACAAGTCGAACTACGGCGCCAGTTCGGCCTCGTTCCAGCTCATCACCGAGTTGTTCAACAACAAAACCGGCGGTCGCTTCATGTACATCCCCTACAAAGGGGCCAACGACTCCGTCACCGCCGTCATGACGGGTGATGTCACCATGACCCTGGCCGATGTGGGCCCCGCCAACGTGGGCCTGCAAAGTGGCCGTGTCAAACCCTTGGCCGTCACCTCGGCCGAGCGTTTGAAAGACTTCCCCAACGTGCCCACTTTGTCGGAGTTGGGCATCGACTTGAAAGCCTCGCTGTGGAACGGCTTGCTGGCGCCGGCAGGTACACCCCCGGCCATCGTCAAGCGATTGCAAGAAGAGGTGGCACGTGTGATTGAACTGCCCGATGTGAAAAAGCGTATCAGCGGCATGTCGGTGATTCCGTACACCAACACCCCGGAAGATTTTTCCAAATTCATCGCCTCTGAAATCGTGCTGTGGACGCAGGTGGCGAAAGACAACCACATCAAAGCAAACTGAGGCCTGTTCTCAACCCCACACGCTCTCCTTGGCGGTGTCTCGGTCTGGCGCCACGGGTTGTTGATGGCGCATCACATGATGAACCTCCGCATAGCCCCCTCGCGCGGATGGCACACCTGTGAAACACCAGGGCATTCTTCGGGCGATACACTCCCCGGAGTTAACCAACCCACGGGAGCTTGAACTTGGTCTCAACAACGACACGGTTTGGCAGCGGACAAGCTGTTCAACGACTGGAAGACGAGCAATTGCTCAAAGGTGCGGGCATCTACGCCAACGACGTGACGCCACAAGGCCAAACGCGTTTGTGCTTTGTGCGCTCTTCTTATCCCCATGCACGCATTGTGTCGATCGACACCACCGCCGCACAGGCCATGCCCGGTGTGCGCTTGGTCGTGACAGGCCAGCAGCTGGTCGACGAAGGTCGTCCCGCCATGCCTGGCGTGGCCAATTTCACGCGTGCAGACGGCACGCCTGCCGCCACGCCGGTGCGCCACATCTTGGCGGTGGACCGCGTGCGCTTTGTGGGCGAACCCGTGGTGGCCGTGGTGGCCGACACCGAGCAACAAGCGCGCGATGCCGCAGAAGCGGTGCAGATCGACTTTGACGAGTTGCCTTGTGCGGTGACCTTGACCGATGCCTTGAAGCCCGGTGCGCCTTTGATTTCCGATGCGCCCGACAACCGCGTGGCCGAAACCCGTTATGGCGACCGCGAGGCCGCTGCCAAAGCCTTTGCCTCGGCAGCCCATGTGGTGGAGCTCGACATCACCAACCAGCGCTTGGCTGCGTTGACCATCGAGCCCCGCAGCGTGGTGGCCTCCATCGAGGCCGGTCGCCTGGTGGTGCGCATGAGCTCGCAAATGCCCACCGCCGTGCGCGGTGCGGTGGCGGGTTTGTTGGGACTCCAACCTGAGCAAGTGCGTGTGGTGGTGGGGGACGTGGGCGGTGGCTTTGGCATGAAGACCGGCCCTTACCCTGAAGACCTGGTGGTGGCCTACTGTGCGCAC
>CANCUP010000212.1 GCA_947381325.1 Comamonadaceae bacterium
TTGATGCACCACATCATGGAGCACACCGCCCACCACTTGGACATGAGCATCCCACTCTACAAGCTCAAACAAGCGCAAAACAAACTCGAAGAATTGCTGCCCGAGCGCATCATCGTTCAGCCTTTCTCTTGGCGCTGGTATTTCCAAACCGCCCGCGACTGCAAGCTGTACGACTTCAAGCTAGACAGCTGGACCAACTACGCGGGCAAAGCCACCAGCCCCCGTGCTTTGAAAGCGGCTTAAAAAACCAAGCAGCCTCCGCCCCGCAAGCTCACCAGGAGTTGCGGGGCTTTTTCATGTTTGCCCCACACCCATGAAACGTCTTGTTGTGTTGTTCCTTTGGCTGGCATCGGCTGGCGCCCACGCCATGTGGGTCACCGTCACGCAAAACGAGGTGGCCACGGTGTATGTGGACTCGTCGTCGATCGCCCGCATCCACCAAAACCGACGCGTCTGGGTGGTCTACGACTTGAAAAGCCCCGACACCACAGGGCAGCAATCGGTCAAGTCCTACATCGAGTACGACTGCGCCGAGGGCAGATACAAAACCCTCAGCGCCACCAGCCATCCCAACAAAATGGGCAACGGCCCCGCCATCAAGTCACTGCCCACGGGGGGCGACTGGAAGTCGATCAGTCAAGACAAGATGAGCCGACAGTTGTTCAGCTTTGCTTGCGCTTGGTGAGCGACGTTCAGCCCGCTGCGCGCTGGGTCAAGATCTCAAATGCAGGCAGGGTCTTGCCTTCAAGCACTTCCAGAAAAGCACCGCCCCCGGTCGAGATGTAGCCCACTTGTTTCTCGATGCCGTATTTGGCAATGGCGGCCAGGGTGTCGCCGCCGCCTGCAATGCTGAAGGCGCTGGACTCGGCAATGGCATGGGCAATCACCTTGGTGCCGTTTTCAAACGCGGCAAACTCAAACACGCCGACCGGGCCGTTCCACACGATGGTGCCCGCCGCTTTGAGTTGCGCAGCCAATTTGGCAGCGGTCTCGGGGCCGATGTCCAAAATCAAATCGTCATCAGCCACCTCGGTGGCTTTCTTCACCGTGGCCACCGCATCGGCGGCGAAGGTTTTGGCGCACACCACATCGGTGGGGATCGGCACTTCGGCGCCACGGGCCTTCATGATCTCGATCACGGCTTGGGCCTCGGCCAGCAAATCCGGCTCGGCCAAGCTTTTGCCAATCTTCAAACCGGCCGCCAACATGAAGGTGTTGGCAATGCCGCCGCCCACAATGAGCTGGTCCACGTTGTTGGCGAGGCTCTTCAAGATGGTGAGTTTGGTCGAGACCTTGCTGCCCGCCACGATGGCCGCCAAGGGGCGCTTGGGGTTGGCCAAGGCTTGGCTGATGGCGTCCATCTCTGCCGCCAACAAGGGGCCCGCACAGGCGATGGGGGCGAACTGGGCTATGCCGTAGGTGGTGCCTTCGGCGCGGTGGGCCGTGCCAAACGCGTCGTGCACAAAGATGTCGCACAAGGCGGCGAGTTTGTGGGCCAGCTCAGGCGCGTTCTTTTTCTCGCCTTTGTTGACGCGGCAGTTCTCCAGCACCACCAATTGGCCCGGGGCCAGATGCACGCCATCGACCCAGTTGGACACCAAAGGCACTTCGCGGCCCAACAACTCGCCCAAACGCTTGGCCACCGGGCTCAACGAATCGGCAGGTTTGAACTCGCCCTCGGTGGGACGGCCCAAATGGCTGGTCACCATCACGGCAGCGCCCGCGTCCAAGGCCATCTGAATGCAAGGCACCGACGCACGGATGCGGGTGTCTTCGGTGATGGCGCCGTGCTCGTCTTGCGGCACATTGAGGTCGGCGCGAATGAACACGCGTTGGCCACGGGCTTGGCCGCTGGCGCACAAATCAGAGAAGCGAATGACGTTCATGGGGATAGAAAAATAAGGGAAAAAGAGATCTTAAAAGTACAAGCTTGCGGCCAGGTTTCAACCGCGACCAACAAACGGCATCTTGGTGGCCATGACCGTCATGAACAACACATTGGCGGTGAGTGGCAAACGCGCCATGGCCATGAAGGTGTCGACCACGGCGGAAATGTCCATGCGCGCTTCAGGACGCACGCTGCCGTCGGCCTGCAACACGCCACTGGCCATGCGCTCGGTCATGTCGGTGGCCACGTTGCCAATGTCAATTTGGCCCACGGCAATGTCAAAGGCCCGGCCATCCAGCGCGGCCGCCTTGGTCAAGCCGGTGATGGCGTGTTTGGTGGCGGTGTAGGGGATCGAGCCCGGACGCGGGGCATGCGATGAAATCGAGCCGTTGTTGATGATGCGCCCGCCCTGGGGGGTTTGGGTTTGCATGAGCTTGAACGCATGCGACAAACAAAAGAAGGCACCGTTGAAGTTGATGTCCACGGCACGGCGCCAATCGGCCGCCGAAATGTCCCCCGGCAAGGTGCTGGGCAAAAAGATGCCCGCGTTGTTGAACAGCAAATCGATGCGGCCAAAGCGCTCGCGCACAGTGTCAAACAGTGCCGCCACCGAGTCTTCTTGGCCCACATCGGCCGGCACGGCGTGCGCGCGCTTGGCGTTGGCACCCGCTTCTTGGGCGGTGGCTTGCAGCGCGTCTGCACGTCGCCCCACCAGCACCACGTCCCAACCTTCACGCAGCAAGGCCAAGGCGCATGCCTTGCCAATACCAGAACTCGCTCCTGTGACAACCGCAACTTGGCCCATGGTGTGTGCTTCCTCGTATGAAAAACGCCATTGTCTCGCGAGCGCTGGGGTGGGGCTGTCACTCACGCTAAAGTGGCGCCATGAGCACTTTTGAAAAAACCATTCTCTTCACCGACAGCGATGGCCGCGCCCGCTTTCGCACCGACAGCTTGAGCCTGAGCGAAGGCAAGCCGCAGGCGCGTTTGTCGCCCCTCATGGCCAGCAGCGGCTTTCAGCTGCGCCGCAGCCCGGTGGGCTTTCGCAGCGAATTTCACTGCACCGAGAACCCCCAGTGGCTGTTTGTGCTGGAAGGCCAAATGGAGATCGGCTTGCAAGACGGCAGCTCGCGCATTTTTGGCCCGGGCCAGCACTTTTATTCGGCCGATGTGCTGCCCGCTGGCGCTACCTTTGACCCCACCGTCCACGGCCACTGGAGCCGCCAAGTCGGCCCCGATGAACTGGTCACGCTGTTTGTACGCGGCTGATCGTTGACCCTCACATTTGCTGGAGACACCCCATGCGTTTACTCATCACCGGCGGTGCCGGTTTCTTGGGCACCCGACTTGCCCGCACCTTGCTGGCTCGGGGCCAACTGGCTGGACAGCCCATCACCGCGCTGGTGTTGGCCGACCAAGTCGCCCCTCCGGCCGACTTGGTGGCCGACCC
>CANCUP010000213.1 GCA_947381325.1 Comamonadaceae bacterium
GGCCATTTTCAAGTCCACGTCCATGCCGTTGTGCGACAGCACCACCACCACCTGCGCACCTTTGGCACGGGCTTCGTCGACCATCTTTTGCATGTTCTCGTCTTGGATGCCAAAGGCCCAGTCGGCCACCATGTAACGTGGATTGGCAATCGGGGTGTAGGGAAAGGCTTGGCCGATGATGGCGCACGGCACGCCGTTCATTTCCCGCATCACATAGGGTTTGAACACCGGATCGCCAAAGTCTTGGGTCTTGATGTTTTGCGCCACAAAGTCGACCTTGCCCGCAAAGTCTTTCTCAACGATTTCTTGCACCCGTTCCATGCCGTAGGTGAACTCCCAGTGGCCCGTCATCACGTCCACGCCCAACAGCTTGCAGGCGTCGACCATGTCTTGCCCATTCGTCCACAACGACGTGGCACTGCCCTGCCAGGTGTCGCCCCCATCGAGCAGCAGCGCGCCAGGACGCGTGGCTTTGAGACGTTTGACCAAGGTGGCCAAGTGCGCAAAGCCGCCCACTTTGCCGTAGCGACGTGCGGCGGTTTCGAAGTGGAGGTAGCTCATGCCATAGGCCTCGGCACTGCCGGGACGCACGCCCGCGGTCTTGAGCAAATGTTCGCCCACCAAATGCGGCAGTTGCCCCTTCATGCTGCCTAGGCCTAAGTTGACACTGGGCTCGCGAAAGTAAATGGGCTTGAGCTGCGCGTGGCAGTCGGTCATGTGCAAAAACGAGACCTGACCAAACTTGGCAATGTTGTACAGGCCGTCGGCGGCTCGGCCTGCATCGGCTTGGGCAAAGGCCTGTAGGTTAAGGCCCGCCATGCTGCCAGCACCCAAGACCTGCATGAATTCGCGTTTGGTGAGGTTCATATCAGCAACTACTTATGAATGATTCAGAAAAAACCCGCAGCCGATTTGTGCGTGCTGCGGGTGAATGAGGTTTACTTGTTGATGGGTGACGCGGGGTCGAGCAACAAGGCCATGACATGTTGAATTTGCGCCTCGGTCAAGATGCCTTTGTGACCAAAGCGTGGCATGTTGGAGCAGGCGTTGTAAGCGCGTGCGTTGTGCAATTTGCCCCAGGTGTATTCCACGATGGGCTTTGATTCAGCACTGCTGGGGTTGGCCACACCACGGATCTTGCCGTAGTTGTAGAGGCTCGGGCCCAGGGTGCCGTACGACAACTCTTCTTTGCTGATTTGGTGGCAGTTGTAGCAATTGCCGCCATTCACAGAGCCTTCTTTGTCGGTCCAGGTTTTGCCAGCGCCATTTTGGGCAATGACTTCGCCTTGTTTCCAGTCACCCAAATACTTACCGTTTGAGGGTGGCTGGATGGTGGCCATGTTGCGCGCCTCAATGGCTTGCGCCACCTTGGCGTCCAAAGCCACGCCAGCCAGATCTGACTCGGCACACAAGCGGTTGTCGTCGTCTGGACTGACGCGGTCTAATTGGGCTTGACCTTCGGCACGGAAGGAGCGGGCAATGATGTCTTGCGTGAGCTTGTCCAGTTCAGCGCTAGACGGCATGGAGGTGGTGCATGCGGTGAGCAAGGCCGTGGCCACAGCGGCACCGATGAGAGCATACGAGCGTTTCATGACGTGTCCTTATCGCTTGATGGCAGGTGCAGTGGCTTCACCGCCTTTGCCGTTGACGCCCATGTAGACGCCCAAGGCAATGGTGGCTTCGCTGCCAAACAGGGGGTAGGGAAAGCGTTGCTGGCGGTAGCAGTCGTTCAAGCGCAGCTGCATGCCCCACATCTGTCCGTTGGACACACGGTAAGCGGGCCAGGCGCCAAAGCCGTTGCCCGCACCGGGTTGTTTGGTGAGGTTGGGCAGGTCTTGCAAACGGATGCGCTTGTCGTCTTGCGCGTGGCAGGTGGCACAGGCAAAGTCGTGTGAGCCGCCGCGCATGAAGAACAGGCGCTTGCCCACTTCGTACATCTTGCGTTCTTCGACATGGCTTTGCGACAGATTGAACTTCATGCCTTTGGATTCGGCAGAAATCCAGGTGGCGATGGCGGTGACGTTGCTCTGCTCATCTTTGCCAAACGGTGTTTTGGCCATGGTCTCGGCGTTGAAGCCCTGCAAAGTTTGCATGCAGGTAAGCAAGCGCGACTCCAGGTCTTGCACCCGAGCGGTATCGGCAAAGTAGCGCGGCAACTCCACCCACGCGCCTTTGACCACGCCTGGGCCTTTGCCCAAATCGCATTGTTCGAGCGACGCGTTTTTAGGGCCACGCTTTTGCTTCCACAGGTCTTCGCCTTTGGCTTCAAACAAATCAGCCGGGTTGCCGTCTTGCAACATGGCACGGTACTCGGCAATGCTGTCAGCCGACGACTTTTGCGCCATGGCGGCGCCCGTCCATGCCAACAGGCCCGCGACCAGCGCGAGCTTGATGCGGCCTGTCACATCCAAGGGATGGGTCATGGCTGTCTCCTTATTTTTTGCGTTACGCAATCAAGACACCGTGGCTTCGTCGGTGCGGCTGTCGCCCTTGTTGTCTTTCCAGGTGATCGCCACTTTGTCACCGGCCTTGGCACCTTTGATGGTGAACTGCAAGAACGGGTTTTTAGACACTGCGGGGCCCCACTCGGCGGTCATCACAGGCTTGCCGTTGAGACTGGCGGTGACGTCTTGGATGTGCCAGGCGGGAATGGTTTTGCCATTGCCGTCTTTGCGTTGACCGGATTCCATTTCGTGGCTCATGAGCACGCGGATGGTGGCGTTGCCGCCGGACGCTTGGGCGCGAATGCGCATTGGATCTGCCATGTGTGTTCTCCTAAATTCTGTGTAGATCAGCCGCCGCAGCCGCCGAGGGTGACTTTGACTTCTTTCTTGGCGAAGAAGGCTTTGCCGTCTTGGGTGATGGCCACGGCGTAGACGTCCGAGGATTGGCCCATCTTGGAGCGGGTCGAAAAGGTGTTTTCAATCTCAGGCGATGTGTTGAACATGGCCACCAAAGCAGACGGGTTCTTCTCCACCAACAACAGCACACGCTTGACATTGGGCAGTGAAGTGCTCACGCCCAAGGGCACCACGGCACCGTTCTCGGCAATGTCGGGACCGGTGATGGTCACGTCTTTGCTCTCGACGGGAGCTGCGCCACCCATGGCTTTGACAGCCTCGCCAATGGTCTTGGCATCGAAAGCCGCTTTTTCAAAGGCTTGTGCGTACTGAGGAAACAGGCCAGTGGTGGCCAAGAGGCCTGCCACAGCGGCGCTGTGCTGGAGGGTCTCGCGACGAGTTTGCATGAAATTCTCCTGATTGAATTTGGGTTTATTTTGCCGCACCGGCTGCGAGCCAGTTGGCGATGGTCTTGATGTCCCCATC
>CANCUP010000214.1 GCA_947381325.1 Comamonadaceae bacterium
GTGTTGAGCATGCAGAAATCGTCGCTGGCTTTTGAAGCCACCTTGCAAGTACGCAACAAAGTGATGAAAGCGTACGAAGAAATCATGAACATGCCGGTGTGATGCTGAACTGAGAGACTGATATGGCCACAGATACCTTGAACATGAACCCGTCGATGGGCTTGCCCACGGCGCCCGCAGCGGACAACGCCACAGGCAATGCACCTGCGACCGCCAACAACCGCATGCCCGCATGGTTGAACCAAAAAGATGGCCCGGGTGCCATGGTGGTCGACATCTTGCGCCAACCCACGGTGCGCAAAACATTGCCCTTTGTGGTGGTGTTCATGCTCTTGGTCTCGGTCGCTGTGTTTTTCACATCCCTCAAGCCCACCCCCTATCGCCCTTTGGTGTTGATGCTCAATGACGCCGACAAACAGTTGGCCATTGAGGCTTTGAAAGCGGGCGAGTTCAAACCCGAAGTCGATGCCAACACCGGCCAGTTGACGGTGCCCACCGCACGCTACCAAGAAGCCCGCATGTTGCTGGCTTCCAAAGGCTTGCCACGCACAGAAACCACGGGCATGGACAACCTCAAAGACATGCCCGCCATGACCACCAGCCAGTTCATGGAGCAGGTGCGCTACAACAACGCCATGGAGCAAGAGCTGGCGCGCAGCATTGTGCAAATTGGCGGCATCAAGTCTGCCCGTGTGCATTTGGCAGCACCCAAGCAAAGCGTGTTTGTGCGTGACCGCGCGCCCACCAAGGCCTCGGTGATCATCACCCGTGCGCCGGGTCGCACCGTGTCGTCGGCCAACGTGCAAGCCATCATCCAACTGGTCGCATCGAGCGTGCCCTATTTGGCCCCTGAGAACGTGTCGGTGGTGGACAACTTCGGCAGCCTGATGAACGAGATGTTGGTCGAGCAGCCCTTGGGTTTGACCTCGGCCCAGCTGATGCAAAAGCAGCAGATGGAAGACCTGTACCGCACACGTTTGATCCAGTTGTTGGCGCCCATCGTGGGCGAGTCCAACGTGAGCGCTCAGATCAGCATGTCGCTTGACTTCACCCAGACCGAAGTGACCGTGGAAGACTTTGATGGCCAGGACAAAGGCCCCAAGACCCGTTCAGAATTGTTTGTGGAAGACCGCAACACCTTCCGTGATGCGATTGGCATTCCCGGCTCCTTGTCGAACACCCCACCGAGCCCGACCAACCCACAAGCCACCACCCAAACCAACGCCGACCCCACCAAGGGCGTGAGCGAAAAAGGCGTGCAAGTCACGGCGCGCAGCACCAAGAACTATGAGTTGGACCGCTCAGTCCGTCACACCAAAAACGCCATGGGCACCATCTCCAAAATTGGTGTGGGTGTGTTGATCAACGAACGCCCGATTCCTGCCGGCATGAAGGTCGAAAAACCTGCCGATGGCTCGCCTCCCCCTACATCCATTCCCTACACGCCTGAAGAGCTGGAGCGTTTGAACCAATTGGTCCGAGGCGCTGTGGGCTTCAACGAAGCGCGTGGTGACATGGTCACTGTGGTGGCCACCAAGTTTGAACCGGTGATTGACCCCAATGCCGTGCCTTGGTACCTGGACGAAAACAACCAAATTTTGGTCAACGCGGGTGTGATTGGCGGCTTGTTCTTGCTGCTCTTGCTGACAGTGGTGCGTCCGATGGTGCGTCGTTTGACCCGCCCCGAGATCGACCCCGCTGCCCTGGCTGCAGCCGCCGCCGAAGCGGCCAACGCAGAGGCCCGCGCAGCGATTGAAGTGGCCACCGCAGAGGCTGCGGCAGCCCAGGCCACCGCCAAAGCCGCCAAAGAAGCCCACGAGGCCGAAGTGGCACGCATGCAAGAAGAGGCCGCCCTGGCTGCCGCCGAAGCCGCACGTCAAGCCGAAGAAGCACGCTTGGCCGCAGAAGCCAAGGCCGCTGAAGAAGCGGCTGCCCGTGAGGCCATGGCTGCGCAGATGGCTGAACGCGAAGCCCAGCATGCGGTGCTGGCCCAACAAGCTGCGGATGCCGCCGGCACAGAAATTGAAATTCAAGAGGGCGAGTCCTTGGAAGAAGTCAAAGCCCGCATGGCCGCGATGAAGCCCAAGAAACAGTCGATTTCGGCCGACTTGCTCAACACCGCCAATTCGTATGATGACAAAGTGGCCTTGATTCGCATGATCGTGGCCGAAGACTCCACCCGTGTGGCGGGCGTGCTCAAAGGCCTCATTGGCCAGAGCAACTGATAAGACTGATTGAGGAATAAATACCATGGCTGATAACGATTCCGGCGTTGTGATGACCGAGGCCTTGCGCACCGAGCTGGCCAACATCACCTCGACCCAACGCGCCGCAGTGTTGATGCTGCTCTTGGGTGAAGACCAAGCGGCTGAGATCATCAAATTTTTGAATCCCAAAGAGGTTCAATCCTTGGGCGCCGCCATGGTGGCCGTGGCCAACTTCTCGCAAGAGGCGGTCAACGTGGTGTTGGACGAGTTTGTGGAGCACCTGAAAAAACAATCGACATTGAGCATGGGCAACACCGACTATGTCGAAAACGTGATGCGCCGCGCCTTGGGCGACGACAAAGCCGCTTCTGTGTTGGGCCGCATCATGCCGGGCCAAGGCACCAAGGGCTTGGACATCCTGACCTGGATGGACGCTCGCGGTATCGCCGACATGATCAAGGTGGAGCACCCGCAGGTGGTGGCCATCATCTTGTCGCTGCTTGAACCCGAAGTGGCTGCCGACGTGTTGATTTATTTGGACCCCTCCATCCATGCCGAAGTGATCCAGCGCATTGCCTGTTTGGACACGGTACAGCCCTCGGCCATGGCCGAGTTGGAAGCCATCATGAAAATGCAATTCTCCAAGAGCGCGTCGGCCCAGTCGTCGAGCTTTGGCGGCATTCAAGCGGCTGCCAAGATCATGAACCTGACCAAGACCGCTTTGGAGTCGAGCATCATGACCGGCTTGAATGAGATAGATCCAGACATCATGCTCAAGATCCAGGACAACATGTTCACCTTCGAGAACTTGACCAGTGTGGACAACAAGGGCATCCAGGTGCTGATGCGTGCGGTGGAGCCAGACATGTTGATGATGGCCCTCAAAGGTGCCAGCGCTCCGTGCCAAGACCGTTTTTACGACAACATGTCCGAGCGTGCGCGCGGTATGTTCCGCGACGACATGGAGGCCAAAGGGCCGCAACGCATGTCGGACGTGGAAGCGGCACAAAAGAACATCATGCGCATGGCGCGCAAGTTGTCAGATTCTGGCGAGCTGATCCTCGGAGGCGCAGACTTTGTATAACCAGCCACGTC
>CANCUP010000215.1 GCA_947381325.1 Comamonadaceae bacterium
GGCACAACCCTTGGCGTTTGACGTGAGACGTGATGTTGTGCGTTGAAGACGGCGGGCGTACCCGGCAACGAAGTGGCAAGGGTGGTGACCGCGGCAGCGACATCGAGCCGCGCAGCGGCGTAGGAGCAGAGCGGTTGCCGCCCTTGCCACTTCGTTGCGTCTTACATCAACGGCAAGAGCGCAAAAGAACTAAAGCGCCAACGAAATGGCGTTCAAACGCGCAGCATCCAAACGCGCACCGACAGCCGGGCCAACCAGACCTTCTTGCAAAGCCTGCGCACTGACCGACGCACTGTCTACCGACAAAGCCGCTTGCAGCAAACGCGTCAAACGCGCACGCTGCGGGTAGTCGTCCTGCTCGCGCCCTAAGCGCCCACGCGCATCGCACTCGCACGCTTGCAAGGCCAACGCAAACCGCTCGGGCCGGCGCAGTGCATCGCAGCGCTGTAGCAAACGCAATACGGCTTGGGCGCTAAAGCTCTGGCTTTGGTGGATGTTGCCGTGCTCACGCGCCACCACGTCGGCGAGGGCTTTGCACTCCACCGGCACACGCCAGCGTTCGCACACGGCCAGCAGCAGTTTGGCGCTGCGCTGCTCGTGGCCGATATGGCGTGGCAAGACGTCTGCTGGGGTGGTGCCTTTGCCCAAGTCGTGGCACAAGCAGGCAAAGCGCACCTCGAGAGGTGCTTGGGCCAAGGCGCTTTGGTCGAGCACCATTTCCAGGTGAATGCCGGTGTCAATTTCGGGGTGGTGCTCGGCGCTTTGGGGCACGCCGTAGAGGCGGTCCACCTCGGGCAAGAGGCGCTTCAACGCCCCGCACTGGCGCAGCACCTGCAACATGCGCGAGGGGCGTTCGCCCATCAGGCCACGAGACAGTTCTTGCCATACCCGCTCGCTCACCAGCGCATCGACCTCGCCCTCGTCGACCATCTCACGCATGAGTTGCAAGGTTTCGGGGGCCACCGCAAAGTCGGCAAAGCGGGCGGCAAAGCGCGCCACCCGCAAGATGCGCACCGGGTCTTCGCGAAAGGCATCGGTCACATGGCGCAGCACCTTGGCTTGCACATCGCGTTGGCCACCAAAGGGGTCGGTCAGCGCGCCTGTGTCGGGGTCTTGGGCGATGGCGTTGATGGTGAGGTCGCGTCGGGCCAAGTCTTCTTGCAGCGTCACCTCGGGTGCGGCATGCACCGCAAAGCCACGGTAGCCGCGTGCGGTTTTGCGTTCGGTGCGAGCCAAGGCATGTTCTTCGCGCGTTGTCGGGTGCAAGAAGACCGGAAAGTCGCGCCCCACAGGCTCGAAACCTTGGGCCACCAGGGCCTCGGGTGTACCACCCACCACCACCCAGTCGCGGTCGGCCCCCGGGTGCCCAAGTAGGGCATCACGCACGGCACCGCCGACCAAGTATGTTTTCATGGCGCGAGTGTAAAACGCGCTTGCAGACGAAGGCTGCCAGCGGTCAGCCCTTCATCTGCCCGGGCGATGATTCTTGGTCAGATGTCGCTGGAGGAAACACGCTGGCCAGCGCACGCGGCTGCGTAATGCCCAAGGCCTCTAAGCCATCCAGGCGGCCACTGGCCACGTTGTCGACTTGCATGGAGGCGAGGTTGTCGCGGCTCATCAGGGTGGGGCCGGGGGCCAGCTCCATCAGCAGGGCTTGCACCCAGCCGGCGGCATAGGGCAAGGGCAGCACGGGGCGAGGGTGGCCCACCCAGTGCCCAGCCACTTGCACCAACTCGGCCAGTGTGAAGACCTCAGGACCACAGGCCTCAAAGCCCTGGCCGATGGTGCGTGCGTCTTGCAGGCACTGCACCACGGCACGGGCGACGTCTTGCACCCACACGGGTTGAAAGCGCGCGTGGCTGCTGGCCAGTGGCATGAGGGGGAAGATTTTTTGCAAACGCGCAAACAGGTTGATGAACTGGTCGTCTTCGCCAAAGATCACGCTGGGGCGCAACACGGTCAGGCCCAAACCGGTTTTGTCGGCAGCCGACATCAAGGCCAGCTCGCCTTGGCCTTTGCTGCGTTGGTACATCGAGGGGCCTTGCACGTCGGCGCCCAAGGCACTGATGTGCACCAGGCGTTTCACGTCAGCAGCTTTGCAGGCCTTGGCAATCAGCGAGGGCAGGGTGACATGCACCTGTTCAAAAGCGGCTTCATTGCCGTGCAAGATGGCCACCAGGTTGACCACCGCATCGTGGCCACGCACCAAGGCGTTGAGTTCGCGCGGTTCGTGGATGTTGGCTTGCACCACCGACACACCTGGAAACATTTGCACGCTGCGTGCGGGCAGGCGGCGTGTGGGCACGGTGATGCGCCAGCCCAGGCGCGAGAGTGCTTCGCAGACATGGCGTCCGACAAAACCGGAGCCGCCCAAAACCAAAACGCGTTGCGGAGAAGAGTGTGTGTTCATGCCGTCACTGTAGCCCTTGCATCCAGCGTGTGTGCATACAGGGTTGTTGTCGAGGGTTGGATAATTGCGGGCATGAACCAACTTGACGCACTCAAACAATTCACCACCGTGGTGGCCGACACGGGCGACTTCAAACAGCTGAGCGCTTTTCAGCCGCAAGATGCCACCACCAACCCGTCGTTGATTTTGAAAGCGGTGCAAAAGCCCGAGTACCTGCCGCTCTTGAAAGACACCGTGGCCGCACACGGCAAAGAGCCGATGGATGCGCAGATTGACCGCTTGCTGGTGCGCTTTGGTTGCGAAATTTTGGCCACCATCCCGGGCCGTGTCTCCACCGAGGTGGACGCTCGCTTGAGCTTTGACACCGCAGCCACCACCGCACGCGCACGCCGCATCATGGCGCTGTACGAAGCGGCAGGCATCAAGCGCGAGCGCGTGCTGATCAAGATTGCCTCCACCTGGGAAGGCATTCAAGCGGCCGCCGAGTTGGAGCGTGAAGGCATTCGCACCAACCTGACCTTGCTGTTTTCGTTTGCCCAAGCGGTGGCCTGTGGCGACGCCAAGGTGCAGTTGATTTCGCCGTTTGTGGGGCGCATTTACGACTGGTACAAAAAGTCAGCTGCTGGTGGGTGGGACGAGGCTGCTCAGGCTGGTTCCAACGACCCCGGTGTAACCTCGGTGCGCCAGATTTACAACCACTACAAGCGTCACAGCATTGCCACCGAAGTGATGGGTGCGAGCTTTCGCAATGTGGGCCAAATCACCGCCTTGGCAGGGTGTGACTTGCTGACCATCGCGCCTGAGTTGCTGGCGCAGTTGAGTGGCTCGACCGAGCCCTTGGTGCGTGCCCTGGAGCCTCAAGCCGCGCTGAAGATGGACTTGCCCG
>CANCUP010000216.1 GCA_947381325.1 Comamonadaceae bacterium
CCGCCGCTGTAACTCAAGAGGCCCAGCACGGTGATGAGCACCAGCACGGCAAACATCAAGGGCGTGTCCATCGAGCCTTGGGCGGCAATGATCAAGGCCCCCAGGCCTTTGCTGCCGCCAATGAATTCGCCCACCACCGCGCCCACCCAGGCCAGCACCACGGCCACGCGCAAGCCAGCCATGATGTGGGGAAGGCCCGCTGGAATTTTCAAACGCCACAGCGTTTGCCAGGGGGTGGCACGCAGCATGCGAAACAACTCCAGCCGGTGCGCATCGACTTGCTGCATGCAGGTGGTGGTGTTTTCGAGCAGGGGAAAAAAGCAAATCAAAGCGGTCATCACCACCGTGGGCAAGGTGCCAAAACCAAACCACACGATGAACAGCGGCGCCAGCGCGAGTTTGGGCACCACTTGGCTCAGCACCACATAAGGCATCAACACACCACGCAGACGGGCTGACTCGCCCAGGGCCACGCCGCCCGCAAATCCCAGCATGCCGCCCAGCAGCAGCCCCAAGCCGACCTCGCACAAGGTTTGCAGCACATGGGGCCAGAGATAGCCATTGCCCAAACCCCGCCACAAGGCCGAGGCGATCACGGTGGGGGCAGGCAACACCAAAGCCGAGGTGGCGAGTTGTTGCACCGCCAACTCCCACAGGCCCAGGCACAGCAGACCCAACAAGAATGAAGCCAGACGTGTGTGGCGCATCACAGCCCCTCGTCCATGCACTGGCGCAACTGGGCACACACGGCATTGAATTCGGCGCTGTGACGCACGCCATGGGCCCGTGGCCGAGGCAAGTCAATGCGCAGCGTGTGGCCCATCTGCCCTTGGTGCATCACGGTCACTTGGTCGCCCAGGTACACCGCTTCGGCCATGTCGTGGGTGACAAACAGCACCGAGGTGCCTTGCTGGGCGCACAACGCGAGCAAGTCGTGTTGCAGTTCTTCGCGGGTGATGGCGTCGAGCGCGGCAAATGGCTCGTCCATGCACAAAATTTTCGGCTCACCCATCAGGGCACGCGCCAAGGCCACCCGGCTTTGCTGACCGCCCGACAAGGCTTGTGGGTTGTGCTGCCCGTGAGCGCCCAAGCCCATGCGTTTGAGCAGTTGCGCGGCCATGTCGCGGTCGCTGCTGCGCACTTGGCGTTGCAGCGAGACGGGCAACAACACGTTGTCCAGCACGCTGAGCCACTCCAGCAGCGTGGGGCGCTGAAACACAAAACCCATGTCGGCCCTCGGCCCGTTCACGGGTTCACCGTGGCACAGCACCTGGCCGTGTTGGGGCAGCAACAAACCCGCCGCGAGTTTGAGCACGCTGGTTTTGCCGCAGCCGCTGCGCCCGACCAAGCAGTGCACGCTGCCGGGTGCGATGTCCAAGTTCACGCCGCGCACCACCTCACCCCCGTTGGGGTAGGCGTAGTGCAAGGCCCTCAGGCGCAAGGCGGGGTGTGGGGGCAGGGTGTCAGGGTGCATAGGCTGTGAAGTTCTCGGCAGCGGCTTCGGTGGAGGCTTCGATGTCCACCATGCGCACCAGATCGAGCAAGCTGAAGCGCCCGTCGTGGTGCCAGCCCGCAGCGGGTGCGGTCATGGCGCCAATCGCGCAGATGCGTGTCACACCCGCTTGCCCCAAAGACTCACCGAGGCGCAGCAGTTCTTCGGGGGCCGCGGCCAGCCCCACGGTTTGCAGGTGGTCGCGTTGGGCGCGGGCCAGCTCGGCCACTTCGTCGAGCGTGTCCACACCCACCACCAGCACACAGCGGTTCAAGGGGCCGGGTTGCAGGGGCGTGGGCGCGTCGCAGTAGACCACCGCCCAGGCCTGGGTGGGGTCGCCCAGCACCTGGGTGCTGGGGTTGTTGACCATGGCGAACTCGTGCGACTCGCGCCAAGCGGCCACACTTGCGGCTTCTTCCAGCGACAAGGGGCGGCGCACAAACTTGTGGCTCAGGGCGGCCAGCTCGCTGGCCAGGCTCTGCGCAAACTCTGACGGGGTGACCTGGGCACCACGTTGCACATACAACATCTGCGGTGAGTAGCACCCTTGCTGCTCGTAGCGTGCCACGTCCAGCGCGGCCAGCGCTGCGGTGGCCTTGGCGCGACGCAGCGTCAGCGCCGCCGTGGACACCATGCCAAAACTCAGCTTGTGGCCATGCGGCAAAAACCTTGCAGTCACGGGCACATGTTGCTGCATGTCGCGCAAGGCGGTGTTGCCGCCATAGGCCAGCACCACCTCGGCTTGTGCAAACAAGGGGGCTGCTTGCGCCGCGTCGCTGCCCGGCCACCAGACCACCGCCAAACAGTCGGCCAAGCGAGGCTCCACCGCCACCAAGACCCGCGCCAACACGCTGGCAAACACCGGCTCGGCGCTGGCAACTTTGCCCACCGAGCCCGCTTTGACGAGCAGGCCCGACACCCAACTCCACATCGGCAAGCCCGGCACATTGCCGGCCCACACATGGGCCATCAAGTCGGGGCCATAGGCTTTGCTCCAGCCGCCACCCACGCGGGGTTGAAACGCATCCAGCAACAGCGGGTTGGCAAAGTCTTCCACCACAAAGCGTTGCAGTTGCAGGGCCCGAAAGGTCTGCAAGTAGGCGCTGAGGTGGATGCGCACCATCTCGGCATCCAAGCCCGTGACACGTGGCAACAAGGTGTCGAGTTGTTGCCGGTGAGGGTCGTGGGCATCGAGCAAACGCGCCACGGCACGGTCAATCACCGCCACCAGGTCGCGCACCGGCCAGTGCTTGAGGTGGCTGCGGCTGGCTTCGCGCACACGCGTGGCCAAGGCCGTCATTTGTGCGGCACTCAGCTGGGGCACGTGCACCGTCAGCGGGTGCTCCGGCGTGCCAAAGTGCAGCGCGTGCCAGTGCACCTCCGGCTCTGACAGACCCGGCAGGTAGCCCGCTTTGAAGCTGACCGTGCTCATGCCCGTGCGGCTTTCAAAAAGTCTTCCACCGCCAGTGAGCAGCCTTTGGCCTGTGCCCCCTGGGCGCGACCCAGCAGGATAAAGCCGTCGTCGGTGGCCACGCCTACGTCTTCGGTCAGGATCGTGGTCACGGCGTTGTAGTTGCCCAAATCGGTGTGGACCAAAATGCCGCGCTCGCCGCGTGGCATCTCGCGTCCGCTGATCGGGTCGATGACACGCGAGCGAATCCAGTGCGGCCCGCGTTTGACCGATGGCACCGTGGCATTGCCCCGGTCGTAGAACTGGGTGCTGAGCTCGGTCATGCCGTAC
>CANCUP010000217.1 GCA_947381325.1 Comamonadaceae bacterium
CAAAACCATCGCAAAGCGTGGCGCGACAAGGCGATGATCGGCCTAGACACTATGTCTTGGTTCGATACACATACAAGATGACGCCAAGGCTGATTGGCAGACTGCCTGATTGAGCACACCGGCTCATTCGTTGAAATCAAATCGAACACGACCGTTAGAAAACGTCACCTTGTCTCGTGTCGTCAAACAGTGCCAATGTTCGTAGTGGCCGTCCGGCGTCACCATGCGCAAACTGAAAGGATCAAAAACTGCTGCACAGGTATGCGTCGCCGCACGAACCGAGGCATACCGGATCCACTTCACACGTTCAGTGCTTCGGACGCATTGGCCCAGTTTTTGTGTTTCAGAATAATCATGAGGGTCACCCCAGTTGCGTTGCGCCTGCGCCCAGGGCTGTGCAAGTAGATCAATGGCACACCCTGAAACAACGGCTTCGTACAGCGAATGCTCACTAGAGACTTGCTGATGGGTAAGCCCCACACTGTCAAGTAAAAATCTCTGACGCCAGTAAGCAACCTCAGCACAGGCACAGTAAGGGTCATCGGCTCCGTACCAGATGCCAGGCATGTTGCTGCCGCGAAATCTGGATGCTGTGTGAGGAACGTAACGAAACGGCGCGGCCAATAAGTAGTGAAGCCCACTGGCTTGCGTCGGAAGTGGCGGCTTGCTGGTTTCGAGCATCTGCTCCAAAAGGTCCTGCTCGTCCGCAGAATCCACCAATTGCATGGTGGCTGCAATGTGTTGCGTCTCGACCATTCGAAACGCCTGCATCGACAACTCTGCCGAGAATTCTTGAATCCAATCTGGATTCCACAACGCAGGTGTCATCAAGCAGCCGCTCTCATCCCATCCAGATACGACAGCGTAGTGACCAGACCGTAAGGGGTCTCGATCAACGCAGCGGGTGTTCCATTCAAAGCCTTGTTGTGGCTACGCAGCCAATCGAGTCGTTTCTTTGAGTCTGAGCCCACCAGTGGATCAAGAGAGCGAAACACACGAACCAACAGCAAAGCGAGTTGGCCTTCCTTCGACACAGGATCAATGCCCCGTGCGCCACTGGCAATGCGACTGATGGAGGGCTCGCTCAATCCAATCACCCGAGCCAACGCCGCATTCGAGAGCGCCAACGCTTCAGCGGCCCGTATGGTCGCTTTGCCAAGAACCATGGTTTTGTTCGGGGCTTGAACTGCATCTGCCAACATAAAACGCTCCTTTATCTTTCTCTGGAAATAATTCCACACGAATGTGCAATATTTTAAAGAAAAACTGACAGCGGTCAAGTCGCTGTGTTGGAGATTCGGCCTTCGAGGCCAGTAGGACGTGTGCGGACTTGTTGCGCCCCGAACAACTCAATAAGTCTTGTAAGGCAAAAACTTGCCCGACAACACCACGTTCACACGGTCGCCTTTGGGGTCGGCGGTGCGTTGGATGTCCATCGAGAAATCGATGGCGCTCATGATGCCGTCACCAAACTCTTCGTGGATCAACTCTTTGATGGTGGTGCCGTACACGCTGACAATTTCGTACCAGCGGTAAATCAGTGGGTCGGTGGGCACGGGTGTGGGCAGCGAGCCTTTGTAGGGCACCACTTGCAACCACTTCTGTTCTTCGGCGTTGAGGCCAAAGATCTTGCCAATGACTTTGGCTTGTTTGGCATCGAGCGTCATCTGGCCCAAGCAAGCGGCGGTGGTCCACTCTTTGGACAGGCCCACTTTTTGGGCGACGTCTTCCCATTTGATGCCTTTGGAGACCTTGACGGTCATGATTTTTTCGGTGATGTCGTTGCGGTTCATAAAAGCTCCTCTTAAGTTGAAAAAAACAGATCAGTGGGCTGGGCCCACATGGGCGCGCGAGACCAAGAAGTCGACGATGTGGTTGCGCAGCTCGTAATAGCCGGGCAAGTGGTGCAGGCCCGCACGGGTGCGCTCGCGCGGCAAGGTGTTGGTGACCGACTCAGACAAACCACCCGGCACATAGCCGTTGGGCGTGTCGCTGCCGTTGTGCATGAGCAAGATGCGGTCGGCCAACAAAATGGCTTCGTCCACGTCGTGGGTGATCATGAACACGGTTTGCTGGGTTTCACGCACGATGCTCATGAGTTCGTCTTGGATGGTGCCGCGTGTGAGCGCGTCCAAGGCACCAAAGGGCTCGTCGAGTAGCAGCATGCGCGGCTGGATGGCAAAGGCACGTGCAATGCCCACACGCTGTTTCATGCCGCCGGAGAGCTGTGATGGCTTTTGGTCGATGGCATGGCGCAGGCCCACCATCTCCACAAATTTTTCGACATGCACATTGACCTTGGGGGCCTTCCATTCGGGCCAGCGCGAGGTGACGGCAAAGGCAATGTTTTTGCGCACCGTCAGCCAGGGCATGAGGGCATGGCTTTGAAACACCACGCCTCGGTCGAGGCTGGGGCCCACCACCTCGCGGTTGTTCATGTACACGTGGCCACCGCTGGCCTGGTCCAAGCCTGCCAACACGTTCAAGATGGTGGTCTTGCCACAACCCGAGTGGCCGATGATGCACACAAACTCACCTTGCGCGATGTTGAACGACACGTCGGCAAACACCGGTCGGTCGGCGACAAATCGCTTTTCGAGTTGTTCAATTTTCAGAAAGTCTTGCACGGGGTTTTCTTTCGCTGGGGTTTATTCCACATAGGTGACGGCTTGCTGCAAGCGTGCAAAGGCCATGTCGAGCAACATGCCCACGATGCCGATGACACCGATGGCAAAGATGACGTTGGTGAGCGACAGGTTGTTCCACTCGTTCCACACAAAGTAGCCAATGCCAGTGCCACCCACCAGCATCTCGGCAGCGACGATGACCAACCAGGCAATGCCCATGGAGATGCGCATGCCCGTCAGAATGGTGGGCGCAGCAGCCGGCAAGATGACGCACCAGGCGCGCCGCAGGGGCGACACCTCGAGTGTGGCCGACACATTGAGCCACTCGCGCTTGACCGAGGCCACGCCAAAGGCGGTGTTGATGAGCATGGGCCAGACCGAGCAGATGAAGATCACAAAGATGCCGCTGATGGACGAGTCTTTGATGGTGTAGAGCGCCAGTGGCATCCACGCCAAGGGGCTGATGGGTTTGAGCACTTGGATGAACGGGTCAAACGCCAAGCGCAAGAGCGGCGACATGCCAATGACAAAGCCCAGCGGCACAGCCACCA
>CANCUP010000218.1 GCA_947381325.1 Comamonadaceae bacterium
AGCTTGATGGGCGTCAAACCCGATGTGGTGATTTCGGCCACCTTTGTCATCGGTGCGGTGCTGGCCACCATCGCGGGGGTGATGTGGGCGTCGAACTATGGCACCGTTCAGCACGCGATGGGCTTTTTGCCCGGCCTCAAAGCTTTCACGGCGGCGGTGTTGGGTGGCATTGGCAACCTCACAGGCGCGGTGGTGGGTGGCTTGCTGTTGGGCCTGATCGAGTCCATCGGTTCGGGCTATCTGGGTGAGTTGACCGGCGGTGTGCTGGGCAGCCAGTACACCGACATCTTGGCGTTTTTGGTGCTCATCTTGATCTTGACCTTGCGCCCCTCGGGCTTGCTGGGTGAGCGTGTGGCGGACCGCGCATGACACGTCACTTCTCAAACCGCTGGCTCCTCGCCACCGTGCTGTTGGCGCTGCCCTTGGTCTTGCAAAGCTTTGGCAATGCCTGGGTGCGCATTGCCGACATGTCGTTGCTGTATGTGTTGCTGGCGCTGGGCTTGAACATTGTGGTGGGCTATGCGGGCTTGCTCGACCTGGGCTATGTGGCGTTTTTTGCGGTGGGCGCGTACTTGTATGGACTGCTGGCGTCGCCGCATTTGCTGGAGAGTTTTCCGGCCATCGCTGCCCTGTTTCCCAGTGGCCTGCACCTGAGTGTGTGGCTGGTGTTGCCGCTGGCCGCTGGTTTGGCCGGGCTGTTTGGCGTGCTGCTGGGTGCGCCCACGTTGAAGTTGCGTGGCGACTACCTGGCCATCGTCACGCTGGGCTTTGGTGAAATCATCCGCGTGTTTTTGAACAACCTGGACCAACCCGTCAACATCACCAACGGCCCCAAAGGCATTGGACCCATCGATGCGGTCACCCTGTGGGGCTATCCCTTGTCGCGGCGTTTGGATTTGGGCTTCATCGAGCTGCCCGGCGTCACCTTGTATTACTACCTCTTCCTCACCCTGGTGGTGGCGAGCGTGGTGGTGTGTCACCGTTTAGAGAACTCGCGCATAGGCCGCGCCTGGATGGCGATTCGTGAAGACGAAATTGCCGCCAAGGCCATGGGCTTGAACACGCGCAACTTGAAGCTCATGGCCTTTGGCATGGGCGCCACGTTTGGCGGCATGTCGGGGGCGATGTTCGCGGCGTTTCAAGGTTTCATTTCGCCCGAGTCGTTCAGCCTGATGGAGTCGGTGATGATCGTCGCCATGGTGGTGCTCGGGGGCTTGGGCCATTTGCCCGGCGTGATTTTGGGGGCCGTGTTGCTGGCTGCTTTGCCCGAGGCCCTGCGCTATGTGGCGGGTCCCTTGCAAGAGATGACCGATGGCCGCTTGGACGCGGCCATCTTGCGCCAGCTGTTGATTGCCTTGGCCATGGTGGGCGTCATGCTGTGGCGTCCGCGTGGTCTGTGGCCCAGCCCAGAGCAGGGTCAACGCCTGCCCCAGCCAGGAGCCAAGCCGTGACCGCTGCCCCATCGACCACACCAGCCACGCTCACCACGCTGGTCACGCCAGCCACCCCACAGCCCGCCATGCCGGCTGTGTCGCCTCCATCGCCCCTGTCGCCTGATTGGGTGTTGCAGGTGTCGGGCATCTCCAAACGCTTCGGTGGCTTGCAGGCCTTGAGCGATGTGGGCATGCAGATTGCGCGTGGTCAGGTGTATGGATTGATTGGCCCCAACGGCGCGGGCAAGACCACCTTCTTCAACGTCATCACCGGGCTGTACACGCCAGACACGGGTCGCTTTGAGTTGGCGGGCCGGCCTTACCAACCGACCGATGTGCACCGCGTGGCGCAGGCGGGCATTGCCCGCACGTTTCAAAACATCCGTTTGTTTGCCGAGATGACAGCATTGGAAAACGTCATGGTCGGCCGCCATGTGCGCACGGGCTCGGGCTTGTTGGGGGCGATCTTCAAAACCCGCCACTTCATGGCCGAAGAGGCCGCCATTGAACAACGCGCCCACGCGCTGCTCGATTACGTGGGCATTGCCCCCTTGGCCCATTTCAAGGCGCGCACGCTGAGCTATGGCGACCAGCGCCGCTTGGAAATTGCCCGAGCCTTGGCCACCGACCCGCAACTCATTGCGCTGGATGAACCCGCTGCGGGCATGAACGCCACCGAAAAGGTGCAGCTGCGCGCGCTGATCGACAAAATTCGCCACGACCACCGCACGGTGTTGCTGATCGAGCATGACGTGAAATTGGTGATGGGTTTGTGTGACCGCGTGACGGTGCTCGACTACGGCAAGGTCATTGCCCAGGGCACGCCCGCCGAGGTGCAACGTGACCCGCAGGTCATCGAGGCCTACTTGGGCACAGGAGGCCATTGACATGCGTGCCCACGACTCAGCCCCTGTATTGCTCAGCGTTCGCCAGGCCGAAGTGGCCTATGGTGGCATTCAGGCCGTCAAAGGCGTGAGCTTGGAGGTGCGCGCGGGTGAGTTGGTGTCTTTGATCGGCTCCAACGGGGCGGGCAAAACCACCACCCTGAAAGCCATCACCGGTTTGCTGCCTTTGGTGGGTGGGCAGATTGAACTCATGGGGCGAGACATCCGAGGCTTGGGGCCTTGGGACTTGGTGCAACAAGGCTTGGCCATGGTGCCCGAAGGGCGCGGCGTGTTCACCCGCATGTCGATTGTTGAGAACCTGCAAATGGGGGCCTACATCCGCCGCGACGCGGCTGCGGTGGCCGATGATATGGCGCGTGTGTTCGCCACTTTCCCGCGCCTCAAAGAACGGCGTGACCAACTGGCCGGCACCTTGTCGGGCGGCGAACAGCAGATGCTGGCCATGGGCCGTGCCCTGATGAGTCGGCCCAAAATTTTGTTGCTCGATGAACCGTCGATGGGCTTGTCGCCCTTGATGGTGGACAAAATTTTTGAGGTGGTGCAAGAGGTGTCAGCCCAAGGCGTGACCGTGCTGCTGGTGGAGCAAAACGCCAGCCGTGCCTTGCACATCGCCGACCGCGCCTATGTGATGGAGTCTGGCCTCATCACCCTCAGCGGTGCAGCTGGTGATTTGTTGCACGATCCCAAGGTGCGCGAAGCCTATTTGGGCGAGTGAATTCTGCGAGTGAGCCGGGGCCGGTGACGCTCAAGGCGTCATGAGCCAAATCAACACCTGCTTGGCAATGAAACCCATCATGCCGAAGGCCAGCACCAAAAACAGCACGAAGGTGC
>CANCUP010000219.1 GCA_947381325.1 Comamonadaceae bacterium
TGCAGCCTCAGCCCGCCCGTGGCTTTGGCGCGCAATTCACGCCCAACCAACCTGGCTATGCCCCCCAAGGTTATGGCCCACAAGGCTATCCTGCCCAAGCACCCAGTGGCGGCTCCACCATGACCGGTGCCGTGGTGGGTGGCTTGGCCGGTGTGGCTGCCGGCTATGCCTTGTCCAGAGCCTTGGAAGGCGACCACCACAGCAGCGCCAACGCACCGGTGCAAGACAACAGTGGCGGCTATGTGCCGTTTGACACGCCAGCCCGTCCCGATTTGGGCAGCTTTGATGCGGGATCGGGCAGCGGCTGGGACGACAGCGGCGCCAGCGATTCGGGTGGCGGCGACGACAGCTGGTGACCGATCGCTTGGGCTTTTGCGGCTCAGTCCAACAGTTTGTGGCCCAAAGCCTGGACCACCACCTCGTGGGTCACCCGTTGCGCCGCTTTGTGGGTCGATGTCAAGGGGCGCCGCGCTGACCACACCAGCATGAGCTGACTCAGCAGCTGCGGCCGCTCAATGCGGTGAGTGCTGAAGTCTCTGGGCTTGGCAAAGTTGCGCAAGGTGTAGGCCGGCAAGATCGCGTAGCCCAAACCCTCTTTGACCAATTCCAAAATCGCATTCAAACCATCGATCTCCAGCACGATCTGCGGCTTGCGGTTGAGTCGTTGCATTTCGGTGTCGATCAACAAGCGAAACGCATTAGGTCGGCTGGGCAAGATCAGCGGCAAGTCCAGCAGGGCCGACAAGGGCATCACGGCTTGCAGGGCAGCGCCTGAGAGCTTGGCTTTTTTGCCGGCAATCAAGATCAAGGCATCTTCGTGCAGCACCGTCATGTCCAGGTCGGGGGAGGGGGGTGGGTTGTAGAGCACGGCCATGTCGAGCTGCCCAGCGCGCAAGCTCTCGAGCATGGGCACCGAAAAGCCTTCGGTCAGTGAGAGTTGCGATTGGGGCAGTTGGTCGCGAAACGACAAGGTCAGAGGCACTGTGATGAGTTTGGACAGGCTGGGTGGCAAACCGATGGACACACGGCCGGCGAGGGCGCCGCGCACCGAGGCCAGTTCTTCTTGCGCTACGCTCACTTGGTGCAAGATGCCGCGCCCGTGCTCGAGCATGACCAAGCCCGCCTCGGTCACCGTGACCCCCCGGCCATTGCGCAGCAGCAGGTTTTGTCGCAACTCCACCTCCAGTTGGCGCACATGGCGGCTCAAGAGGGGCTGTGGCATGCCCAACGCAATGGCAGCTTTCGTGAAGCTGCCCAGCTCGGCGACCCGGACAAAGGATTCGATTTGCTTGATTTCCATGGTTTTTTGAAAGTGAATAACCAATTGTCTGTTATTTAAATTTGTTATATCAGCTAGTTGTCCCAAAGACCTCTGAATCGGCACCTGACACGGGGGGACGTCTCTAGAATCCAGCACATGCAAATTTCGACCTCTCCTCTCGTGCTGCGTGGTATTTCTTCCATGGCCACCAAAGCCATCTTGGCCGATTTGACCCAGGTCTACCAAGCTGAAACCGGCGTGGCCGTGCAGATCGAATCGGTGGGCGGGGTGGATGCGGCCAAGCGTGTGCAAGCCGGCGAAGCCTTCGACGTGGTGCTGCTGGCCTCAGACGCGGTGGAGCGCTTGATCGCCTCGGGCCATGTGATGGCCGACAGCCGCAACGACTGGGTGCGCTCGCCCGTGGCGGTGGCGGTGCGTGCGGGTGCAGCCCGTCCCGACATCAGCACGGAAGCTGCGCTCAAAGCCGCCGTGCTGGCCGCCCCCAGTTTGGGCTTTTCGACCGGGCCCAGCGGTGTTTACCTGAATCAATTGCTGGCGCGTTGGGGCATGGCCGAGCAGGTGAAGCCGCGCATGGTGGTGCCGCCACCCGGCACACCCATTGGCAGCCTGGTGGCGCGCGGCGAGGTGGCTTTGGGTTTTCAGCAACTCAGCGAACTCATCGCCTTGCCGGGCATTGACCTGCTGGGCACCTTGCCGCCCGAGGTGGCTTACATCACCATGTTTTCGTCAGGCATTGCACAAGTGATCGCCCACGATGCAGCGCGTGTGCAGGCGGTGCAGTCATTTTTGAAGTTCTTGGCTTCGGTGGACGTGGAAGACGTCAAGCGTCGCCATGGCATGGACTGGCTCTGAATTTTTTCTTTTCTCCAAACTTTTAGCCCTGAAGGTTTCTTTATGTCTCTCATCATTGACGTCCACGGTCACTACACCACCGCGCCCAAAGCGCTGGAAGACTGGCGCAACCGCCAAATCGCCGGCATCCAAGACCCGGCCTCGATGCCCAAAGTGTCCGAGCTGAAAATCAGCGACGACGAGCTGCGCGAGACGATTGAGAGCAACCAACTCGCCAAGATGAAAGAGCGTGGCTCAGACGTCACCATCTTCAGCCCACGCGCCAGCTTCATGGCTCACCACATCGGTGACTTCCAGGTGTCGTCCACCTGGGCGGCCATCTGCAACGAACTGTGCTACCGCGTGGCGCAACTCTTTCCCAACAACTTTGTGCCTGCGGCCATGCTGCCCCAGTCGCCCGGGGTCGACCCCGCCACCTGCATTCCAGAATTGGTGAAGTGCGTGGAGCAGTACGGCAATGTGGGCATCAACCTCAACCCCGATCCTTCGGGCGGGCATTGGACCTCACCGCCCTTGAGCGACAAGTCGTGGTACCCCATTTACGAAAAGATGGTCGAGTACGACATTCCCGCCATGATCCACGTCTCGACCAGCTGCAACAGCTGTTTCCACACCACCGGCGCGCACTACTTGAACGCCGACACCACCGCTTTCATGCAGTGTTTGACCAGCGACTTGTTCAAAGACTTCCCGACCTTGAAGTTTTTGATTCCCCATGGCGGCGGCGCGGTGCCATACCACTGGGGCCGTTTCCGTGGCTTGGCACAAGAGTTGAAAAAGCCCTTGCTGTCCGAGCACTTGCTCCACAACATTTACTTCGACACCTGCGTGTACCACCAGCCTGGCATCGACTTGCTCACCAAGGTGATCCCGGTCAAGAACATCATGTTTGCCTCAGAAATGATCGGTGCGGTGCGTGGCATCGATCCAGAAACCGGCCACTACTTTGACGACACCAAGCGCTACATCGAAGCGACAGGCAACCTGAGCGCGGAAGAACGTCACCAGGTGTACGAGGGCAACGCACGTCG
>CANCUP010000220.1 GCA_947381325.1 Comamonadaceae bacterium
GCTGCTCAACCCCGAGTTCAAGGGCAAAGCGGCCATCTTGAACATCCCCTCCATTGGGATCATGGACGCAGCCATGGTGGTGGAAGCCATGGGCATTTACAAATACCCCGACAAGGGCAACATGACCAAGAAGGAAATTGACCTCACCATCAAAACCCTGATCGAAGCCAAAAAAGCAGGCCAGTTCCGCAGTTTGTGGAAAGACTTCAACGAGTCGGTCAACCTGATGGCCTCGGGCGAGGTGGTGATTCAGTCCATGTGGTCACCCGCTGTCACAGCCGTGCGCTCTAAGGGCATTGACTGCACCTTCCAGCCTTTGAAAGAGGGATACCGCGCCTGGGCCGCAGGCTTTGGCTTGCCTGCCACCTTGAGCGGCAAAAAGCTTGACGGCGCGTACGAGTTCATCAACTGGTTCTTGGACGGCTGGGCCGGTGCCTACCTGAACCGCCAAGGCTATTACAGCGCTGTGCTCGACACCGCCAAATCCAAAATGGAAGCCTACGAGTGGGCGTATTGGATGGAAGGCAAGCCTGCCACGCAAGACATCAAGAGCCCGCATGGCGACGTGTTGGCCAAAGCCGGTGCAGTGCGCGACGGCGGCAGCTATGAAGCCCGCATGGGTGGCATTGCCTGCTGGAACGCGGTGATGGATGAAAACAATTACATGGTCCAGAAATGGAACGAGTTTGTAGCGGCCTAACCGGCTGATGCCTAGCCCACCGATCGGACCGCCACTGCGATGACCAGCCCCCAGACATCCACCGGTCCGATCGCTGCTGCCCCGCTGGGGCGGCAGTTGGCTGCTGCGTGGCAAGCAGCGCCTTTGGCGCTGGTGTTTGCGGTGTTCTTCGTGATTCCGTTGGCCTTGGTGGTGATGGTCAGTTTTTGGGACTTCAACGAGTACGAGTTATTGCCCGACTTCACCTTCAAAAACTATCTCTCGATTTTTGAAGGTTGTGCCTCCGAGGGCGATTGGTGCGTGACCTTAAAGACCTATGTGTCCACCTTCAAGTTTTGCGCGTGGGTGTGGTTGTTGACCTTGGTGATTGGATTCACCGTGTCGTATTTCTTGGCTTTCTTCGTCACCTCTGTGAGCGTGCAAACCGTGCTGTTTGTGCTGTGCACGATTCCCTTTTGGACCTCGAATGTGATTCGCATGATTTCATGGGTGCCCTTGCTGGGGCGCAACGGCTTGGTCAACCAAGCCTTGGGGCAATCGGGTGTGATCAGCTCGCCCGTTGAGTGGTTGTTGTTTTCAGATTTTTCGGTGGTGTTGGCCTTTGTGCATCTCTACACCATGTTCATGATCGTGCCCATCTTCAACTCCATGATGCGCATCGACCGCAGCTTGATCGAAGCTGCCAGCGACAGCGGTGCCAGCAGTTGGCAAATCCTGTGGAATGTGATCATTCCGCTTTCTAAGACCGGCATCATCATTGGCTCTATCTTCATCATCACCATCGTGATGGGCGACTTTGTGACCATCGGCGTCATGGGTGGTCAGCAAATTGCCTCGGTTGGAAAAATCATTCAGGTGCAGACTTCGTACCTTCAGTTTCCTTTGGCTGCGGCCAATGCGGTGATGTTGTTGGCCATCGTGCTGATGATCATTTGGGCGCTGACGCGCATGGTCGACATTCGCAAGGAGCTGTGACATGAAGCGCAGCTTAGAGTTTTGGTTGCTGGCATCTTTCTTTGCCACGTTTGTGTTGTTTTTGTACGGCCCAATGTTGACCATCGTGGTGTTGAGTTTTCAAGGCCCAGAGGGTGGCTTGACCTTTCCCTTGCGTGGCATTTCGACCCATTGGTTCACAAAATTGCAAGAGGGCTTGGGCGTGGTGGACATTGGCGCCGCCTTGCAACGCTCTCTGGGGTTGGGCACGGCGGTGATGGTGCTCACGGTGGTGTTCTCGCTGTTGGCGGGCTTGGCCTTTCGCAAGAAGCTGCCCTTTGCCAACACCTTGTTTTATGTGGTGGTGGCCAGTTTGATCATGCCGTCCATCATTGTGTCCTTGGGCATTGGTTTGGAGTTTCGGTTGATCGATGGTGCGATCAAAGGCGGTCTTGACATGCTGGGCATGCAAGAAGTGTTGGAGGGCTATGGCAGCGCTTTGGGCTTGTCAACCTCTGCCTTGGGCGCACACCTGACCTGGACGCTGCCCTTTGGTTTGCTGATCATGTTTGCGGTGTTCAACCGTTTCAATCCGGCCTATGAGGAAGCCGCGCGCGACTTGGGTGCCAGCCCCTGGCAAGGCTTTCGTCATGTGGTGCTGCCTATGATTGCATCTTCCGTGGTGGGGATTGCCATGTTTGGCTTTACCTTGAGTTGGGACGAAATCGCCCGTACTTCACAAGCCATTGGCGACGTCAATACACTTCCGCTGGAGTTGCAAGGCCTCACCACCACCGTCACAACCCCCGCCATTTATGCCTTGGCCACCGTCACCACCTTGGTGTCGTTGGTGGTGATGGGCATCACTCTGTGTTTGGTGGCGTGGTTTGACCAACGCGCCAAGCGTTCGCGCGCATGACCCATGCGTGAGTTGTTGGTCATCAACCCGAACACCACGCCATCGGTGACGCGCTTGTTGGCGCAATACGCGCAGGCGGTGGCGGGTGCAGATGTGCGTGTGACTACCCTGCAAGCGCGTTTTGGTGCGCCCTATATTTCCGATGAAATCAGCTATGCCGTGGCAGGCCACGCCACGCTGGATGCCTACCTTCATCACATCCAGCACCACGCAGCACCGAGTGCGGTTTTGATTGGTTGCTTTGGTGACCCAGCCTTGTTTGCCTTGCAAGAAATTAGCGACGCGCCAGTGACGGGGCTTGCTGCGGCTTCATTTTTGGAGGCTTCTTTGAAAGGCCCCTTTGCCATCGTCACCGGTGGTGAGCGTTGGCCCGCCATGTTGATGCGTCTCGCGCACGCTTTAGGTTATGCCGATACCTTGGCAGGGACCTACACCGTGCAAGCCACGGGTGCGCAACTCGCAGCCGATCCGGTGGCTGCACAAGTTGTTTTGCGTGATGCCTGTTTGGCTGCGGTTGAAAAATTCCAAATCAAGAGTTTGATC
>CANCUP010000221.1 GCA_947381325.1 Comamonadaceae bacterium
GAAAACGGTAAAGCTGGCATTGCGCGAAATTTGCTTAACGGCATCGGTTTCGGTTCCAGCGAGTATTACGTGTTGAGGCCCTCTGCACATTTGTTACCCGAGCTTCTGTACCAATACGTTACTTCGTCTCGTTTTCATGAAATTGCAACACCTGCGATGACTGGTACCGGAGGTCTTCAACGTGTTCCCAAAGGTGTTGTTGAAGGGTTCAACATCCCCCTTCCTCCCCTCGAAGTGCAACACCAAATCGTGACCGAAATCGAGGGCTACCAAAAAGTCATCGACGCTGCGCGTCAGGTGGTTGAGAACTACAAGCCGCACATCGTGTTTGATCCTGCCTGGCCAACTGATGAACTTGGCAATTTTGCAAAGCTTATTAATGGCCGCGCTTACAAACAAGAGGAGCTTTTAACTGTTGGGCCAACACCAGTTTTAAGAGTAGGTAACTTTTTCTCGAATCGCGGTTGGTATTACTCGGACCTTGAGCTTGATGCTGACAAATACTGTGAAGAGGGCGACTTGCTTTATGCGTGGTCTGCGTCATTTGGCCCGCGAATCTGGGAAGGCCCGCGTGCGATCTATCACTATCACATCTGGAAAGTAGAAGTGTCAGAGCGCATCGACAAGAGGTTCCTTTTTTACTTGCTTGAATTGGATTCTGTGAACATCAAAGCGGAGGGTAGTGGAATTGCAATGGTTCACGCTACCAAGGGAGGTATGGAAAAGCGAAAGTTCCCACTTCCCGCCCTTGAAATCCAACGCGCCATCGTCGCCGAGATCGAAGCCGAGCAAGCTTTGGTCAACGCCAACCGCGAACTCATCCGGCGCATGGAGGCCAAGGTCAAAGCGGCGATTGATCGGGTTTGGGGTGCCCAAGACTAAAATCAAAACATGGACGCCCAACGCCTCACCATCGCATTGATTGACCACTCAGCTGGCTTTGAAGCCACGCCAGAGCGCGTGCGCTTGGGCGAATTGGCCGAGTTTTCTGCAGACGTTGCCACCTTTTTGCGTGGTGAAGACAAGGATGTGGACACCAAGCTGCTGGAGGTCGCAGTCCGCAAAGGCTCCTTGGCGATTGAGACCGCACCACTGCTGTCTGCCCCCAACTTATTTCGAGATTTACGCACATTGCTGGGCGGCGAGTTGTTGGACAGCCTAGACGCCAAACGCCGCGAGGTGATGGAGAAGTGGCAAAAAACATCTCGCCAATCCAAGCTGGTGGCCTACAGAATTTCTGCGCCCTTCTTGGGGCATTCGATTGAAATCAATGCCGAGTCGGATTACCACGCTGACGATGCGGACCAATGGGTTCAGGTTGAGCGCTATGTCCGTGGCGAAATACAAGATCTAGGTGGCGCGACCAAAGCCAATGCGCACATCAAGCTGCCCGACGGTCGGACTTTGAAGGTCACCACTGAGCGCGATGTTTTGCGTAACGACACGGTCAATCGTTTGTACAAGCTTGCCATGCTGCGCATCAAAGCGGAATACAACGTATTGACGCGAGAGTTGCGCAACGCTCGGTTGGTCGAGTTTGTCGAGCATGCAACCACAGTGGATGAAGAAGTCATGTCACGTCTCACACGCAGAGGCGCAGTGGCATGGAAGGATGTGCCAAACGCTACGGCGTGGGTTGACGACTTAAGAGGTAGCAAGCCGTGAACAGTGTTCTGTTGGACACCAGTTTTCTGATTACCCTCAGCGATCCTGCACGTACCAATCACGCTGTAGCAAGCGACTACTACCGCGAATGTGTGCGTCGCCAAGTGCCCATGTATTTGTCGACCATCGTGATCTCCGAATACCAAGTGATGCAAGCGATCAACGATTTGCCGTTGCGTAATTTTGTGGTGTTGCCGTTCAACGTAGACCACGCCATGCGTTGTGGCTTGATCATTCGGCAGATGCCGCGCGATTTAGGTGATGATCGCGTGCGTGTGAAGGATGACTTTAAGCTGTTGGCGCAATGTGACTGCGAGTCCATCAGCCACTTGATCAGTGAAGACGCCAGCACGCTTGCCAAGTACCTTGATCGTGCACGTGATACAGGTTTGGCTTTAACCAAAACAGTTTTACTGCGAAACGGTTTTGATACGGCTTGGTTTGAGAATGGTCAGACAAGGTTGTTGCCATAACTTTGCAGATCAACCAGGCATCGGATGGTTGCGACTTTGTCGCACCAGCATGCTTGAAATATGGGTAAAACAACGATGAACACAGCCAATCTTCCAGCACGTGTCCAGCTCATCGACGTCGGCCCCCGCGATGGCCTGCAAAACGAAAAGCAACCGGTGCCTGCTGCCATCAAGATCGAACTGGTGCAGCGCCTGCAAGCAGCGGGTTTGAAAGAGATTGAGGTCACCAGTTTTGTCTCGCCCAAATGGGTGCCGCAAATGGCCGACAACGCCGAGGTGATGGCCGGCATCACCCGCTTGCCCGGCGTGCGCTACTCGGTGCTCACGCCCAATCTGCAAGGTTTTGAGGCGGCGCTGAACAGCCAGCCCGACGAGATCGTGGTGTTTGGCGCGGCCAGCGAGGCCTTTAGTCAAAAGAACATCAACTGTTCCATCGCCCAGAGCATTGAGCGCTTCGCGCCCGTGGTGCAAGCCGCACGCGACGCGGGCGTGGCCGTGCGGGGTGCCATGAGCTGCACCGTGGGCTGCCCGTACGAGGGCGACGTGGCACCTGAGCGCGTGGCTTACTTGGCCGGGCTGATGAAAGGCATTGGCGTGCAACGCGTGGACGTGGCCGACACCATTGGCGTGGGCACACCGCGCAAGGTGCAAGCGGCCTTGGAGGCCACGCTCCAGCATTTCGCGCTGAACGAGGTGTCGGGCCATTTCCACGACACCTACGGCCAAGCCTTGGCCAACACCTTGGCGGCTTTGCAGATGGGGGTGTGGAACTTTCAGTCGTCGGTGGCGGGTTTGGGCGGCTGCCCGTACGCCAAAGGGGCCACGGGCAACGTGGCCACCGAAGACGTGGTGTACATGCTGCACGGTCTGGGCATCGAGACCGGCATTGACTTGGATTTGCTGGTGGATGCGGGGGCCTTCATCAGCCAAG
>CANCUP010000222.1 GCA_947381325.1 Comamonadaceae bacterium
CAACATGCCGTGGGTGTATTGCACAGTGGGCACCGCCACATTGCCCCACTCCACCGCCGTGTTGGCGCCACACTCGATGAAGTGAAAGCGCGAGACCGAGGGCAAACGCATGATCTCGTCCATGGTGAAGACCTTGGCTGACTTGACCATGCCGTTGACCATGAAGCGGTGCTTGGAGGGGTCGATGTCCCACCAACCCTGGTGGTGGCGCTCGAAATGCAGACCGCTGGGTGTGACGATGCCAAACAACGATTGCAAGGGCGCGAACGACACCGAAGCCTGGGTGGTTTGCGTCAAGCCCGGGCTTTGGCGGCGCTGCACATTGGATTCGAATTGCGAGGGCTTGCCATAGCCATCGGTGGCCACGCCTTGGCCCAAACCTGTGCTGTGTGCCGGTAGGTTCAAGATGTTCGGGTCCCCGCCCTCGCTGGGCACCGGGTTGCCTTGCGCCAGGGCCAGCGGCGTGACCGCACCTGCCGCAGCCGCAGCAAATGCACTGCGAATGAAGTTGCGACGGCCGTTTTTACTCTCGGTCAACACCGTGCGTATGCCGTCACGGCTTAAAAAATTCTCAGGGGCTTTTTGGATGCGCCCTGATGCCAAATCCACAGATTGCGTCACAGACAGTCCTTTCAGACAATCAATACATTAACAACTACTAATATAAGCTATCCATGATTTAAAGAATGCAGGGTTTACGCCTAGCCCTGCGGATGATCAACGAAATTTGTAATGGCGCAGGTTCAGCGCTGCCGCTACGGCGTGGGTGTCTTCGGGGAAAAAGCCCAAGTTCAGCTCGGTGTTGCAGTACTCCACCATGCCGCGCAAAGCGCCAGGCGTGTTGATGCGGCCTTTAGGGTTGTAGATGGCGCTGCCGTCGCCTGCCACACGTCGAATGTGGCAAGCATTGCATTGGTTGTCGGCGATGAGTTTTTCACCCAGCGCCACATCGGCATCTTGAAACATGGGGTGCTGTTGTGCAAATGCAGCGCCCACTCCCAGCATGCAGGCCAGCGCAATGAACCCAAATTTGTACATCGTGTTGCTCCTCAAGAATGCCTCAATCACACAAGCCCTGGAGGTTCAACACCCGGTAGTGCCGCCCCACTTTATCGATCGGCTCCATCACCGCATCACGCACCAGAGTGCTGACTTCACGGCTGACAGTCTCCAGTTTCAGATCCATCATGGCCCCCATGTCTTCTCGAGCAAACAAGGTGGCCGTGCCGTCTTCGGACACTGCCTGCATTTTGCGCACAAAGTTACGCACCCGCTGACGCGCGCTGCCAAAGTTGAGTTCGGCCAACCAGTCGTCGGCTTGTTTGAGGGCGTTGTGCCATTTCTCCATCAGCTTGAGGTGCAGACGTGGACTGGTGCCCCCGAGTTGTTGTATCACGTCCAAGGGAATACGACAGACCGACACGGGGGCCAGTGCCACCGCTTGGCTGTCGTAGTGGCCCGTGGCCAAGGCCTCCAGACCCGCCACGTCCCCGGGCAACAACACACGCACGATGCGCTCACGCCCATCAGAGGTCACGCGCACCAGCTTGACCATGCCCTGGCGAATGGTAAAGACACCCAAGGCTGTATGCGCTTCGTCGTACAACACCTGGCCCGCTTGGTAGTGCAAATCATCGATCGGTGCGTGGATGTGCTTGAAGTCTTCCTCGTTCAAGTCAGCAAACAAGACCATGGCGCGAATACCACAGCTGCGACAGTCCGAGGTGCCACGCCACGCCGATTCGGTTTGGATGGGAATCATGGGCGTGCCGTGGCCTGGCGCGCTTGGGCCAATTGTTCGTCGAGGTACGCACCGTAAAAGTCGGCCAAATAAGCGCCTTTGAGCCGACTCGCAACTTCCTTGCCTTGAGGTCCAAAGAACAACACGGTGGGCGCGAGCTGCACGCCCCATTTGCGAATCAAGGCGTCTTGGGTTTGTGCGCTGCCATCAAAGTCGGTGATGGCTTGCGCACTGCGCATGTTGAGTTGCACCACAGGCAAACCTTCGCGCTGCATGGGCATGAGGTAGTTCTCGCGCACCACCTTGCAAAACGGGCAACCGTGCAAGCTGACCATGACCACCAAGGGTTGCTTGCGCTGCAAGGCCTGTTGCAAAGACTCGGGCAGCGATGACGTGGCAGGCAGACTGGTTTCGGCCGCCTGCACCACCCCCGTGCTCAAGGCACAGACACCCAAGCCCCAAGCCAAGTGGTGCAAGGTTTGGCGGCGTGTGAGAGGCGGCAGTTCTGGGCAGGTCACTTGGCGTCGTGCTCCATGAGCAGGTAGGTGTTGTAGGCGTTCATGCGGTTGGCAGATTTGAAAAGCGGTATTTTCTCAAACCGACGCCAGTCGGTGTTTTGGTAGGCCTCGTCAAAGGGTTCCATGTCACGTGCCGCGCGGGCCATGCTGTCGCGCAGGTAGTGCAAATAATCCAACGTCAAGCGCATGTCGGCTTGGGGATCTTGCGAGATGGGACCATGGCCGGGCACCATCCAGCGGGTGTCGAATTTTTGCAAACTCCTGATCGCGTCCATCCAGTGCTGGCTGTCGGCCTGTCCCACGTAGGGGATGCGGTTGCGAAACACCAAGTCCCCCGCAAACAACACTTTCTGCTTTGGCAGATAGACCACCAAATCTTCTGCGGTGTGCGAAGGCCCCACGGGTTGCAACACCATGCGCACCCCCCCCACCACCAATTCTTGCGCACCATGCAGCCATTCATCCGCAGGCACGAGTCGCGTTTTCTCGTCTACCCAAGGCCACAGGTCTTGCCGGGAGGCTTGCAGACGCAATTGCGCCGTGTCGGAGGTCAGGTAGTCGCGCGCGGCCTCGTGCGCCACGATGCGTGCCCCCAAGTCTTTGAACACCTGCAGGCCGTAAATGTGGTCCGCGTGGAAGTGCGTGACGATGACGGTGTGGATGGGCTGACGCGTGACCTTGGCAATTTCAGCCACCAAGCGGCGTGCCAACTCAGGCGAGCCCAAGGCATCGATCACCACCACGCCTTGGGGTGTCACGACAAAGC
>CANCUP010000223.1 GCA_947381325.1 Comamonadaceae bacterium
ATCAAAGGTGCCCCAAACACGCCCACGCACGACCTGCAAACGTGCCACCTGCGTGGCATACACACTCAAGGCCTGACCACGCGGCACAGTCCAACAGGCAGCGACATCCAACAGCAAAGGCGAAGCATCCGAGAAACACATGGCAATCACTCCAAGCGCCACAAGCGTGACAAGGCGTCTCATGGTGTGTGGTTTGGCGTGCATCGTCCAATGAAAAAACGCCTCTCGTTTGATACCCACAACGCATCAATCGGAGCCTTGTTTCCCGTTACGCTTGGGAGCCCACTGCAACAGGACCACTATGTCGCCGCCTGCTCGCCCCTTGTTACGCACACGTCCATTGACGGTTGGCAACTTGCGCGCCTTTGAGACGGTGGCACGTCACCGCAACTACCGACTGGCCGCCCATGAATTGGCGCTCACGCAATCAGCGGTGAGTCGACAAATTCAAGCTTTTGAACAAGAGTTGGGCGTGCGACTGTTTGCCCGCCACACGCGCGCGGTTGAACTCACGGCCGATGGCGTGGAGTTGCTCGCCTCGGTGGGCAGCTTGTTAGAGCGGCTAGATTTGACGGTGCGCCAAATTCGGCACAAGGCCAGTCGACAAACCGTGTCGATCACCACCTTTGCGTCTTTCTCATCGATGTGGTTGATTCCTCGGCTGGAAATGTTCCAACGTGCGCACCCAGAAATCGACATCCGCGTCGAAGCGTCAGACCACGCCGTCGACCTTGAGGCCTCAGGCATCGACATCGCTTTGCGCTATGGGCCAGCATCACGCATGCCCGCACATGCGCAGCGCCTCTTTGGCGAACAACTCACGCCCATGGCCAGTGCTTGGTTGTTGAAAAACTCGCAGACTGTGCGCACCGCCCAAGACCTGCAAGGCTTCAGCTTGATTGAGTCGATAGACGCCAACCACAGCCACCTCGACTGGTTGACTTGGCAGCGCTGGTTTGAAACCCATCAACTGGGTCACTTGCAACCCAAGCGGTGGTTGCATTTCAACTATTCCTACCAAATGGTTCAGGCTGCCATGAGCGGACAAGGGGTGGTGCTGGCACGGCTGCCTTTGGTGGCAGAAAGTTTGGCCAATGGTGATTTGGTGGAGGTGTTGCCGCAAGACCGCACAGAGTCTCCCATGGCCTATTGGCTGATCGTCAATCCGCGCAGCTTGAATCGACCTGAAACCAAAAACTTCAGTTTATGGCTGACCGAGCAGGCGCTTGCCACGCGTCGCACCATAGGCGAGAAAGACGCCGTGGCGTGAGGGCCATTCAGCCCATGGGCCAAACCACGCCGTTGTCGTTCAACAAAGCATCGAGCGGCATGTCATGGGCTTCAGGCATCAAATCAGGAATAAAGCCATGGGTAAAGCCCAAACCCGCAGTGAAAGGCTTGGGCTGCAACGTAGCCAAGGTGCGGTCGTAAAAACCGCCGCCATAGCCTAAGCGAAAGCCCCCGGGTCCATAGCCCACGCACGGCACGAACAACAAAGTGGGCACGATCACTTCGGTGTCTTTGGGCTTGGGAATGCCGTAAGCGTCTTCTTCCATCGGACAGCCGGGGTACCAGACATGGAAGGTGAGGGTCTTGTGGGCTTTGTCGACCACCGGCAGGCCAATGCGACGGCGCTGCGGTTGGTCGAGCAACTCGCCGTCTTCTTTCCAACGGTGCAAGGCGGGCAAGGGGTCAAACTCGCCTTTGATGGGCCAGTAAGCACCGATGACCGCATCGGGACGGTCAAACAACCATATGCGCATCACGCGCTGTAGCAGATCGGCCCGCTCCAGCCTGTCGGGCAAATTCAAACGCTCTTCAATGAGCTGCTGGCGCAAAGTTTTTTTGTCCACAGATAATCAGTGCATGAAGTTGTCTGTCATTGTGTCATTGTTTGCTGGGGTGTTTTTAGCCCTGTCCCTCTCCCAACCCACGGCGATGGCCGCTTCAGTGAGGACCGATGCCAAGGCAGACGCGGTCATCACGGACATGGCCGACGCCTACAAGCGCGGCGACCGCAAACGCTTGAGCGCCCTGTTGCCGCAAGCCAAAGGCCACCCGCTAGAGCCCTGGGCCGCTTACTGGGAACTCAAAGCCCGCTTGGACGAGGCCAGCTCGCAAGAGGTGCGCAGCTACCTCAGCCGCTATGCAGGCACCTACCAAGAAGACCGCTTGCGCAACGACTGGCTGCTGCTGCTGGGCAGCCGCCGCGACTGGAGCACCTTGGCCGATGAGCACCCGCATTACCGCATGCGCGACGACCGCGAACTGCGCTGCTACATCTTGACCGTGGAGTTGTTGGAGAAAGGCGTCCAAGCCAATTCCGGCATGGCCGACGAGGTGCGCCGCAACTGGATGGCCATGCGCGAGGCCGATGACGGCTGCACGCTGGCTGCAGACCGCTTGTATTTCAACAAGCAATTCACGGCCTTGGACATTTGGCGCAAAGCACGTTTGATGATGGAGCACAACCGCCCGCGCACCGCGCGCAACGCGGTGCAGATCGTGGCCCCCGATGCCAGCGCTGCGGTGCAAGACATTTACGCCAACCCCGTGAAATATTTAGCCCGCCACATTGCAGCGCCTCAAAAAGTCCGCCAAGAGTTGGTGGTGTTGGCCTTGGTCAAAGTGGCCAGCACCGACGCGGATGCCGCCGCCAAGTTGATGAAAAACAAATGGCAGCCCTACCTCACCACCGAAGAACGCCACTGGATCTGGGGCGTGATTGGCCGTCAATCGGCCATGCACTTGGACGAAGACGCCCTGGAGCACTTTGCGCGCGTGGCTCACGACAAAGACCTCAACGACGACATGCTGGGCTGGAAAACACGCGCCGCCTTGCGCACCGGCAACAGCCCCAAGTGGGCCGTGGTGGAGTCGAGCATTCAAGCCATGAGCGCTGAAGCACGGCGCGACCCCACTTGGGTGTATTGGTACGCGCGCGCCTTGTTGGCGCGCAAACGCGTGACGCCACAGCTCCAGCAAGAGGCCACCGCCGCGCTCGAAGGCATTGCAGGCGTGCGCGGTTTTTACGAGCAATTGGCACTCGAAGAGTTGGGCCGCAAAGTCACCGCACCCGCACGCCCGGCTCCGCCCACGGTGGAAGAGATGGAGGCAGCACGCAACAACCCCTCGCTGCAACGTGCGCTCTACGCCATCGCCATGGGCTTGCGCTCTGAAGGTGTGCGCGAATGGAATTACGCCACCAACCTGGTCAATGCCCAAGGCCAAAGCGGCTTGATGAGCGACCGCGAGTTGCTGGCTGCCGCGCAACTGGCCTGCGACCACCAGGTCTGGGACCGCTGCATCAACACCAGCGACAAGACGCGCCAGGTGATGGACTTTGAGCAGCGCTTTCCCATGCCCTTCAAAGACAGCGTGATTGCGCGCACACGCGACATCAACCTCGACCCAGCCTATGTGTATGGATTGATTCGCCAGGAAAGCCGCTTTGTGATGGACGCCCGCTCTGGCGTGGGCGCCTCGGGCCTGATGCAGGTCATGCCCGCCACCGCCAAATGGACGGCGCGCAAGATTGGTTTGAGCAATTTCACCCCCAACCAAATCACTGACCGCGACACCAACATCGCCATCGGCACTGGCTACTTGAAGTTGGTGCTCGACAGCTTTGAAGGCTCCATGCCCTTGGCCGCTGCCGCCTACAACGCAGGCCCGAGCCGCTCACGCCGCTGGCGCGCCCCCAACGACGGCACGGGCCCTGTCTTGGAAGGTGCGATTTGGGCCGAGAACGTGCCCTTCAATGAAACCCGCGACTATGTGAAAAAAGTGTTGTCCAACACCACCAACTACGCAGCAATCATCACCGGGCAGCCTCAGTCCCTCAAAGCCCGTCTAGGCCAAGTGGGCCCGCGCAACGCCAGCGCACCTTCTGAAAACCTCGACCTGCCCTGACATTCACGTTTGAATGGGCAGCGCTCTGAGAGTCATCACTCACCGAATTGAGCACTCAAACGGGCAGCGCTCAGTCGGTGCTGATGTTGGACTCTCGGACCACCCGGCCCCATTTGTCGAATTCGCTGGCGATGTATTTGTCGCTCTGCGCAGGCGAGCTCTTTTGCACCGTCAGCCCTTGCGCCTCCAAGCGTTGAAGCAGTTTGGGGTTGTCCAAGGCCTTGCCCACCTCGGCGCTGAGACGATCGAGCACCGCACGCGGCGTGTCGCGTGGTGCCACCACGGCAAACCAAGTGGCGGCTTCAAATCCCGGCACCCCCGCCTCTGCCACGGTGGGCACATCGGGCGCTGCGTTGGAGCGCTGGGCGCTAGAGATCGCCAAGGCCGTGAGCTTGCCGCTTTTCACCAAGGGCATGGACGCCGGCACGTTGGAGAACATCCACTGAATTTGGTTGCCCATCAAGTCGGTCAAGGCCGGTTGCTCGCCCTTGTAGGCAATGTGCGTCATGCGGGTGTTGCTCATGATCTCGAGCAACGCCCCCGCCATGTGGGGCGAGGTGCCCACCCCGCCCGAGCCAAAGTTGAGCTGGCCTGGGCGCTCTTTGGCGCGGGCCAGCAACTCGGGCAGTGTCTTAGCGTTGAGGCTCGGATGACTCACCAGCAGCATGGGCGAGCTGCCCACTTGGCTGACGCCCGCAAACGCGGTCAGAGGGTTGAAGGCCGCACTCTTGTTGAGCAAGGGCACCACTGCCAGCGTGGTTTGCGTGCCCATCAACAGGGTGTGTCCATCTGGGGCCGCGTTGGCCACGTATTTGGCACCGACGATGCCGCCTGCACCCACCCGGTTCTCCACCACCACCGTGTGCTGCATGCCCTCGGCCATTTGTGCCGCCAAGGCGCGCGCCACGTTGTCAACGCCGCCGCCAGCCGCAAACGGCACCACCAAGGTGATGGGTTTGCTGGGCCAGGGGTCTGCGGCCCAAGCGGGCCAAACCAACGCGCAGGCAGCCGCCCAAAGGATCAGGCCTCTTGGCCACGTGCAGGCTTGGCGCACATCGGCACGCGATGGGGGGCGGTGTGGATGGGGCACGGGTGTCTCCTCTCATGGGATGAAATAGCTGGGCTGGCCTGAACTTAACTGACACAGACCGGGTCTGGCTGAACAAAATAGGACACCGATGCATGGGCCGCCCTTGAAATGTCACAAACATGCCCTAAAATTAGCACTCAATGGGGTCGAGTGCTAACAATCCGCACCCGGCACCAGGTAATTTCAATCCTTTAGTTCCAATTTGGAGATGCAATGAAACTTCGTCCTCTCGGCGATCGCGTGATCGTTAAACGTATCGAAAGCGAAACAAAAACCGCTTCTGGCATCGTGATCCCTGATTCCGCTGCTGAAAAGCCCGA
>CANCUP010000224.1 GCA_947381325.1 Comamonadaceae bacterium
CCGCAGGCCAAGGCCGGCACCGTCAAGGTCTTGGGCGTGACCGAAGAGCAGCGCTTTCCAGGCTTACCCCAAGTGCCCACGATTGCCGAGAGCGGTGTGCCCAACTACGCCGTGGCCGGTTGGAACGGCTTGGCCGTGCCCGCCAAAACACCGCGTGAGGTGATTCAAAAACTCAACGCCGAAGTCAACGCGGCGGTGGCGCAACCCGACATCAAACAAAAATTCCTCGACCTGGGCGTCACCGCCAAAGGCAACACCCCCGAACAAATGCAGGCCCTGCTGGTGCGCGACATCCAGTGGTGGCGTGACGTCATTGGCAAAGCCAAGATCGACAAGCAATGAAAAAAATCTACATCCTCGACGCCTTCCACGAAGCCGGCATCGCACTGGCCAAAGCCCATGCCGAGGTGGTGTGTTGGCCAGACCCAGCCATTGCCGACTGGCCCGAGCACGCCGATGGCGTGATGGTGCGCATGACCCCGATCACAGCCGAGCAAATTGCCCGCGCCCAGCATGTGCAGGTGATTTGCAAGCAAGGCGTGGGCACCGACACCCTCGATTTAGAAGCCGCCAAGCAGCATGGCATTGCGGTGTCGCGCACACCGGGCGTCAACAGCGAAGCGGTGGCGGAGTTGGCGTTTGCCTTGTCGCTGTCGGTGACGCGCCGCGTGTCACGCTTTGACCGTTTGTTGCGAGCTGGCGTGCCCATCGTGCGGCCTGAGCATTTAGGCATCGAGATGCAGGGCAAGTCAGTGGGCATTGTGGGCATGGGCAACATTGGCTCCATCGTGGCCAAAAAATGGCGCGGCGCCTTTGACGCGCACATCTGGGCCTATGACCCCTATGTGCCCAGCGACCGCTGGGCCGACCTGCCGCACACCCGCGTGCAACACCTGCACGACATGCTGCCCCATGTGGACTTGCTGACGCTGCACCTGCCCTTGACCGACGAGAGCCGCCACATGATCAGCGAAGCCGAGCTGGCTTTGATGAAACCCGACGCGGTGCTCATCAACGTGTCGCGCGGCGGCATTGTGGACGAGGTGGCCTTGGCCGCTGCCTTGCAACGCGGCCACCTGTTTGGTGCCGGTCTGGATGTGTTTGAGGTAGAGCCTCCGCCGCCCGACCACCCGCTGCTGGCCTTTGACAACCTGATTGCCACGCCCCATGCTGCGGGCGGCACCCACGACACACAACGCCGCAGTGCTACCCAAGTGGCGCAGCAAGTGATTGACGTGTTGAATGGTGGGCCGGTGGCGCACCGCGTCGTCTGAAGTTTTTGAACAACACCCCATGAACACCTCACCCCTGACCGTGCTTGGCGTTGCCCACGACGCGCTGAACTTTGCCATGCCCGCCGAGGCCTGCGACTGCCACACCCATGTGTTTGGCCCCAGCGCCAACTACCCGCTGGCTCCCGAGCGCAACTACATGCCGGGCGACGCCTTGGTCCCCGACCTGCTGGCCTTGCATGACGGCTTGCACATCGCCCGGGTGGTGATTGTTCACCCCAGCCCCTACGGCAGCGACAACGCCTGCACGCTGGACGCTTTGCGGCTGTTGGGCCCGCGTGGACGCGGCGTGGCGGTGATCGATGCCCACACCACCGACGCACAACTGCACGCCATGCACGATGTGGGGGTGCGCGGCATTCGCCTGAACTTAGAGACCAGTGGCATCCACGACCCCGACTACGCCGCCCAGCAACTGCGCTGGGCCGCAGCACGCGTGGCACCGCTGGGCTGGCATTTGCAAATGTTCACCAACCTCAGCGTGATGGCGTCCTTGCGCGAGGTGATCGAGAACTTGGACACGCCGGTGGTGTTCGATCACTTTTGTTTGGCCCGGGCTGAGTTGGGGACGGCACAGCCGCACTTCGACAGCTTGCTGGCGCTGCTGGCGAGTGGCCGTGTCTGGCTCAAGCTCTCAGCCCCACACCGTGTGTCGCAAGACCCCGACGGCACGGCCATGACCGAGATGGCGCACACGTTGATTGCCCACCAGCCCGATCGCCTGCTGTGGGGCAGCGACTGGCCCCACCCAGGGGGGCGTCCGGGCCAGCCGCGTCACCGCGACCAAGTGGAGGCGTTCAATGCCATCAACGATGGCCATGCACTCAACCGTTTGGCGGCTTGGGTGGACGACGCCACCACGCTGCGCCAAATTCTCGCCACCAACCCTGCGCGCTTGTACGACTTCTGAGTCGCCCATCGCCCGCCACTCCGTGCCGCCTATGTCATTGCCCCACCCACCTTCTGAGCTGCAAAACACCTGGCCTCGCACCGAAGCGGCGGACTCTCGGCGGCGCTTCACCCGCTGGCTGCTCGCCTCGTCGCTGAGCGCCAGCGCATTGGGCCACACGCCTTTGGCGCAGGCGCAAGACAACAAGCCACTGCGCATCGTGGTGCCGTTTGCGCCCGGGGGCAGCAACGACATCGTGGGGCGCAGCATGGCGCAACAGCTCACCGCGCGCCTCAAACGCAGCGTGATCGTGGAAAACCGCCCCGGCGCCGGTGGCGCCATGGGCACCGAGATGGTGGCGCGCGCCGAGCCCGACGGCAACACGCTGGTGCTGATCTCGTCGACCTACACCATGAACGCGTCGATCATGAAGCTCAACTACGACCCGGTGAAGTCCTTCGTCCCGGTGGCCATGTTGGGCATGGGCCCGAGCGTGATTGCGGTGGCGGCAGACCTGCCGGTCAACACCATCAAAGATTTGGTGGAGTACTCCAAAAAGAACGCAGGCAAGGTGTTTTTTGGCTCGGCGGGCGTGGCCAGTTTTCAGCACTTCGCCATCGAGTTGTTCATGCAACGCAGCGGGGCTGTGCTCAGCGTGGTGCACTACAAAGGCGGCGGCCCGGCCTTGGTGGATTTGGCGGCGGGACACGTGCAGGTGTCTTTGGGCAGCCTGATTCAAATGCAAACCTTTTTGCGCGCAGGCAAGATCAAGTTGCTGGCTGTGGCAGGCCCCAAACGGGTAGACCTGATTCCCAACGTGCCCACGCTGCGCGAGTCGGGCATCGACATGGAAGCCAGCAACTGGTGGGCGCTGCTGGCCCCAGCGGGCACGCCCATGCCCTTGGTGGACGCGCTGCACCGCGAGGTGAATGCGGTGTTGACCACGCCCGAGATGCACCAGCGCTTTGCCTCGGAAGGGGCCGAAGCCCTGCCGCTCAAGCGCAGCGAGCTGGAGAAATTGATCGCCGACGACACCGCCAAATGGGCCTTGCTTGCCAAACAAACGGGCATCAAAGCCGAATAAACGCAGACCTTCAGGAGACTTTGCATGACCCTCCATGTACAACCCATTCGCGCTGGTTTTGGCGCCGAAATTTCCGGCCTGGACTTGACTCAGCCGCAAGACGCCAACACCCGCGCACAGCTCAACGCGCTGTTTGCCACTTACGCCGTGCTGGTGTTTCGCCAGCAGCCGCTGACGCCGCCGCAGTTCATGCAAGCGGCCGAGATATTTGGCCCCTTGACGCCGCAGCAAATCAAAAAGTTTGTGCTGCCCGACTACCCGCTGGTGGGCTACAACTCCACCCACGACTTGCCACGCAAAAACGGCAAGCTGCAGGTACGGGGTGAGAACTACCACACCGACCACTCCAACGACCTAGCTCCCCCCAAAGCCACCACCTTGGTGGCGGTGGAGATTCCGTCCCACGGCGGCGACACCCAGTTTGTCGATGCACGCCAGGCGTTTGACGATTTGCCCGAGGCCATGAAGCAGCGCATCGTGGGCCTGCGTTCGCTGCATGTGCACCAAAGCAGCCGCAGCCCGCGCAGCTTTGCCAAACTCAGCGAGGAAGAGATGGCCCGCATTCCGCGCACGCTACAACCCTTGGTGATTCGCCACCCCGACAGCGGTCGGGCGGCGCTCTACCTCAACACCGGTCGCATGGAAGGCATTGAGGGCCTGGACGACGAGGCGGGCTACGCCTTGATTGAGCAGCTCTACACCCACGCCACCCAAGCCCGCTACGAGTACCGCCACCGCTGGCAAGTGGGCGACTTGGTGATTTGGGACAACCGCTCGGTGCTGCACCAGGCCAATGCCGACTACGACCCCGAGGAATACCGCTACCTCTTGCGCATCATGCTGCAAGGCGCGCCGTTGCAGGTCTACGGCAGCAGCCCTTGAAGAGCTGGCTGGGCGATGGCTCGGATGGCGGGCATTGAGGGCTCATGCAAATCGTAAATTCAATTTACGATTTGCATGCACAGCACAAGACCATCTTTTAAGCGCTCAAACGCTTGTTCTTACCATGGCGTGCACCCAAATTATTATTACAATAAGGGCCAATGCACATCGAATTTGACCCCGTCTAAAACGAACAAAACATCCGCCTTCGTGGATTGAGTTTCGAGCGTGCAGCAGCGTTTGATTTCGACACCGCCATCATTGCGCAAGACGTTCGCAAGAACTACCCCGAAGCGCGCTATGTGGCCCTCGGCTTCTTGGCTGCTCGCTTGCAT
>CANCUP010000225.1 GCA_947381325.1 Comamonadaceae bacterium
TGGCGCTTTAGTTCTTCTCGCTCCTACTTTTGTTCTCTTGCGATTGAAGTGAGATGCATCGAAGCGGCAAGGGCTGTGCCTGCGTTAGCGACATAGAGCCGCGCCAGCGGCGTAGGAGCAGAGCAGGCACAGCCCTCGCCGTTTGACACCAAAGGGAAGCTCAAATGACTTTAGATATCAACGCACACACAACGCTGAGAATGATCGTCGACGTGAGCGGAATAAAAATCTCACGCCCAAAGAGGCGAAACCGAATGTCCCCCGGCAAACGCCCAAAGCCAAGCTTTTGCAACCACGGCGTCACACTGTTGATCAACAACAGCGCAAAAAACACCACCAACAGCCAACGGTACATACAGAGTCCTTACAGCGTGTGGCTGCGGTCACCCTGGGCAAAGCCCATGGGCTCCCAAGGCTCGCCCGTGCCAAAGGCAATCACCTTGAACAGCTCGCCCATTTCATGCTCGGTGATCAGCTTTTGCGCCATCGCCTTCTCAGACAAGGGCGCATCCACCAGCGGGGGCAACAAACCGCTGTTGATCAAAAAATGCGCTTGGCTGGTATAGCCCAACACATGCAAGCCCGCGTCTTGCCCGGCCAAGGCCACACCGGTGAAGTTCACATGGGCGGTGATGTCTTTGGCCCCCACGTCTTGCAGCGGGTCCGGGTCGGCCTGGTGCAGTTGGTGACACATCAAGGTGCCCATGTGACGTTGAGGGTGAAAGTACTCGTGCTCGGGAAATCCGTAGTCGATCAAAAACGCCGCACCGCCTGGCCCGCCTGCGGCCACGCTGGCATTCATGCGGTCGGCCAGGGTGCGCACAAAGGCTTCGGCCTGGGTGTGGATTTCGGTGAGGTAATCGTGGTCACCTTCGACCTCCAAGGGCGGGCGAAGTTCGGTCACTCGGTCTTGCCATTGCAGTGGTTGGGCCGCGTCGCCCGTCCACACCACGCCGCGTTCATGCCACACACCTTGCGTGCGCACCAGCAGCTGCACCGGCATGGCGTCGAGCACCTCGTTGCCCACCACCACGCCGCTCAGTTGCTCGGGCAAGGCATCGACCCACCGCACCTTGGCTGCATGCGCGTGCAACGTGGCTTGCTGGCGTGCGCGCAGGCTGCCCGACACATCGACGATGGTGTAGCGCTGCACGGCGTCGCCCAAGCTCTCCAGCAGTTGCAGCGCCAGCGCGCCGGAGCCCGCACCAAACTCCCACACCTCGTCGGTACCCGTCACCGTCAGCGCCTCACGCACCGCGTGGGCCAGGGTGCGGCCAAACCAGGGCGACATTTCGGGGGCGGTCACAAAGTCGCTGCCGCTCTTTGGCGTGGTGCCGAACTTGCGCAGGTCGTTGGCGTAGTAACCCAAGCCCGGCGCATACAGCGCCAGCGCCATGAAACGGTCAAAGCCCAGCCAACCGCCTGCCTTGGCAATGGCGCGTTGAATCAGGGCATAGAGGGCGTGTTGGGCGGGGTCTTGCGAAAATTTGTGAGAATCCATGGTTCTACCGAATCTTGGCGCGCATCCTACCGCCTCACCACACACATGACCTCTTGGGCACTCATCACCGGCGGCAGCGTTCGTCTGGGCCGTGAAACCGGCTTGGCTTTCGCGCGCGCGGGCTGGAACGTGGCCTGCCACTACAACCGCTCAGCCGACGCTGCGCAGGCCCTGTGTGCCGAACTACGCAGCCTGGGCGTACAAGCCCTGGCCGTGGCTGGCGAGTTGGAAGACGAAGCCAGTTGCCAGCATATTTTTGACACCACGGTGGCCACCACCGGCACCCACCTGCGCTGCATCGTCAACAACGCCTCTTTGTTTGTGCCCGACGAGGGCAGCGACTTTGACGAGGCCCAGGCCCTGGCACAACTCAAAGTCAACCTCATGGCGCCGATGCGTTTTGGCAAGTGGCTGGCCGCTTTGCACGGCCATGGCGCAGCGCCAGCCGGTGAGCCTCTGGCGCCCGCCAGTGCTCTCACGTCCAACCCCACAGATGCAAGACCAAGCATTCAGCACAGCGCGCACCTCGCCTCACGCTTGGCCGCTCCGAGCGTGGTGCACGTGCTCGACCAAAAGGTGTTCAACCTCAACCCCGATTATTTTTCGTACACCCTGTCCAAGCTCGCGCTCGAACGCGCAGTCAGCTTGCAAGCGCAGTCGCTGGCACCCACCTTGCGCATCAACGCGGTGGCGCCTGGCTTGATGTACCTGAGTGGTCCCCAATCGCAAGACAACTTTGACCGCGCGGCCATTGCCAACCTGCTGCGCCAACCCATAGCCCCAGCCGACGTCGCTCACACGGTGGTGTTTCTGGCCAACAACCCCAGCATCACCGGCACCACCGTGCGGGTGGACAACGGCCAGCACTTGGTGCCGCTATCGCGCGACATCATGTTTGTGGTCGAGGAACTTTTCAAACCATGAACGACGCCCTCTTAATCAACTGCCGCCGCTTGTTTTTGCGTGGCCTCACCGTGCAAGCGCAAATTGGCGTGCACGACTTTGAACAGCATGCGCCGCAACGCATCGTGATCGACGTGGACTTGTACGTGTCGTTCGAAGGCACCCGCCCCAAAGACGACCGCATCGACGAAGTGGTCGATTACGACTTTGTGCGCGCCGTGGTGCACGGCCGCATCGCCAAGGGCCACATCGGTTTGCAAGAAACTTTGTGCGACGACATCTTGAATCACCTGCTCGAGCACACCGGCGTGATGGCTGCGCGCGTGTCCACGCGCAAACCCGATGTTTACCCCGACTGCGAAGCCGTTGGTGTGGAAGCCTTTCGCGCCAAACCCGGAGTGCTGTGAGCATGGCACTGTCCAAAGGCACCCAAATTCTCACGCTCACCGGCTTGCGCTTTGACGCCAACTTGGGCATCTTGGAGCACGAAAAAACTGCCCCGCAGCCCATTCAGGTGGATGCCGAACTCAACCTCGGCACGCAACCCCTGATGCCGCAAGACGACGACATTGGCCATGTGCTCGACTACCGCAAGGTGCGCCAGATCATCATCACCGAATGCACCGCCGAACACGTCAACTTGCTCGAGAGCTTGATCGGCAAACTGGCCCATCGCCTGATGCAGTTGCCCGGCGTGCTGGGCGTGCGGGTGAAAATTGCCAAACTCGAAATTTTTGACGACTGCGAAGTGGCGATCCGCATGGAAACAGGACAATGGAACTAAGGGCGCCACACGCTTTGTCGCCCAGCCCTCAACGCACGCACACCATGACCACCACCGCCCAAGACCCTCAACACATCAAGATCGAACACGAGACCCACAAGCTGGAAAAACGCCTGTGCCGTCTGGTCGGTCAAGCCATCGTCGACTACAACATGATCGAAGAAGGCGACAAGGTCATGGTCTGCATGTCGGGCGGCAAAGACAGCTACGGCATGCTCGACATCTTGCTCAAGATGCAAGCGCGCGCGCCCATCCGCTTTGAGTTGATCGCCGTCAACCTGGACCAAAAGCAACCCGGTTTTCCGGCGGATGTGCTACCCAAATACCTCACAGAAGTCGGCGTGCCGTTTCGCATTGAAACGCAAGACACCTATTCGATCGTGAAAGACAAAATTCCCGAAGGCAAGACCATGTGCAGCCTGTGCAGCCGTTTGCGCCGGGGCATTTTGTACCGCGTGGCCGGTGAATTGGGCTGCAACAAAATTGCGCTGGGCCACCACCGCGATGACATTTTGCAAACCTTCTTTTTGAACATGTTCTTCGGCGGCAAGCTCAAAAGCATGCCGCCCAAACTGGTGAGCGACGGTGGCGACCACATGGTGATTCGCCCCATGGCCTATGTGAGCGAGAAAGACCTGGTGCGCTGGGCCGCGCACCGCCAGTTCCCCATCATCCCGTGCACGCTGTGCGGCAGCCAAGACGGCTTGCAACGCCAAGTGGTGGGCGAGATGCTGCGCGAGTGGGAAAAGAAGTTTCCAGGCCGCATTGAAAACATGTTTGCCGCGCTGCAAAACGTGG
>CANCUP010000226.1 GCA_947381325.1 Comamonadaceae bacterium
CAGAGCATCGGGGAAGACATTGCATACGTGCAGTACAAGTGGCCGATCGGCAAACCCAGAGTGGATCACTAGCGCGGCCCCATTTGGGAGGTTCGCAGCAAGCTAGGTAATCGCATTGCACGCGTGTTGTTTGCCGTAGAGCAATCTGAAATGGTTTTGTTGCATGCCTTCATCAAGAAGACCCAACAAACCAACCCAGCCGATATCGAGTTGGCAAACAAACGATTCAAGGAGTGGCAACATGGCCAAGACAACTAAGCCGAACCCCCATATGGGCAGCAGTTTTGACGACTTCCTCAAAGAGGATGGCATCTATGAAGAGGTTCAGGCCCGTGCACTCAAGCGAGCATTGGCCGAGCAATTAGGCGATGCCATGCAAAGCGGCAAGATCAGCAAAGTCAGCATGGCGCAACGGATGGCGACCAGCCGCTCCCAGCTTGACCGCGTGCTTGACCCGAGCAACTTGTCCATTCAGCTGGACACCTTGATCAAGGCGGCAAGCGCAGTGGGAAGAACAGTGGAAATTCGTTTGAAGACTACCCCCCAGCGAACGCGCGCTAAGGCAGCGTGAGCAAGATGCATCCATGAGGCTGCACAGTGAAGTGAGCGAGGGCGCATCCGACGTGCTGTTTCGGGTGTTGGGAGAAGCCGGTCGTCACACGCGCACATCGGTTGGCGTGGCCCAGTTACCCAAGGGCGCGACCGTTGAACTGGATTTGATGGCAGCGATTTAGCTGAAAGGCCAGCCATGCCGAAGATTGACTACCGACTCAACACTGCGTTGAACACAGCAGACATCATCCGTGTCTTCAACAACTCAGGCATCACACGCCCCACGCAAGATGCAGCGCGCATTGCCCAGATGTTTGCCAACGCCAATGTGATGGTGAGCGCATGGGACGGCGACCACTTGGTGGGCGTGGCGCGGGCATTGAGCGACTTTTGTTATTGCTGCTACCTGTCTGATCTGGCCGTGGACCAGGCCTACCAGCGCCAGGGCATCGGCGACGCCTTGATCACCCAGGTGCGCCATGCCATGGGCGACGGGGTGTCGCTGATTTTGCTGTCCGCCCCCGCCGCCATGGGCTACTACCCCAAGGTGGGGTTCACCACGGCAGACAACGCGTTTGTGATCAAGCGCCAGGCTTGATCAAGCCCACCGCCTCAAACACCTCGCGCCACGCCGCCAATTTGCGTGCGAACGACCAACTGGCATTGGCCGGGCTGGTAGAAGGCAGGCGGTACACCGGCAAGCCCAAAGCCTGCGTGATGCGGGCATGGCGAAAGCTCTCACCACCGTTGTGGGCCACGCCCACCAAGGCCGGGCAACGCGTTCGCAGGCTGGGCAAGTCGTTGACTTGGGCGTTTTGAATGTGGCTGTCCAAGCTGCCTTCGCGCTCACACGCGGCGTACACGTCCCACAAGCCCACACCATGGGCGAGCAACCACTGGGCACGTGCGTCGTAATGCTGCGCTAGCACAGCCGCTGGGTCGGGCGACAACAGGGTGGCCACGATTTTCCAGAAATGGTTTTGCGGGTGGCCGTAATACTGCTGAGCACGCAGCGAGGCCACGCCCGGAAAACTGCCCAACACCACCAAGCGGGTGTTGGCGCTCAGCAAAGGCGGCAGGCCTTGCAGCGTGGGCTGCGGCGTCGGGTGGCGTGTCATGGGTGGGTGCCGCCAACGGCCAGGGTGGGCTCGACGGGGCTCAGGGCCGCACCACGTCCACGCCCTTGGGGGGCACAAAGTTGAACTGCGCCACACCCAGATTGGCAGGGTTGATCTCGAAGCGCTCAAAGCTCAGTACCGAGCGTTGGCCCAAGGCGTCCAAGATGTCGAGCTTGTCCAAGGCTGTGCCCTGTGCTTGCACGCGCAAGCCAATGCGTACCGACTGCAAGGCGCTGTCGCGGCTCTTGGGTGTGGCTTGCACCCACTGCAAGCCGTTGGCGTCGGGCTCGGCTTGCAAGGTGAATTCTTTTTGCAAGGCCCCCAGATCGGCGGCAGTGGCAATCAAGGCGGCGGGCGTGCTGCCCAAGGCTTGGGCCTGTTTGCGGGCTGTCACCTGGGCCAGGTCTGCGTCATACAACCACAAGGTTTGCCCATCGGCAACGATGGTCTGAGGAAACGGTTTTTGGTAGTCAAAGCGAAAGCGCACCGGCCGCACAAACGCAAAGCTGCCCACCGAGGTTTTGCTGCGCACGGCTTGGTCGGGCCTGGCCGGGGACGTCACCACCTGGGTGAAGTCGGCGCGTCCACTTTGGGTGGTTTTCAAAAAAACAGCCAAGGTGTCGAGGCTGCTGGCATTGGCTACACCGCTCAAAGTCATGGCACATGCCCACACCAGAACCACATGCCACACCGCGCGCGCCCAGTGCGTGGGTAAGCTCTGCGGCTGTGTAGGCGATACGTGAGGTGCTGCGTTATTCATCTCGCTTGGGGACCAAAATTTCGCGCTGGCCGTTGTTGCTCATGGCGCTGACCATGCCGGCTTTCTCCATGTCTTCCACCAAACGCGCGGCACGGTTGTAGCCAATTTTCAAGTGGCGCTGCACCAGCGAAATGCTGGCCTTGCGGTTCTTCAACACCACTTCGACGGCTTGGTCGTACATCGGGTCTTTTTCTGCGGGCGCATCGCCAAACAAGTCGGGGCCGCTGGCATTGCCCTCGCCATCGACCGTGCCGCCTTCGAGCACACCCTCGATGTAGTCGGGCTCGCCTTGGGTCTTGAGGTAGCTCACCACGCGGTGGACTTCTTCATCGCTCACAAAGGCGCCGTGGACACGAATGGGCAGTCCGGTGCCGCTGGCCATGTAGAGCATGTCACCCATGCCCAACAAGGCTTCGGCACCCATTTGGTCGAGGATGGTGCGGCTGTCAATCTTGCTGCTGACCTGAAAGGCAATGCGGGTCGGGATGTTGGCCTTGATGAGGCCCGTGATCACGTCCACGCTGGGGCGCTGGGTGGCCAAGATCAAATGAATGCCTGCGGCACGGGCCTTTTGCGCCAAGCGGGCAATCAGCTCTTCGATCTTCTTGCCCACCACCATCATCAGGTCGGCCAATTCGTCGATCACCACCACGATGTGCGGCAAACGCTGCAAGGGCTCGGGCTGCTCGGGTGTCAGGCTGAAGGGGTTGTAGATGAACTCTTCACGCGCGGCGGCTTCGTCGATCTTGGCGTTGTAGCCGGCCAAGTTGCGCACACCCAGCTTGCTCATGAGCTTGTAGCGCTTTTCCATTTCGCCCACACACCAGTTCAAGCCGTGTGCGGCTTGGCGCATGTCGGTGACCACCGGCGCCAGCAAATGCGGAATACCTTCGTAGACCGACATCTCCAGCATCTTGGGGTCGATCATCAACAAACGCACGTCACGCGCTTCGGCTTTGTAGAGCAGCGACAAGATCATGGCGTTGATGCCCACCGACTTGCCCGATCCGGTGGTACCGGCCACCAACACGTGCGGCATCTTGGCCAGGTCAGCCACGACGGGGTTGCCCACAATGTCTTTGCCCAAGCCCATGGTGAGCATGGACTTGGCGTCGTTGTAGACCGCAGAGCCCAAAATTTCCGAAAGGCGGATGGACTGGCGCTTGGCATTGGGCAGTTCCAAGGCCATGTAGTTTTTGCCTGGAATCGTCTCCACCACACGGATGGACACCAGCGACAAAGAGCGCGCCAAGTCTTTGGCCAGGTTCATCACCTGCGATCCTTTGACGCCGGTGGCGGGCTCAATTTCGTAGCGCGTGATCACGGGGCCCGGCGACGCTGCCACCACCCGCACTTCGACGCC
>CANCUP010000227.1 GCA_947381325.1 Comamonadaceae bacterium
GCGGTTCTCCTACGCGGCGGTTGGCGGTGACGGCTGCGCGTTTGGCTTCAAAGCCAGGCTCTTCGTAAAACTTGGCCGACAAGGCGGTGCGGATCATGCCGGGGCAAATGGCGTTGCTGCGAATGCCTTGCGGGCCCCATTCCACGGCCATTTGGCGCGACAACAACAACACCCCAGCTTTGCTGGCGCTGTAGGCACCGCTGCCCGTTTGTGGTGTCAGTCCGGCAATCGATGCAATGTGAACAATGCTGCCCATACCCGCGTGGCGCATGGGTTTGGCAAAGGTTCTGGCGCACAGCATGTAGCCGGTGAGGTTGATGCCCAGCACATGGTTCCAGTCGTCCAAACTGACATCATCCAAGGGGCCTGAGCGCAACAAGCCGGCGTTGTTGACCAAGGCGTAGCAGGTGCCCAAGGTGTCGTGCACCTGTTGCGCGGCGATCTGAACCTGCGTCTCGCTGCTGGTGTCACAGCCAATCGCAATGGCGGTGTGTCCCAAGTCGCTCAGGGTCTGGGCCACCTGGAGGCAGCCGTCTAAATTTCGATCCAGCAAGGCCACGTGTGCGCCCGCATGCGCCAGGGTGTGGGCGATGGCAGCGCCAATGCCGCTGGCTGCGCCCGTCACCACGCAGACCCGCCCTTGCAGTCCTAACCAATGTGCCGAATCCACCATGTCATGCGCCTCTTGGAGCTCTTGAAGTGCAGGTATTCTGTTCAGCCCATGTGCTCAGAGGATTTGACGAATCCGGCCATTGACAGGACAATTCGTGCATTGCATCCTAGGACTAACCCTGATGAAGCGCTCCATTCCCAACTACGATTTGTACGGTGATCAATCGCAGGATGGGTGGGTCAATGCCTTTCAGTTTGAACGCATCCATGTGCGTTCTAGCTCTTACAACTACGATATTCGGCCCCACACCCACGACAGTTTCATCCAAGTGCTGTACCTGCGCAGTGGCGGTGGCGAGATCACCATCAACGATGCGCGCTACCACGCCACAGAGCCCACCCTGTTGTTGATACCCGCCCAAAACGTGCATAGCTTTCGCTTCACGCCCGATGTGGATGGCCCGGTGGTGACGGCAGCACAAAAGCCGCTCGAGTCCATGGCTGCGGTGCTCATGCCTGAGCTGTTGCCCGTCTTGCGGCGTCATGCGGTGCTCACCTTGGATGCATCGAGCCGTCACGCCGATGCGCTGATGCCTTTGTTCCAAGGCATCGAGCGCGAGTGGCGCATGCATGCAGTGGGGCAGGTGGCCGCAGGCATGTCCTTGATCTTGGCCTTGATGGTGCAAATTGCCCGCCTGAGCAATGTGCTGGAGCCGGCCCCCATGGCCAACAACTCACGCAAAGCACAACAGATCGAACGCTTTCGTGCCTTGGTGGACGAACACTTTCGCGACCGCTGGGCGATCGAGACGTATGCGAGCGAGATGGGACTGACCTCGGGTCACTTGACGCGTTTGTGCCGCGAGGTGCTCAACGCCTCAAGCCAAGAGGTGGTGAATGCGCGCATCTTGCATGAGGCGCAACGCGAGTTGGTGTACTCGGTCGATGGCATCAAAAAAATTGCCACCATCTTGGGCTTTGACGACGAAGCCTACTTCACCCGTTTTTTCAGAAAGCAAACCGGTGTCACGCCCAGCGAGTTCCGCAAAAACGCGCTGATGTCCATGCAAAACTGAACGGCTGGCTCAGGCCGCTTCGTCTTCGCCAGAGCCTTGCGCGGCTTGGTCAATCTTTTCCATATTGCCCAACAACTTGAGCAGGTAGTGCAGCGTGTGCGTCAAATCGCCGGTGGAAAAGTCGGTCAGCGCAGCTTCGTAGTACGCACGAATTTTCGGTTGCGCATCTTGCTGCCACACCCGTCGACCGTGGGTGCTCATGGTCACCAGCTTGGCGCGTCGATCGCGGGCATCGGCCACCAGTTTGAGGTGGCCATCGCGCTCCATGCGACTGAGCAAGCCCGACAGGTTTTGCCGACTCACCATCAGGTAGCGCGCCAAGTCCCCCACGCTCATGCCGCCTTGCGCCTCGGGGCGTGACAGCGCGCCCAAGACCGCCCACTGCTGGGTGGTCAAGCCCTCGTCTTCGACCGCACGTGTGCCGGTTTTGTGCAACATATTGGTACATTGGTAGAGCTTGAAAAACAAGCGATTGGCCAACTCCATGCGTGCCGAGGTATTTTTTTCAGGGTAAACCATAGTATTTTCACCGGTAAAAGGACTTGCGGCGTCAAATGCTGCAAGCGTAATATACGTCAATACATTGACATATATCGCGAAAGACCTTTGCGCAATGTCAGTCAAGCATACCAACCTTGTTCAACTGGAGAACCCCATGCAGAGAATGAAAAACAAAACCGTCATCGTCACCGGAGGCGGCGGCGGCATCGGTGGGGCCACATGTCAACGTATGGCGCAAGAAGGTGCCAAGGTGGCGGTGTTTGACATGAACCTCGATGCCGCCCAAAAAGTGGTTGACGCCATCACGGCCGCAGGCGGCCACGCCGCCGCCTTCAAGTGCGACATCACCGACCGCGCGGCGGTCGACGCGGCCGTGGCTGCCACCGAGGCGCAACTCGGCCCCATCGACGTGTTGGTCAACAACGCCGGTTGGGATGTGTTCAAACCCTTCACCAAAACCACCCCCGACCAGTGGGAACGGTTGATCGCCATCAACTTGACCGGCGCCTTGCACATGCACCACGCGGTGTTGCCGGGCATGGCCGCGCGCAAGAGCGGGCGCATTGTCAACATCTCGTCTGACGCCGCCCGTGTGGGCTCGTCGGGCGAAGCCGTGTACGCCGCCTGCAAAGGCGGCTTGGTGGCGTTCTCCAAAACCATTGCGCGTGAGCATGCGCGCCACGGCATCACCGTCAACGTGGTGTGCCCTGGCCCCACCGACACCGCTTTGTTTGCCGACTACAAAGAGGGCGCAGGCAACCCCGAGAAGTTGATGGAGGCCTTCACCCGCGCCATTCCGCTGGGCCGCATCGGCCAGCCGCAAGACCTGCCCGGCGCGATTGCGTTTTTTGCCAGCGACGACGCGGCCTTCATCACCGGCCAAGTGCTCAGCGTCTCGGGCGGCTTGACCATGAACGGTTGAGCTCACGCGCAGCTCAGCACCCCCCCATTCAGAAAGACCCCCATGAACTTTGAAGACATCCTGTACGAGAACCGCAACGGCGTGGCCTGGATCACCATCAACCGCCCCGACAAGATGAACGCCTTTCGCGGCACCACCTGCGACGAACTCATCAAGGCCTTGAACAAGGCAGGCTACGACCGCGACATCGGCGCGATTGTGTTGGCGGGTGCGGGCGATCGCGCCTTTTGCACCGGCGGCGACCAAAGCGCCCACGACGGCAACTACGACGGTCGCGGCACCATTGGCCTGCCGATGGAAGAGCTGCACGACGCCATCCGCAACGTGCCCAAGCCTGTGATCGCGCGTGTGCAGGGCTACGCCATTGGTGGCGGCAATGTGCTGTGCACGATTTGCGACCTGACCATTTGTTCCGACAAAGCCATCTTTGGCCAAGTCGGCCCCAAGATGGGCTCGGTCGACCCCGGCTACGGCACCGCCTTTTTGGCGCGTGTGGTGGGCGAGAAAAAAGCCCGCGAAATTTGGTACCTCAACAAG
>CANCUP010000228.1 GCA_947381325.1 Comamonadaceae bacterium
CCAGCATCATTTAAATCTTTTTCACGCTTTGAGAATTCCTGCTCTAATTTAACTTGAGCCTGTTTAGCCGTGTTGGCCTCTTTGAAAATACGGTCGGTATTGATAAAGCCTATACGGATTTCTTCGCTGTTTGCAGACAAACCAAGGCTTGCCATCATGATGGCAGAAACGACGAGGATTAAATACTTTTTCATCAGAAAGATGTCCCGATTTGGAATTGCAATCTCTGGATTCTATCGCCAGTGAACGATCTAGCTGGTAAAGCCCAAGCAAATCGCAAAGGCCCCATAGGCGAGACCCAGCTCAATCCAACGCCATAGGAGCTTCGCAGTTGGTTCAACTGAATCTTGTCAAATTCCCCAAATACGTTCCCCATGTCATAGAAACCATACAACCGAAGACTTCGGTCGTTGCCAGCACCAGGAAATGGCATCAAAAACTCACTATTGAGGGTAACTTTCTTTGTACCTCCAGAAACTATGCCGTAAACATCACGAGGGCCCAAAGTGCCTTGTTCAAAACCACGCACGGAACCTAAGCCACCTGAAAAGTAATTTTTAAACACAGGAAAATTCTGGCCTTGCAGACCTTTTCCAATTCCTAAATCGGCATTGAAGGCAAAGGTATATTGCTTCGTCAATGAGAAATACTGTTGGTATTGACCACCCAACTTGGCATAGCGCGTGTCACCGGCAGCGCCAAGCTCGCTATTTGCGCGGATCAACTTTCCCGTTGATGGGTTGAGATAGCTGTCGCGTCCGTCCCTCGCCCAACCCAGCGTTAGTGGGACAGTCTTCGTGGTGTAGCCATGGTTATAGGCATACACCAACCACGAAGCCGGCAAGTTGGTTCCAGGAATAATTTCGGTTTGTTCGAGTGAAGTTCCTATGAAAACACGGTCAAGTTCACTGAATGGCACTCCAAATCGAATGCCAAGACCCGCCGTGACCAGTCGGTAATCCCCCCCCTGTTCAACATAGGGCTTGCTGGAACGGTGGTAATAATCGAAGGTTCGCGAGACACCGTCTTGTGTAAAGTAGGGATCGGTCGTGCTGATCACATAGTACTGATTGAACTTGCTGGTGCTTACTTGCAAGCCAAGGTTTTGTCCTGAACCGAAAACGTTCTCTTGCTGAACGCCAAAGGAAAAAGTGACTTTTTCTGCACTGGAAAAACCAGCTCCTAGTGTCAACATACCAGTGGGTTTCTCTACCACGTTGACATTCAAATCAACTTGGTCTTGAGAAGCAGCTACCTCCTGCGTGTCTATCTCAACCTCCTTAAAGTAGCCAAGTCGATTGACGCGATCGCGGGACAAGCGGATCCGGTCGCCATCGTACCAAGAAGATTCCATTTGACGAAATTCACGACGAACGATTTCATCACGGGTTCTATTGTTTCCCACAATGTTGATACGTCTGACGTAGGCGCGACGTGATGGATCGGCAACTAAGATTAATTTGACACGGTTTGTTGCACGATCAATCTCCGGGCGCACCTCGGTGCGTGCAAAAGCAAATCCAAAATTTCCAAAATACTCATTGAAAGCTTTGGTGGTTTTGGCGACATCATCTGCGTTGTAGGGTTGCCCAGTTTTGATTTCAATCAATGACTTGAAATCCTCGTCTTTCCCAAGGTAGTAGCCTTCCAAGGCAATTTCAGACACGACGAACCGATCACCCTCCGTCACGTTGATGGCAATGCTGATATCTTGCTTATTAGGAGAAATGGCAACTTGGGTGGAGTCGATACGAAACTCCAAATAGCCACGAGACAAATACCAAGCCCGCAAGGTTTCAAGGTCGGCATTGAGCTTGGTTCGCGAGTAGCGATCAGACTTTGTATACCAACTCAACCAATTTCCATTGCTTTGATCAAATTGATCCAAAAGAATTGATTCGCTGAAGTTTTTGGCCCCCACGATGCGTATTTCTTTAATTTTGGCCAAATCACCTTCTACAACGGTGAAGGACAAATTGACACGATTTCGATCGCTTGGAGTGATGGTGGTGATAATTTCCGCACCATACAAGCTTCGGCTCACGTACTGACGTTTGAGCTCTTGCTCAGCGCGATCCGCCAATGACTTGTCAAATGGTCGTCCTTCTGCGAGACCAATGTCACGCAGAGCTTTTCGCAAAACATCTTTGTCGAATTCTTTGGTGCCGATGAATTCAACTGCGGCAATGTTAGGGCGCTCCTCCAAAATTAAAATCAGCACATCACCATTGACTTCAATTCGCACATCCTTGAAGAGGCCTAATGCAAACAAGCTACGGATTGCAGCTGCGCCTTTATCGTCAGTGTAGTCATCGCCTACGCGAAGCGGAATGGAGGCAAATATTGTGCCTGGCTCAACACGTTGCAAGCCCTCTACCCGAATATCTCGAACAGTGAATGGATCTGCCGCCCAAGCGTTCAAGGTCAAAGTTGTTCCCAATAACGCTGCGGCAAAAGCCAAGGGGGAAAACATAAAACGGAAAGGTTGCTTTTTCATGAAAAGGTAACTTCAAGGCCTGAGAAGTGTGTTTAAAAAAAATCAGTGACCCAGCCCATCCGGACCAGATCATTAAAGAATGAAAAAAGCATCAGTGCCAACAAGATGAGCAGTCCGCCACGTTGCAATACATCAAGCCATTGTGCTGTTGGCGCGCGGCCAGTCATGGCTTCGTAAAGATAATACAACAGGTGTCCACCGTCGAGAATTGGCAATGGCAATAGATTAAAGACCCCCAAGTTCACACTGATCAAAGCCAAATAGGACAAATATGCGGTGAATCCAAAACTGGCAGACTGTCCCGCATACTCTGCCATTGATAACGGCCCAGCCAAGTTGTCGAGGGAAGCCTGCCCCGTCAAAAGTTGCCTGATCATTCCCAAGGTCATCCCGATCAGCTCGCGTGTTTGCCAAATCCCTCGGATCAACCCATCCCACAGACCGGCCTGCACCCAGACCCGCTGTGCTGGAGCTCCTATGTATGCGCCAACTCGACCTAACTGCATGCCCTTTTCGGTTATCAGATCAGGCGTTACTTCAAGCCGAATCAATCCGACCCCGGGACGTTGAATAGCCCACATTTGCGGCTTCTTTTGCACCCCGTCCCTTGAGGAACGAATAAAAGTCCTCAAGGTTCTTGCATCTTTCACACTGATAGCATCAACACTGAGAACCAAGTCGCCAGGCTGCAAACCAGACCGTTCGGCAGCCAAGCCTGGTTGTATTTCACCGATCACCGGCGCACTCCAAGCCCCATCCCATCCTAATGCGCTTAAACCCATGGTTTCATGCGAAGTGGAATTGGATGAGAGTGCATCATTCAAAGAGAATTTATGCAGTCGCTGCCCATCTCCAGACTCGACGTCCAGCCATAGCTCCTCATGCAAAAAGTTTTGCTGAATCGCCCACCAATTCAAAGCCTCCATCGAAACTATGTCATGCATAGAAGATGGCGAGACGCCAGCGCGCAAAACCAACTCGCCGCCAATGAGCCCCGCCGACTCAGCCACTGATCCTGGGCGGGGTGATGCCAAAATTGGTTTCGTTTCAAACTGACCTATCCAACCAATTGAACAGAACAAGACGGCAGCAAAAATCAAATTCGCCAATGGACCAGCAGAAACAATGGCAGTCCTTTTCCAAAGGGGCTGCCGACTCAAAGCCATCGATTTATCTTCTGGTGAAATCTGGCTGATGTCGTGTTCAAGCATCTTGACATAGCCCCCCAAAGGAATCCAGCAAATCAAAAACTCAGTCTCTTGCTGGGGAAAAGGGTGGCGCGAACGCCAACGCCATAGAGGGCGGCCGAGCCCAATCGAAAAAGTTTCAACCTTGACACCACAAGCGACAGCCATTCTGTAATGGCCCCATTCGTGAATCGCAACCAAAAGCCCAAGCGCACCTAAAAAGGCAAGCACAGTCATGCTGGGTGCAGTCTTTGCACTAAGGATTCGGAAACAGAACGCGCCTGACGATCTAAATCAAGTAAGTCATCCAATCCATGCGGAGTGTATGGCGCGAATTTCTCCATGCAAGACATAACAACCCAATGAATTTGATCGAATCGAATTCGTCGCGACAAGAATGAAGCAACAGCGACTTCATTGGCAGCATTCAAAATTGCAGTCGTTCCTGCGGGCCCACGAAGCGCATCCCAAGCCAAACGTAAGCCAGCAAAGCGTTCAGGATGCCCGTTCTGATCCATTGTTTCAAATGTCATGGCAGACATAGACCGAAAGTCCAAAGTCTGTGCGCCGGAGGTGATTCGCTCCGGCCAGCTTAGCCCGTATGCGATAGGTCCACGCATATCTGGGGTACCCAGTTGGGCGACCACCGATGCATCGCGAAACTGAACCATAGAGTGAATCACGCTTTGTGGGTGAATGACGACCTCAATTCTTTGCGGCGACATATTGAAAAGGTACCGCGCCTCAATCACCTCTAGGGCCTTGTTCATCATGGTGGCCGAATCAACCGAAATTTTTCGACCCATGACCCAGTTCGGATGTGCACAAGCCTCTTCAGGAGTCACATCCTTAAGTGTTTTGATGTCTCGTGTACGAAAAGGACCGCCAGATGCCGTCAAAATGATTTTTTCAACTCGCGCATCCCAAGTATGGGGATCTTCGGGCAAAGATTGAAAAATAGCGGAGTGCTCACTATCAATGGGCAATAAAGCACCGCCACCAGCTTTAACCGCTGATAAAAAAACTTCGCCCCCAACAACCAACGCTTCTTTGTTGGCCAGCAACAAACGCTTGCCGGCTCGAGCTGCAGCCAAACAAGGCGCAAGTCCAGCAGCGCCAACTATTGCAGCCATTACCACATCAACGGCGGGATGAGATGAGACGTCCAGTAAAGCCTGGGCGCCACTTAGGACAGAAACAGGCAATCCCTCAGACTTGACTTTATCCTTCAAAGACAAAGCAGCTTGTGGATCTGCCATCACCACAATGCGGGGCTTAAATTTCACACACTGGTGCAACATCAAGTCCACTTGCGTTGAACCTGTCAATGCAAATATCTGAAAGCGTTCTGGATGGCGTTGGACAACATCTAAAGTATTGACACCAATTGATCCCGTAGAGCCCAGCACAGTGAGCGTTTGCCGATTGAAATATGCCTCAGAGGTCATGACAGAGACTGGAGCGTCATCAACGCAAGAGGCAATGTAGGCAACAAGGCATCAACCCGATCTAACACGCCTCCATGACCAGGCAAGAGTTGACTGCTGTCTTTCATGCCCGCACTACGTTTGACCAAGGATTCCACCAAGTCCCCCAAAACGCTCATTGCCACCAGAAAAAAGATAGTTAAGACCAAGAAAAACCACCCTTGAGCATACAAGCGGGAGAACAAACTCAGGCTGTCGACTGGCCAATGTTTATCGAACCAAATCCAAATTACAGCCAACACAGCGACGCCCAACATGCCGCCCCAAACACCTTCCCAGCTTTTACCGGGACTGATTTGTACAGCCAACTTATGTCGACCTAAGGCCCTACCAGAAAAATAAGCAGCGATGTCAGCCATCCAAACAAGCAACAGCAATGAAAATAAAAAATTGGTGCCGTAAAGCTTGGCTTGAAACATCGCGACCCAAGTGGCGGATAGAGCTACCACACCACCGATCAATCGCAAAACGCGCGGTATCCGTGGCCATCCTGCTACACCACGACGGACTAACCAACCACCACCTAAGACCCATAGCGCACCCACAAGTGGCCAGAGCATCGGGGGTGGCTCGTCAGCCCATCGCGCCGCCCAACTCAAAAAGCATGTCAACAAGCATGAAGCTGCACAACGCAGCGCGCCCCGCATACTCAAACCGTTCAAACGCCCCCATTCCCAAGCCGCCGCAGCAATCAAGACCAAACTCAGTATAGCCAGCGGTTGTGCCGATGAAGCGAAAAGTGCTGGTGACAAAAGTGCCAGCAGCACAATCGCAGTGATGATGCGTTGCTTGAGCATGTATGGCTTTATACCGCCATGATTTCTTGCTCTTTACTGAGGATCAATTTATCGATGTCAGAAATGTGTTTGTCGGTAAATTTCTGAATATCAGTTTCAGCACGTTTTTGATCATCTTCAGAAGCCAGCTTTTCTTTGACCAATTTTTTTATAGATTCGTTGGCGTCTCTGCGCAAATTACGAACTGCCACCTTGGCGTTTTCACCCTCGGATCGAACCACCTTGGTGAGTTCTTTGCGGCGCTCCTCAGACATGGGAGGCATAGGTACGCGAATCAGTTCCCCCATTGAAGAGGGGTTCAAACCAAGATCGCTGTCGCGAATGGCTTTTTCAATCTTTGCAGAAATCCCTTTTTCCCACGGCTGCACACTGATGGTTCTGGCATCAAGCAAGGACACATTGGCCACTTGACCAATGGGTACTAATGAACCGTAATAATCAACTTGCACTGAATCGAGTAGGGCTGGGCTTGCACGCCCAGTACGAATTTTGGTCAAACCGCTGCTGAAAGCGGAAATCGATTGACCCATCTTTGTTTCGGCGTTTTTTTTGATTTCAGAAATGCTCATTGATTACTCCTGATCTTGTTCCTTGGTAAGTCGGGCAAGGCGTCATCAAGCGTGCACCAATGTGCCCTCGTCTTCGCCCATGACAACGCGTTTGAGAGCGCCATTTTTAAAAATTGAGAATACTTTGACTGGTAATTTTTGATCGCGGCACAAAGCAAACGCGGTGGCGTCCATGATGCCAAGGTTTTGACTGATTGCCTCATCAAAACTCAATTTGGAGTAGCGTGTTGCACTTGGATCTTTCTTTGGATCGGCTGAATAGACACCATCAACTTTGGTAGCCTTCAACACCATTTCAGCGCCGATTTCAGCCCCGCGCAACGCAGCGGCGGTATCGGTGGTGAAAAAAGGGTTGCCCGTTCCAGCAGCAAAAATCACCACTTTGCCCTCCTCCAAGTATTGCAAAGCCTTAGGCCTAACATACGGCTCAACCACCTGATCAATTGCAATGGCAGACATCACACGCGCAGTCAGCCCTGCCTTGTTCATGGTGTCAGCTAAAGCCAAAGAGTTCATGACTGTCGCCAGCATACCCATGTAGTCGGCTGTCGCCCGATCCATGCCTACAGCACCCCCCGCTACACCACGGAAAATATTTCCTCCACCGATAACAATTGCAACCTCAACTCCGAGTCGGATGATCTCTGACACCTCATCAACAATACGAACGATCGTCGAACGGTTAATGCCAAATGCATCATCACCCATCAAGGCCTCACCGGACAGCTTAAGCAAAACACGCTTGTGGGCTGGCTTGACTGATGTCATGAAAAGGCTCCTTGGAAATAGCTGAAGTGGTTTTATATGAGGATGTCAAAAGGGGAGCTAGTGCTCCCCTTTGGTTTTTAAGCCGCCTGTTTAGCGGCAGCAACTTGAGCAGCGACTTCGGCAGCGAAGTCGTCGACCTTCTTTTCAATACCCTCCCCCACAACATACAGCGTGAAAGCCTTAACGCGTGCATTCGCAGCCTTCAGCATTTGCTCGACCGTCTGTTTGTCATTCTTGACAAATGGCTGGTTGAACAAAGAAACCTCTTTGAGGTATTTTTGAACCGAACCTTCAATCATTTTTTCTGCAATATCTGCAGGTTTACCAGACTCAGCAGCCTTCGCCGTGGCCACAGACCGTTCTCTTTCGATCAGTTCAGCAGGAACGTCTGCGCTAGTTAAAGCCACAGGCTTCATTGCAGCGACGTGCATAGCAACATCTTTTGCAGCAGTCACGTCACCCTCGAACTCAACAACGACACCGATACGTGTTCCATGCAAATAAGAGGCTAATTGTGAGGAGCCATCGAATCGCTTGAATCGGCGAAAGCTCATGTTCTCACCGATCTTGCCAATCAAACCTTTCCGCACGTCCTCCAAAGTTGGACCAAAACCGTCTTGGCTATAGGGCAATGCGCCCAGTGCATCCACAGAGCTTGGGTTGTTCGTGACAATCAATTGTGCTGCGGCCTGGGCAAGGGCTAGGAAGCTGTCATTTTTTGTGACAAAGTCTGTTTCGCAGTTCACTTCTAACAATGAACCCGTGTTTCCACTGATATAACTGGTGATCACGCCTTCTGCGGTCACTCGGCTTGCAGCTTTACCAGCCTTACTACCTAGCTTGACACGCAATAATTCTTCAGCTTTCACCATGTCACCCTCTGCTTCGGTGAGGGCTTTTTTACACTCCATCATGGGTGCATCAGTTTTGGCACGCAATTCAGCGACCATGCTTGCAGTGATAGCTGCCATACATTTCTCCGTCTTCAGTTCAATTTAATAAAGGTGTGAAAAAGGGGCCGCTCGAGCCCCTTTTTCAGATTGGGCGCTGGTTTACGCAGCAACTTCAACAAATTCGTCACTGGCTTGGGCAACTGCTGAAACCACTTCGTTAACAGCATTGGCACGCCCCTCGAGGATCGCATCTGCAATACCACGGGCGTAAAGAGTTACAGCCTTGGATGAATCGTCATTACCTGGGATAACGTAATCTATGCCTTCTGGAGAATGATTGGAATCCACAACGCCAATCAAAGGGATCCCAAGCTTCTTAGCCTCCAAGATTGCAATTTTGTGATAGCCCACGTCAATGACAAAAATAGCGTCAGGCAAAGTAGCCATGTCTTGAATGCCACCGATATCTTTTTCAAGTTTTTCAATTTCGCGCTTGAACATCAGTTGTTCTTTTTTAGACAAAGCATCAAGGCCAGCCTCTTGTTGAGTCTTCATGTCTTTGAGACGCTTGATGGAAGTTTTGACCGTTTTGAAATTGGTCAACATGCCGCCTAGCCAGCGTTGATCCACAAAAGGGACGCCTGCGCGCTGAGCCTCGGCCGCCACTATGTCACGAGATTGGCGCTTGGTTCCTACCATCAACACCGTACCGCGGTTAGCGGCCAGCTGCTTAACGAACTTAGCGGCATCCTGAAACATCGGCAACGACTTTTCAAGGTTGATGATGTGGATTTTGTTGCGATGACCAAAAATGAATGGTGCCATCTTCGGGTTCCAAAAGCGAGTTTGATGACCAAAGTGAACGCCGGCTTCTAGCATTTCGCGCATTGTGACTGACATAAGATTTCTCCAAAGGTTGGGTCTAAAATTCAACCCGTCATCGCCGCATGTTTTGAATTCAAAACCTTTGGCAACACCTTGTGTGGGCTGATTTGCGAGTGATGTTTTGTCAAAGCACATTTCATATCAGATATGCGCTTAGAAAACCCTATGACTATAACACACAGCACACCTAAAACAGCTCGCATTTATCCGCCTTTAACGAGACATGCTGCATGAAAGTGGCAGTTATTGGTGCGGGTGTCGTGGGCGTAACTACCGCCTATGAACTTGCAGAGCAAGGGCACGAAGTCGTTGTGTACGAGCGGGGACGCGCTGCTGCAGAGCTGTGTAGTTTTGCTAATGCAGGTGTC
>CANCUP010000229.1 GCA_947381325.1 Comamonadaceae bacterium
CCAAGCCCTCATGCATGGCCAACTGCCCTGTAAAAGGATCATTGCGAATGCCAAATCCACTTGTCATTCGGAAATCTTTGTCAACAGGAATTCCAGTGGGCAAAGCATGCAGCCAATTGAGTTGGCTGGCCCAGCTTTGGCTCAAGTTCTTGACAGCAGCTTCTGCTTGAGAAAACTCATCCAAAGCAATGGACAGATCGCGGCTCAGAATGGGAGATGAATTAGTTTGTAAACGGGGCGCAACCCAAGGTCCACCTTTTGCATCTTCTTTCTTGCTCAGTTTGTCACGCAGGTTGATGGGCGTGGCGATGTCCATGAAACGATTCTTGAGCGTTTCAAGCTGTCTGATTTCTTGGACAGTCGCAGTTAAGTTTTGACGAAGTTTTTCCAGCCGTTCACGATAAACTGATTCCACACGTTGCTGCTCGGCTTCGGTGGTCACGCCACCTAAGCTTCTTGCAAGGCTGGGGCTGAACTCAATCGCAATACGAAATCCAATGAAATGGAGCAAGACACCAAAAGACACCAAGAAAAAAGCAGACACGCCAGCAGCCACCAAGACCTTTCGCGTGGTGATGGAAATAGTCCGCACTGCGGCGGTGGGTCCTGACACCCACATCAGTTGCATAGAGAGCTCCGAAATCTATAGGAATGCATCAACCCCAACCAAAGCGAGGTAGCCAAAAGGGGTTCATTGTATGGACTTGCACCCATGTTCGGGAACTGATTTTTTTAATCAGAGAAAATCCCACATAACAATAAAGTATTTTTCCTGAAAAAAGTCATCCAAAACAACTACTCAAGCTTTGATCAATGCCCCAACATGCCTCTCCAATCCCTTGGCTTGAAATCAATGACCCCCTGCCATCGCCAGAATCCGCATTGACATCAGACGCTGGGCTCAATGGTTTGGTGGCCGCTGGCGGTGGTTTGTCGGTTGAACGACTTCTCGAAGCCTACAGCCATGGCATGTTTCCGTGGTTCAGCAAAGATCAACCCGTGCTTTGGTGGTCACCAGACCCCCGAATGGTGCTCTATGTTGACTCGTTCAAGTTGCACAGGTCAATGAGAAAAAAGCTCATTGAATTTCAGGCAAAACCCAATCATGTGATCAAGATCAACAGCGCATTTGATCAAGTTATTCGGCATTGCGCCCATACCAAGCGCGCTCAACAAGATGGCACATGGATCTTAGATGACATGATCGCTGCCTATCAAGACTTACACGATGCCGGGTTCGCACACAGCGTAGAAACTTGGATTGATGGCCGTTTGGTAGGTGGCTTGTACTGCGTGTCTGTCGGGCATTGCGTGTTTGGCGAGTCCATGTTCAGCTTGCAGTCCAATGCATCAAAAATTGCGCTCTCTGCTTTGGTGGCTTTTGCCAAAGCGAATGGGATTTTTTGGATTGATTGCCAACAAAATACCAAGCACTTGGCATCGATGGGCGCACGTGAAATTGCAAGATCTCACTTTCTGGAACATGTGAAACAAGAGCGAACCAAAGCGCCTTTAAATTGGCAATATCGATCGATATACTGGTCTGAAATCATGCCAATTCGGAGTCAAGATTGACGCATCCCAAGGAGCTGCCTTTTGAAACGTTGCAGTTTTATGCAACGGCGCCCTACCCTTGTAGTTATCTGGATCACAAGACAGCACGTTCACAAGTTGCAACGCCCAGTCATCTGATTCAGCATGACACCTATTCTGATTTGGTGCAAAAGGGGTTTCGTCGAAGTGGTTTGTTTGCCTACAGGCCATACTGCGATGGCTGTCGCGCTTGTGTGCCCCTCAGAGTTAAAGCACAAGAGTTTTCACCCACAAAGAGCCAACGTCGTGCTTGGCGTGCACACCAGCATTTGGTTGTTCGCGTGCTTAATTTGAGTTATTCGTCAGAGCACTATGACTTGTATGTTCGCTACCAAAAGCATCGCCATGCCGGTGGAGGCATGGACCAAGACAGTGTGGAGCAATTCACTCAGTTTCTTTTACAAAGCCGCGTCAACTCTCGCCTTGTTGAATTCCGTCAGCCAGGGCACAAGGAAGGGATTCTGGGCAAACTCAAAATGGTTTCCATCATTGACATGCTCAATGATGGTTTATCTGCTGTTTATACCTTTTACGAACCGGAAGCAAAGGCGAGTTACGGCACGTACAACATCATGTGGCAGATTGAACAAACAAAACAACTCGGTCTTGCTTTTGCCTACCTAGGGTATTGGATCAAAGACAGCGCAAAAATGAATTACAAGGCCAACTTCAATCCTCACCAACGTTTGATCGATGGGCATTGGAAATACACATGATTTCACAAGGTAAAATAAAGCCATGCGCAAATCAAGCGTTCCAGCAACGCCAAATATCCAAGTCATTGAACGCATCTTCTCGCTGATGGATGTTTTAGCATCCAGAGAAGAAGCCATCTCTCTCAAAGAAATCAGCGAGCGTACGGGTTTACACCCATCAACCACCCACCGAATTTTGAATGACCTGGCTGTCGGTCGCTTCGTTGACCGGCCGGAAGCAGGGAACTACCGTTTAGGGATGCGATTGCTCGAGTTGGGTAATTTGGTCAAGGACCGGCTCAACGTTCGAGATGCTGCAGTTCAACCGATGCGCGAATTGCATAAGCTCACACAACAACCTGTTAACCTCAGCGTGCGTCAAGGTGATGAGATTGTGTATGTCGAGCGAGCATTCAGTGAACGGTCTGGCATGCAAGTTGTCAGGGCCATAGGAGGGCGGGCCCCTCTGCATCTGACTTCGGTCGGAAAATTATTTTTAGCAATGGATGACCCCCAGAGGGTCAGAGCGTATGCAGCCAGGACTGGCCTGAGTGGCCAAACACGCAACAGCATCACCCAGCTGCAAGTGTTAGAGCGAGAACTTTCGAAAGTTCGCCAATATGGCGTCGCCCGCGACAATGAGGAGCTTGAGCTAGGCGTTCGATGCATGGCGTCGGGCATCTACGATGACCAAGGCAAATTAGTCGCCGGGCTGTCTATCTCCGCCCCAGCCGATCGCTTGGACGAAGGTTGGTTGCCCAAGTTACAAGTGACCACAAAAACCATTTCTCAAGCTTTAGGTCACAAAGAAAGTCACTTCTGACAAGTCTGCGACCGGCTTCGATCGACATCTCGAAGATCACTCAGGTTTGAGGTCTTCCGGCGTGGTGAATTTCCACCCACTTTCGGACACGCTCAGCATCCGCGATTCGACTGAGCTTACCGGCTGAATCCAAGAAAACCATGATCAGCTTTCGGCCCGCGACTTTGGCTTGCATCACCAAACATTGACCAGCCTCAGATATGTATCCGGTTTTTTGAATCCCGATCTCCCAATTCGGATTCTTTACTAAACGATTTGTTGTTCGATACTGCAGTGTGTGATTACCGACCTCTACCTCATAACTGGCAGAAGTAGACAGCTCCCGCAGCATGGGATCGTTGTAAGCAAAACCCACCAAGGTGGCCAAATCTTTCGCACTTGACTGATTGCGACTCGACAAACCTGTCGGTTCGACATAACGTGTGTCACGCATGCCCAGCTGGACGGCTTTGGCATTCATCAGCTCAACAAAAACCGACAACCCACCTGGGTATGTTCGTCCCAAAGCGTGGGCCGCTCGGTTTTCGCTTGCCATCAAAGCCAAGTGCAACAACTCACCACGTGTCAGGGTTGTTCCAACACGTAAACGAGAGCTGCTGCCTTTTTCAGTGTCTACATCGTCTTGCGTTATTGTGATGGACTCATCCAATGGCAAATTGGCACCGCTGATGAGTAAACCGGTCATCAGCTTGGTGATCGAAGCAATAGGTAACACCACTTGGTCATTCTTGCTCAGGAGCACTTCGTGGGTATCTTGATCAATCACGTAGGCAACGCTGGATTTAAGATCCAAATGGTCATAGGTACCATGCAAGCCAGCAATTTGACCAAATGAAGGTTTGGGGACCACCACCTTGACGACTTTGCGCTTGACCTGCGCTTTCACCACAGAGGGCTTTGTCTTGTCAGCTTTGTTCTTATGGGGTGTTTCGGCATGCGAAGAAACCGAAGTCATCACCAGAAAAAGGCCTAGAGATATGGCAAGCAGCTGATGTTTCAAGTGGTATTCCTTGTGGCTTGAAAAGTGATGTGCATGCAGTGTATCAAAAATAAAAAAACACGCAAGATCAAAGACTTGCGTGTTTTTATTGAAGAAGTAAAGCAGATGGTAGACGTTTACCCCTGCGCGGCAACACGGTCAGCGGTGCTTTGTAATTTATTCAGCGCGCTCAAATAGGCCTTTGCAGAAGCCACCACGATATCAGGGTCAGATCCGACACCGTTGACAACGCGACCACTATTTTGAAGCCGAACCGTGACCTCGCCTTGGCTCTCAGTGGAACCGCTGATGGCATTGACAGAGTAGAGGACCATTTCGGCGCCACTTTTAACAAGTGATTCGATGGCTTTGAGCGAGGCATCGACTGGTCCATTTCCATCGGATTGTCCATGGACCTCTTTACCGTCCACTGTGAAGATCACGCTGGCTTGAGGTCGTTCACCTGTTTCACTGTGCTGTGACAAAGAGACAAAGCCGAATTGCTCTTTGTCATTGTGAATGTTTTCCTCGCTCACCAAGGCCAAAATATCTTCGTCAAAGATTTCACTCTTTCGGTCAGCAAGCTCTTTGAACTTGGCAAATGCAGTGTTGACATCGCTTTCGCTGTGCATCTCCACGCCCAAGTCTTGCAGGCGCTGCTTGAATGCGTTGCGGCCGCTGAGTTTTCCCAAAATGATCTTGTTGGCGGTCCAGCCCACGTCCTCGGCACGCATGATTTCATAGGTATCGCGAGCTTTGAGCACACCATCTTGATGAATGCCTGAAGCATGTGCGAATGCATTCGCGCCCACAACAGCTTTATTGGGCTGAACAACGAAACCTGTGGTTTGGCTCACCATTCGGCTTGCAGCCAAAATTTGCCGTGTATCAATACCCAGCTCTAAATTGAAATAGTCTTTACGCGTTTTAACGGCCATCACAATTTCTTCAAGGGAACAATTACCTGCCCGTTCACCCAATCCATTGATCGTGCATTCGACTTGCCTTGCGCCACCGATTTTCACGCCAGCCAGCGAGTTGGCTACTGCCATTCCTAAGTCGTTATGGCAATGAACAGACCAAATCGCTTTGTCACTGTTGGGGATACGTTCGCGCAGAGTTCTGATGAATTCACCGTACAACTCTGGCACCGCGTAGCCCACCGTATCAGGCACATTGATTGTGGTTGCACCTTCGGCAATGACAGCCTCCAAGACGCGACAGAGAAAATCCATGTCGCTGCGGTAACCGTCCTCAGGACTGAACTCGATGTCACCCACCAAATTACGGGCAAAACGAACCGATTGCTTGGCTTGCTCTAAGACTTGATCCGGCGACATTCGCAGTTTCTTCTCCATGTGCAATGGCGAAGTAGCTATAAACGTATGGATACGGGCGCTATTGGCACCACTGAGTGCTTCAGCAGCTCGGCTGATGTCGCGATCATTGGCTCGCGACAAAGAACAAATGGTTGAGTCTTTGATCGCATTGGCAATCGCTTGGACTGCCTCAAAGTCACCATTGGAACTTGCCGCAAAACCGGCTTCAATCACATCAACTTTCAACCGCTCCAATTGACGCGCAATTCGTAATTTCTCATCACGGGTCATCGACGCACCGGGCGACTGTTCACCGTCACGCAATGTGGTGTCAAAAATTATGAGTTTGTCAGCCATGTTCATCACTCCTTGATTCTCAGAAAACCTGCAACATGAATTTCTACCCCAAAACAAAAGGCCCGTTGCAGGTGCATACGGGCCTTGTTTGGATTTGCGCGTGCGCTACCAACTCCGCCCGTTGGGGGATAGAAGCAGTAGGGAGCGCGAAGAAATTTTCATGACTTGAATTTAGCACAAACCAAAGGCGGTGACTGTCTCATTTGTGCAAACCTTGCTCATCGGGCTCATCTGTCGACGTACTGATGACGCTGGTTTGCAATCCATGTGAACGTCTCCATAAGTACAAGGCATAACCACTCAAACCATACAACATGAACAATGCAAATAAAACAATAGGTGGATGGATGTTGATCACTGCAATCACCAAAGCCAACATCACGATGACAGCAAACGGCACACTTTTTTTCATTTGAACGTCCTTGAAACTGTAAAAAGGAACGTTGGTGACCATCGTCAAACCGGAATACAAACACATGGCGAACATCGGCCAAACAACCTCCGCCCCCTGATAACCCATTTCATTCATTAACCAAATAAAACCCATGACAAGTGCAGCGGCAGCGGGTGAAGGCAAGCCTTGAAAAAAACGCCGGTCAACCACTGCAGTGTTAACGTTGAATCGCGCCAAGCGCAGCGCTGCACAAGAGATGTAAACAAAGGCAGCGACCCAACCCCAACGCCCGACACCCTTCAGAGCCCATTCATAGGAAATCAAAGCTGGAGCGGCACCAAAAGAAACCATGTCTGCCAAAGAATCCATTTGCTCACCAAATGCACTTTGGGTATTGGTCATCCGGGCAACGCGTCCATCTAGGCTATCGAGCACCATGGCACAAAACACACCAATCGCCGCCATTTCAAATCGTTCATTCATGGCCATCACAATGGCATAGAAGCCGCCAAAGAGTGCTGCAAGGGTGAATAGGTTTGGCAGTACGTAAATGCCTTTTCTGGGTTTGCGAGGAGCTTCGCCCTCGGCGCGATCGTTTGAGTCCGACATCGATCTGGCTCCATAGAATTAATCGCCAAGTGTAAAGGCTAAGAAATGCAACACATCAAAAGAAAAAGGCCACAGAGTGGCCCTTTTCCATGATCAATCATCGATCAGTTACGTGTTTGATCGACCAATTTGTTCTTGGCAATCCAAGGCATCATGGCGCGAAGCTGGCCACCCACCACTTCAATCTGGTGATCAGCTGTGTTTCGACGACGGGCTGTCATGCTTGGGTAGTTGAGGCGACCTTCTTGAATGAACATCTTGGCATAGTCACCGTTTTGGATGCGCTTCAACGCATGACGCATGGCTGCACGCGATTGCTCATTGATCACTTCTGGACCCGTCACATATTCGCCAAACTCAGCGTTGTTTGAGATGGAGTAATTCATATTGGCAATGCCGCCTTCATAGATCAAGTCAACGATCAATTTCAGTTCGTGCAAACACTCAAAATATGCCATTTCAGGGGCGTAACCGGCTTCCACCAGAGTTTCGAAGCCCATTTTGAGCAACTCCACAGCGCCACCGCACAAGACAGCTTGCTCACCAAACAAGTCCGTTTCGGTCTCTTCTTTGAAATTGGTTTCAATGATGCCGGCCTTGCCGCCGCCATTGGCCATGGCATAGCTCAAAGCCAGGTCACGTGCCTTGCCACTGCGATCTTGATGCAGTGCAACCAAATGCGGCACCCCCCCACCTTGTGTGTAGGTGCTACGAACCGTGTGTCCGGGCGCCTTTGGAGCCACCATCCACACATCCAAATCGGCACGAGGAACGACTTGGTTGTAATGCACATTGAATCCGTGGGCGAAGGCCAAAGAAGCGCCTTGCTTGATGTTGGGGGCCACGTTGTTTGTATAAACCTCACCAATTTGCTCATCGGGCAGCAAGATCATGACCACATCAGCAGCTTTCACTGCATCGTTGACCTCCATCACAGTCAAGCCGGCTTTGCCAACTTTGTCCCATGAAGCACCACCTTTGCGCAACCCCACAACGACTTTCACGCCACTGTCGTTCAAATTTTGTGCATGGGCGTGTCCTTGTGATCCATAACCAATGATGGCTACGGTTTTGCCCTTGATCAGGCTCAGGTCACAGTCTTTGTCGTAATAAACCTTCATGGTCTCTCCTAAAAAATTTGGAATGGTTGGAAATTAAACACGCAAGATGCGTTCGCCGCGGCCTATGCCACACGCACCTGTACGAACAGTTTCGAGAATTGCACTGCGATCAATCGCCTCTAAGAACGCATCGTTCTTGGACTGATCGCCAGTCAGTTCAATGGTGTAACTTTTTTCGGTGACATCAATGATGCGACCACGAAAAATATCGGCCATGCGCTTCATCTCTTCGCGCTCTTTACCGACTGCGCGCACCTTGACCAACATGAGTTCACGCTCGGTGTAGGCGCCCTCGGTCAAGTCGACCACCTTGACAACCTCAATCAACCGATTAAGGTGCTTGGTGATTTGCTCAATGACATCGTCAGAGCCGTGAGTTTGAATGGTCATGCGAGAGAGGCTCGCGTCTTCTGTCGGGGCAACAGTCAACGATTCAATGTTGTAGCCACGCGCAGAGAAAAGTCCAACGACCCTCGATAAAGCGCCAGGCTCGTTTTCGAGCATCAGGGAAATAATGTGCTTCATTGCGTCTTCTCCCAGATCAAAGGTCTTCGCTGCCGAGCAGCATTTCCGTGATGCCCTTACCAGCTTGAACCATCGGGAAGACGTTCTCTGTCGGATCAGTCCTGAAGTCCATGAACACTGTGCGATCTTTGAGTTTTCGGGCTTCACGCAAGGCTGGCTCAACATCTTCAGGACGCTCAATCAACATCCCGACATGGCCGTAAGCTTCAGCCAGCTTCACAAAATCAGGCAAGGCGTCCATGTAGCTGCTGCTGTAACGCCCAGAGTATTCAATTTCTTGCCACTGACGCACCATGCCTAGGTAACGGTTGTTCAATGCCATGATCTTGATGGGTGTGTTGTATTGCAAACACGTCGAAAGTTCTTGGATACACATTTGCACCGAACCTTCTCCGGTCACACAAAATACCTCGCTGTCCGGCTTAGCCAATTTGATGCCCATTGCATAAGGAATACCCACGCCCATGGTGCCCAACCCCCCCGAATTGATCCAGCGACGTGGCTCATCAAACCCGTAATACTGAGCCGCCCACATTTGGTGCTGACCTACATCGGAGGTGATGTAAGTGTCCGTTCCTTTGGTCATTTGGTGCAGCGTCTCAATCACATACTGCGGTTTGATCACACTGGTGTTGGAGCGGTCGTATTTCAAGCAATCGCGCTTGCGCCATCCATTGATGGTCTCCCACCAACCAGCCAACGCATGGCTGTCAGGCTTGAGCCCAGACTCTTTGAGCATCTCCATCATTTCTGTCAAAACGTCTTTGACATCGCCAACAATGGGAATATCGACTTTGACGCGCTTGGAAATGCTAGAGGGATCAATGTCAATGTGAATTATTTTTCGTTCGTTTTGAGCAAAATGTTTGGGGTTTCCGATCACCCGGTCATCAAAACGAGCGCCGACGGCCAACAGGACATCGCAATTTTGCATCGCGTTGTTGGCTTCAATGGTGCCATGCATCCCCAACATGCCCAAAAACTTAGGGTCACTCGCTGGATAGGCACCTAAACCCATGAGGGTGTTTGTACAGGGATAACCCAGCATGTCGACCAAACTTCTCAGTTCGGTGGATGCGTTGCTCAGCAAAACACCACCACCTGTGTAGATATAAGGCCGTTTTGCAGCCATCAAAAGTTGGAGTGCCTTACGAATCTGACCGCCATGTCCTTTTCGAACAGGGTTGTACGAGCGCATTTGTACTTCGGCAGGGTAACCTTCATACAGAGCCTTCTTGAACGACACATCTTTTGGAATATCCACCACAACCGGGCCAGGACGACCACTGCGGGCAATGTGAAAGGCTTTTTTCATGATGAGGGCTACATCACGCGGGTCTTTCACCAAAAAGTTGTGCTTCACGATAGGTCGCGTGATCCCCACCGTGTCGCACTCTTGAAAAGCGTCTAGTCCAATCGCATGGGTAGGCACTTGTCCGGTGATGATGACCATCGGAATACTGTCCATGTAAGCCGTGGCAATACCCGTGACCGCATTGGTCACTCCGGGTCCTGAGGTCACCAGTGCAACCCCGACTTCACCCGTTGCCCTTGCGTAACCATCAGCAGCATGCACAGCCGCCTGTTCATGACGCACCAAGACATGCTGCATCGTGTCTTGTTTATACAAAGCGTCGTAAATGTAGAGAACTGAACCACCCGGATACCCCCAGATGTACTTCACATTCTCAGCTTGGAGCGCTTTGATGAGAATTTCGCCACCCATCAATTCAGAGGGTTTTCCGTCCGTCAAAGCGGTGGAACTTGCTTGCAGTTGTTTTTTATCCATGATTAACCTGAGTGAATTTCGTCAACGAAAAACCTGGGGTGCTTCTTCACACGCCTTTGTGGGGCTGGGTCGAAACTTTGGACCTTCGGCCATGGACGCCTTGATGTGTTCGCGTCGAACCGAGACCCGTTTGCCTTTTTTGTCGAATTGCAACCCTCGATTATGGCATCAAGTGCGGAAGGGCTTTGATCATGCGCAGGATGATTCGTCATCGAGTGCCATAATTGCGCTGTATTTACCCTCCAAATGCTCAAACTGTGGCATCCGAACAAGAACTCTCAGATTTTCTGCAAAGTGTTGAAAAACGGGCTTTCAAAAGGTCGCTTTACCATGTGCGGGACGAGGAGTCGGCGCTAGACATTGTGCAAGACAGCATGATGAAGCTTGCAGAACATTACGGGGATAAACCTGTCGCTGAATTGCCAATGTTATTCCAGCGAATTCTCTCCAACACCACCCTAGACTGGTTTCGACGAAATTCAACCCGCAAAGCTTTGTTCAGCAGCTTTAGCGACTTTGAATCAGGTCACGAAGATGGCGAATTTGACATTTTGGAGTCTTTGACCACAGAGAATGAATCCCAAAAGACCCAAAGCGCTGAAGATAACTTCGCCAGCATTGCCAATGTTCGAGAAATTGAAGAAGAGATACAAAATCTACCGCTTCGTCAACGAGAAGCCTTCCTGCTGCGTTATTGGGAAGACTTAGACGTTTCTGAGACGGCTGCCGCCATGGGGTGTTCAGAAGGAAGCGTCAAAACACATTGTTCGCGGGCGATCCAATCTCTCAGCAAAGCACTCACCGCCAAGGGGCTACGACCATGACCAATTCACGCATCCATACAACAGACACATTGGGACACGTCATCGCGTGCCGCCTGAACGAAGCCACCCATGATCTCCCTTACGAGATCAACGAACGTCTGCGAGCAGCAAGAAACCGTGCTGTGTCAGCGCGGTTGGGCACTCAAGTCAGCCACCAAGGTGGTGTGGGCATGCTCAGATTTGGCGATGAGGGCCTTAATTTGTGGATTCGTATGGCTTCTTTTTTGCCTCTCGTCGCTTTGGTTGCAGGTCTCGCACTGATTCAAAATATTTTGGATGACAACCGCGCAAGCGAATTAGCCGAAGTTGATTCAGCCATGTTGAGTGACGACCTGCCGCCCAGTGCTTATGCAGACCCAGGGTTCTTGCAATTCTTAAAATCTCCACTGGCGAACGAAATCCCAAGTGCGCCACGAGATTAACGACGCATGCATTTGTCTTCCAGAATTTCCACCAGGATGCTCGCACCGCTGCTGGCCTTGTGTGGCTTCCTGTGCGTCGATTCAATCGCACAAACAAATGGGCCTATTCCAAACGCTCAAGCCGAGATCAGCTTGAAGCCTTACTGGCAAGACCTAACGCCCGCACAAAAGCAAGCCTTGAGTCCGCTGTCTCAACTTTGGCCGAGCATGACTCAGCCACACAAGCGCAAATGGTTGGCAATTTCGCAAAACTTCTCCCAACTCTCGAATGAAGAACAAACGGTGATTCAAGGGCGAATGCGTGAGTGGGCCGCCCTCAGTCCTCAGCAGCGCTCATTGGCTCGGTTGAATTTTGCGGATGTCAAGCAGCTTCCACAAGACGAAAAGCGAACAAAATGGGAAGCCTATCAAGCGCTCAGTCCACAAGCCAAACAAAAACTAGCCACCCAACAAGTCACGGCTCCCTTAGGTGCTGCACCTGCCGTCAAACCCGTCTCCTCCAACAAACTGGCAACCACTCCGATTCCAAGCTCCGGCACCAAACCCCTTCCACGCATTGACAGCCAGCAAGCAGCGCCCATGACTTTGCTGCCGCCCTTGCCAAATACAGCAGCAGCCCCAACGCCGCCCCCTGTAGCGCCGCAAGAGACCCCGGTTACAGCCCAATGAGCCTAATGGCTGACGTCAGCACCGACGCGTTGAAAGCGCCCCACTTGCTCCGACGACTGGCGTGCTGGCTCTATGAAGGTTTGCTTTTATTCGGGGTGGTGTTTATTTCTGCCTATTTATTCAGTTCCCTCAGCCAAACCCGGCATGCGCTTGACAATCGCCATGGTTTACAAGCTTTTTTGTTCTTGATTTTTGCGATTTATTTCACATGGTTCGGACACAAAGGGCAAACCCTCGCCATGAAAACTTGGCACATACGCTTGGTCGATGCGCAAGGACAACCCCTGACCCAAATGCGGGCATTCGGGCGCTATCTTCTGAGTTGGGTATGGTTCCTCCCACCTCTGGCTGCGCTTGCACCTTTTGACTTGACGGGTGCAGAGACCTTGGTCATTTGTATCGGATGGGTATTGGTATGGTCATTGACCAGCCGCTTTCAAGCTCAAGGACAGTTTTGGCATGACATATGGGCAGGCACTCGCTTAGTCAGTGCTGCGACGTGAGCCATTAAAGTCACGTCATGGAAACCAACCCCCAAAAAAATAGAACCGGGCTCAACCGTTTATGGCATGCCTTGGGTTATTCACTCAGCGGTTTACGCGCAGCATGGGATGAAAAGGCGTTCAGACAAGAAGCCCTCACCTCAATTGTTTTGCTTCCCCTCGCGTTTTGGTTTGGTCAGTCATGGGTAGAAACAGCACTACTTGTCGGCACTGTCATCTTGGTCATGGTGGTGGAATTACTCAACACGGGCATTGAATCCGCCATTGACCGGATTGGCCCTGAGTGGCATGAACTTGCAAAACGCGCCAAAGACATGGGCAGTGCGGCCGTGCTTCTCAGCGTGTTACTTTGCATCGGTGTTTGGACCGCTGCCCTTTTCCCCCGCTTGATGCCATGACGAAAGTGCCGGCATTTTCTGTGTGCGTTTACTGCGGCTCTCGCACAGGCGCATCGCCCGCTTACGCCCAAGTGGCACGAGAAGTTGGCGAATGGATCGGCCACCACCAAGGTCAACTGGTCTACGGCGGCGGCAATAACGGCTTGATGGGCTTGGTGGCTCAATCGACTGCTGATTCTGGTGGTCAGGTGATCGGCATCATTCCCAAAGGCCTTCAATCCAAAGAAAACACACGCACAGCTTGCGCTGAACTTCATGTGGTGGACACCATGCATCAGCGCAAGCAGATGATGGCGGAACGTGCGGACGTATTCCTTGCTTTGCCCGGAGGAATTGGCACTTTTGAAGAGTTCTTTGAAGTCTGGACTTGGCGTCAACTGGGCTACCACAACAAACCCATCGGCCTGCTCAACACCGATGGTTATTACGACGGTTTGTTGCAATTTGCCAGCAACAGCGTTGCGCAAGGTTTTTTGAGCGACTGGCAAATGGACCTGATACGAGTCGCAAGCGAACCTCGGGCTTTGCTACGCGAGCTGGTGCAAGCCGCTGGTTTTAGCCCAGAGGCAAAGCTCGACGCACTGTGACTTAAATTGCAGTTTCGTCGAGTTCGCCCGTGCGAATGCGCACCACGCGCTCAACGGAAGTGATGAAAATTTTCCCATCACCAATCTTGCCAGTACGTGCTGCACGCACGATGGCGTCCACACACAGGTCAACGTCTGAAGACTTCACAACGACTTCGACTTTTACTTTTGGCAAGAAATCCACCACATACTCAGCCCCACGGTACAACTCGGTATGCCCTTTTTGACGACCGAAGCCTTTCACCTCGGTCACCGTCAAACCGGTCACACCGCATTCAGCCAAGGCCTCACGCACCTCTTCGAGTTTGAATGGTTTGATAACTGCTGTGATTTGCTTCATGGTCAATCCTTGGGAAATCGAGAAAAAATTGCCTTCAGGCGCGGAACTTATTGGTTATAGGATAACGCCAATCTTTGCCGAAACTGCGATGTGTGACACGAATGCCCACGGGCGATTGGCGACGCTTGTACTCGTTCAATCGAATCAACCGAGTGACCTTGTCGACATCGGCCTGCGCAAAACCAGCAGCCACAATCTCACCAGAACTTTGGTCGTTCTCCATGAAACGCGAGACGATTTCATCAAGCACCTCATAGGGTGGCAAGCTGTCTTGGTCTTTTTGATCAGGGCGCAACTCTGCACTCGGTGGTCTTGTGATGATGCGTTGCGGAATCGGGTGTGAACCCGTGCCATACGGATCGTTGGCATTGCGCCAGTGGGCTAACTTAAACACCAATGTTTTAGCAACGTCTTTGATAACGGCAAATCCACCCGCCATATCGCCATAAAGTGTGCAGTAACCTGTTGCCATCTCACTCTTGTTGCCCGTGGTCAACACAATGGCACCGAATTTGTTGGACAAGGCCATCAACAAGGTACCGCGAATCCGCGCTTGGATGTTCTCCTCGGTGGTGTCAAAACTGGTGCCTTCGAAGTCCGATTTGAGTGTGCTCAGAAAGGCCTCAAACTCCGGCACGATAGACAGTTCGTCATAGCGCACGCCCAAGCGATGTGCCATGTCACGCGCATCGATCCAACTGATCTCTGCGGTATAGGGCGATGGCATCATCACCGCGCGAACTTTTCCAGCGCCCAGGGCATCTACGGCAATGGCCAAAACCAAGGCGGAATCGATGCCTCCTGAGAGCCCCAAAAGAACGCCAGGAAACCCGTTTTTGCCAACGTAATCGCGCACGCCCAACACCAAGGCATGCCACAAGTCTGCCTCAAAGGAGCCCTGCGCAGCCAAAGAGCCATGAAATTTCAGACCCTGGTCATCGGTGAGATCCAACACCAAGGCTTCCTCAACAAATGCCTTCGCGCGCGCAGCAACATCCCCATCAGCATTCAACGCAAACGATCGCCCCTCAAACACCACCTCATCTTGTCCACCCACCAAATGGGCATAGACCAAGGGCAATTGAGTGGCTTTCACACGCGCACGCATGGCCTCCTCACGCTCATCACCTTTGCCTACGTGAAAGGGCGATGCGTTGATCACGGCCAACACTTGCG
>CANCUP010000230.1 GCA_947381325.1 Comamonadaceae bacterium
AATCTCACACACCCGTCAGAATATTTCGGCCAAGCTGGGCCGAGATCAGATGGTTATGGCGATGGTGGCGAGCATGCCAAAACGCGACTTTCATCAAAAATCGACAACGCTTGTTACGTCTATCGACATACAGTCAACAGCGACTTCAATCCCTAACGCAGCGTCTGCATCTTGATTACGACCGAACTTCTGGTTACATGATTTTGCTGCGAAGCGAAAAGGACTATCTCCTAGCTCAAGCATCTCTGGAGGTTATGCGAGATTCTGGAATAAGTTTTCAAACATTGAACCCCGAACAAGCCCGGCGCATCGAGCCAGCTTTGAACCCTTCCACGTCTCTCGCTCAAGCTTTGTACTTTCCCAATGATGAAGTTGCAAACTGCAGACAGTTCACCTTATTGTTGAAAAACATCGCTGAATCGATGGGCGTTAAGTTCCATTTCAATGCCAATGTTCAACCTCTGCTGAACACAAACCCGACACAAATTCGCCTGTCTTCAAAGGATTCTGGCACTTCATTTGGAGCAATTGTGATCTGCGCGGGTATAACAAGCACCAACCTCCTGTCCCCGTTGAAGTTGAATATTCCTTTAGCTGCTGTTCATGGCTACTCAGTGAGTGCATCAATACGGGAACCGCTAGATGCACCTCGCAGCGGCGTCATGGATGAGCGCTTCAAAGTTGCAATTTCACGTCTTGGACAGCGCATTCGCGTATCCGGCAGTGCAGAGGTTGGAGGCGATGCCAAAAAGCATCATGCAGCCAGTTTGAAAACGCTTTACCGTGTACTTGACGATTGGTTCCCAGGTGCAGCGCGAACTCAAGACAGCGTGCAAGTCTGGAAAGGATCACGCCCCATGTTGCCAGACGGCCCTCCGGTGATAGGCCCGAGCGGGATCCCCGGTGTGTGGTTGAATTTAGGGCACGGGTCAAGCGGTTGGGCCCTGTCCTGTGGCAGTGCAAGGGCGTTGGCAGATATTTTGTCAGGGCGTCAAACTGATGTCGATCTGGATGGACTTGGGATAGAACGTCTCAACCTACGTTAATGTTTGATCGACCCAAAACCATGCACCAGGTCAAAGGAGTCCGAACTTGGCCCTTGCACAGCATGCTCCAGACTCAAGCCCTAGAAAAGCACCTCAGAAGTGTCTTACCACCGCACTCTCTGATGGAGCGAGCAGGACTTTCAACTGCAAAACTGGCATTGGCAATATCACCACATGCTAAAAAGATATGGATAGCTTGTGGTTCGGGCAATAACGGCGGCGATGGGCTGGAAGCGGCGATTCAACTGCATAAGTGGGGTAAGAGCGTCAGCGTGACTCACTTAGGTCAACCAGACAAGGGGCTAATCGATGCAAGGCGGTCATGGCAACGCGCAAAAGAAGCTGGGATTCAATTTGATGATCACCCTAGGCCAGACTTTGACTTAGGCATTGACGCGTTGCTTGGAATTGGATGCAACAGGGCACCCACAGACCAAATGGCCAATTGGTTGGAAATCATGCACACGCATGAATCTCCTGTTCTGTCTATTGACCTGCCAACAGGTTTACTTCCTGATACTGGTGAATGGCTTCGCTCAGTCAAGACGCCTAGATTGAAAGGTCAACGGCACACATTGAGCCTGCTGACCTTGAAGGCTGGACTGTTCACGGCGGATGGTCGCGATGCCAGCGGGCAAGTTTGGTTTGACGACTTGATGTATGACAAATCGGATCAGGCTGCAGAACCACCTGAGTCTTTTGCACTACTGCAAGGCAACGACAGTCACAAAAGAACGCTACGTCCGCACAATAGTCATAAAGGCAGTTACGGTGACCTGATAGTCATCGGAGGTGCACCTGGCATGTCTGGTGCAGCCATATTGGCAGGCATGGCAGGACTTCATTCAGGGGTTGGACGCGTGTACTTGACCTTGCTTGACAAGCTCGCTCAAGCCACCTTCTCAATACAAAATCCTGCATTGATGGGGCGTGAGTTTGAGGCTCAGAAACTAGAAGAAGCTTGCGTGGTTTGCGGCTGTGGCGGATCCGATTCAATTCGGGAGTTTTTGCCCAGGGTTTTACATGAATCTCACAGTTTATTGCTTGATGCTGATGCGCTCAATGTCATTGCTGATAGCAGCTCGTTGATGGAATCTCTAAAAAATCGCCATCATTACAACAAGACAACTGTCCTGACTCCCCATCCATTAGAAGCTGCACGACTTCTTCACTGCTCCGTCAGAGAGATTCAAGGCAATCGAATTCAAGCAGCAACTCAACTTTCAAACTTGACCCAGTGCACGATTGTTCTTAAAGGCTCGGGAACCGTGATTTCCTCGCCTTATCAAAAACCTGTCATCAACAACACCGGCAATGCGCTGCTTTCCACTGCGGGAACAGGCGATGTACTGGCTGGATTGATTGGGGCCAAAATTGCTCAAGGCCAACAAGGGTTTTACGCAGCATGCGACGGTGTTCGACTCCATGGGGCTGCTGCTGATGCCTGGGCACTGACTGAACGAAGCATGGATGCTTGTATGTTGGCCACATCTATTCAATCGTTCACTAACGGCCCCGACGACTCTTCGTTTTAGCTGCGCCAGGCTTATGGATCCCAGTCTTATTGGGTTTGACTGTGGTCTTTTTAAAAGATTGCTTATCGCTAGAGTTGGTTTCCTTTGAATAAGACTTTCCAGCATCCTTGAGTGGTCGTAGTAGTGACTCTTCGTTATCACGAACCAAGCGAAAGTCAATTTTTCGACCATCTAAATCCACGCGACTTACTTGAATTCGAACCCTTGATCCTATGGCGTAGCGGATACCTGTTCGTTCGCCTCGCAATTCTTGTCGAGCTTCGTCAAATCGATAGTACTCACCGCCCAACTCAGTGATATGGACTAGGCCTTCAACAAACATTGAATCTAAAGTCACAAACAAACCAAAGCCTGTGGCAGCCGTGACAACACCGCCATACTCCTCACCAAGATGCTCGCGCATGTACTTGCACTTGAGCCAGGCCTCTACATCACGGCTTGCCTCATCTGCTCGGCGCTCATTGGCACTGCAGTGCAAGCCAGCAGCCTCCCATGCCTGCTGATCCAGAGTGGGCTTAGAACTGGTCTCAAGTTTTTGTGAAGGTTTCTGCGCACGCGTGGCCAAGCGTCGAGCAAGTTTTGCATGCGCTTCACCAGGCATCGGCAACGCCGGCAATTGATAGCGGCGTTTGAGCAAAATTGCTTTTATTACACGATGAACCAGTAAGTCAGGGTAACGCCTAATAGGACTGGTGAAATGGGTATAGGCATCAAAGGCTAAACCAAAGTGTCCACTGTTGATCGGTGTGTAAATGGCCTGTTGCATAGAACGCAGCAGCATTGAGTGTATTTGCTGAGCATCAACTCGCTCTTTGGTCGCCTCCGCTATTGATTGAAAGTCAGCAGGCTTGGGGTTGTCCGTGATCGTCAAGCCAACACCCGTGGTCTTGAGGTAGTTGCGCAAAATATCTATCTTCTCGGGCGTTGGACCTTCATGCACACGAAACAAACCAGATTGTTTACTTTGCAAAATGAAATCAGCGCTGCAAACGTTGGCAGCCAGCATTGCCTCTTCAATCAGTTTGTGTGCGTCATTGCGAATACGTGGAATAATTTTTTCAATACGCCCGCTGTCATCACACACTATTTGAGTCTCAGTGGTTTCGAAATCAACTGCTCCTCGAGCGTGACGATACTTTAACAATGCACCATACACATCGTGCAAGTTCATCAGATCGGACACGCGTTCTTTGCGCTTACCCGCCTCCGGCCCCCTTGTGTTAGCTAATATAGCTGCGACTTCTGTATAGGTAAATCGGGCATGACTGTGCATCACGGCAGGGTAAAACTGGTATGCATGTATCTCCCCGGTTGCCGTGATCAACATGTCACACACCATGCACAAACGCTCAACATCTGGGTTGAGTGAGCACAATCCATTTGAGAGTTTTTCGGGCAACATCGGAATGACACGGCGCGGAAAATACACACTAGTTGCTCGGTCATAGGCATCAATGTCAATCGCACTGCCTGTTTCAACATAGTGACTCACATCGGCAATAGCCACCAACAACCGCCATCCTTTGCCACGCCCAACCTTAGCGGGTTCGCAATAAACTGCGTCATCAAAGTCACGTGCATCTTCACCATCAATCGTGACCAAGGCGACGTCCGTTAAATCTACGCGATCTTTCTTATCTTGCAGACGAACTTTATCGGGCAACCCTCTTGCCATTGCTAAACACCCTTGAGAGAACTCATGTGGAACACCGTATTTGCGTACCGCAATTTCGATTTCCATGCCTGGATCATCCACTTCACCCAAGACTTCTTTGATCCGTCCAACCGGTTGTCCGTACAAACTTGGAGGCTCAGTCAGTTCAACCACAACCACTTGGCCTGTGCTTGCTCGACCAGTCGCACCTTTGGGAATCAGAACGTCCTGTCCGTAGCGTTTGTCTTCAGGGGCAACAAGCCATACGCCACTTTCTTGCAGCAAGCGACCAATGATGGGTTGAGCTGAACGCTCGATGATTTCTACGACTCGCCCTTCAGGACGTCCCTTTTTATCAAAGCGGACAACACGTGCTTTTACTCGGTCGCGGTGCAAGACCGCACGCATTTCGTTGGGCGGCAGATAGATATCAGCAGCACCGTCGTCACGTTGGACAAAACCGTGACCGTCACGATGACCAGAGACGGTTCCTTCGAACTCTTCCAGCAAACCGCTGGTTGTTAGTGAATTTTTGATACAATGCCTTTCTTTCCTGAAATGCCCAGGTGGCGGAATTGGTAGACGCACTAGTTTCAGGTACTAGCGAGTAACTTCGTGGGGGTTCGAGTCCCTTCCTGGGCACCAATATAAGTTAATTGAAAGCCACCTTTTGGGTGGCTTTTGCTTTTTTATTTTCATATGGGTACCGCGACAAGATCATGCCCATCTGTAGTCACCACGCGTGCGCGGGTGAATTCCCCCACTCTTAGAACTTTGCTGATTTTTTCGGCCGGCAGCAACTTCACAACGCCATCAACTTCTGGAGCATCGGCATAGCTGCGGCCCACGCCCCCTTTTCGCCCATTTCCTGGCGCCTGATCAATCAAGACTTGCAATGTAGATCCTATGCGTCGTTTGAGTTTTTGGGTTGAAACCTCTTCAGCAACTTGCATGAAGCGGTCTTGGCGCGTCTGGCGAACCTCTTGCGGAAGCATGCCGGGTAGTTGATTGGCTGTTGCCCCTTGAACTGGACTGTAGGCGAAACATCCGGCGTGGTCGATTTCG
>CANCUP010000231.1 GCA_947381325.1 Comamonadaceae bacterium
ATTTTAACCTAAAAACATATATATACGTGAACTTTTAGGGCATAGATCCAAGGATAAGGTTTGGGCGTATAATGATTTTATGCATTAGGTTACTCCACTTCGTCACCCCATCGAAGGATGGGATCAATGTTCTTACTCTCTCTAATGAATGTAATGTAAAAGTATAATTAGGGCATGGATCCCAAATTCTCTTTGATACAGCATCTAGACCATGTTTGGGATGACGTACATTAACCATAATGTAGCATTAATAATCTCACCCCATCAAAGGATGATATACGATATTAAACATAATATAGCATTATTAATATCACTCCATCGAATGATGGGATCCATGTAGTTAGACTATTATATTATTTAATAATAAGATTATGGAAATAGAAATACAAAAGCCCCAACTGTTTCCAGTTGGGGCTTTGTAATATTGCTAGTAACTCACAACTCCAAAATACAACCCTTAAACTAAGAGCTGTATTCCTGGAGGGAGATATGAAAGGAAGCTTGGCAATGCCCTACTTTCGCACGAGCGCACCCGCACTATCATCGGCGATGAAGCGTTTCACTGTCCTGTTCGAGATGGGAAGGAGTGGGACCGCTTCTCTATTGTCACCAAGCAATTCTGTACGCACAAATCTAGAATTAAACTAGAAGAGTGCTAGTAGTTACTCAAAGGTTGTAGCCTTTTATTATACCTACTTTATGTTAATTTAACAATCTGGGTTATATGATATATGTTTTCTTTACTTTTTCGAGAGAGTCGACTAAAACTCTCTCATGTCCTACAGTGATTATGTTTACTTTCATAAACATATGTAGATTGCTACTTGAACAAACTATCCATTTTCGCATTTCTTGTTACAGAAACCACTCAAATAATAGAGTCAAGCCTCACGGGCAATTAGTATCGGTTAGCTTAATACATTACTGCACTTCCACACCCGACCTATCAACGTTGTAGTCTCCAACGACCCTTTAGGGGGGTTAAACCCCCAGGGAAGTCTAATCTTAAGGCGAGTTTCACACTTAGATGCTTTCAGCGTTTATCTCTTCCATACTTAGCTACCCGGCTATGCCACTGGCGTGACAACCGGTACACCAGAGGTATGTCCACTCCGGTCCTCTCGTACTAGGAGCAGACCCCTTCAAACTTCCAGCGCCCACGGCAGATAGGGACCAAACTGTCTCACGACGTTTTAAACCCAGCTCACGTACCACTTTAAATGGCGAACAGCCATACCCTTGGGACCGACTACAGCCCCAGGATGTGATGAGCCGACATCGAGGTGCCAAACACCGCCGTCGATGTGAACTCTTGGGCGGTATCAGCCTGTTATCCCCAGCGTACCTTTTATCCGTTGAGCGATGGCCCTTCCATTCAGAACCACCGGATCACTATGACCTGCTTTCGCACCTGCTCGAGATGTACCTCTCGCAGTCAAGCAACCTTTTGCCATTGCACTTTCCTCACGATTTCCGACCGTGATAAGGTTACCTTCGTACTCCTCCGTTACTCTTTGGGAGGAGACCGCCCCAGTCAAACTGCCTACCATGCAATGTCCCGGATGATGTTTTCATCTCGGTTAGAACCACGAACATACAAGGGTGGTATTTCAACGTCAGCTCCACAATGACTAGCGTCACTGCTTCATAGCTTCCCACCTATCCTACACATCTATGTTCAAAGTCCAATGCAAAGCTACAGTAAAGGTGCATGGGGTCTTTCCGTCTAGCCGCGGGGAGATTGCATCTTCACAAACATTTCAACTTCGCTGAGTCTCTGGAGGAGACAGTGTGGCCATCATTACGCCATTCGTGCGGGTCGGAACTTACCCGACAAGGAATTTCGCTACCTTAGGACCGTTATAGTTACGGCCGCCGTTTACTGGGACTTCAATCAAGAGCTTGCACCCCATCATTTAATCTTCCAGCACCGGGCAGGCGTCACACCCTATACGTCCACTTTCGTGTTTGCAGAGTGCTGTGTTTTTATTAAACAGTTGCAGCCACCTATTATCTGCAGCCCCTTACCGCTCCAAGAGTAAATCTCTTCACGTTATTAGGGCGCACCTTCTCCCGAAGTTACGGTGCCAATTTGCCGAGTTCCTTCTCCAGAGTTCTCTCAAGCGCCTTAGAATATTCATCTCGTCCACCAGTGTCGGTTTGCGGTACGGTCGTGTTTAACTGAAGCTTAGTGGCTTTTCCTGGAAGCGTAGTATCAGTCACTTCAGAACCTTAGTTCCTCGTTATCACTCCTCAGCAATAGTAGTACGGATTTGCCTATACTACCTACCTTCAAGCTTGAACCAGCTATTCCAACAGCTGGATGACCTAACTTACTCCGTCCCCACATCGCATTAAACATCGGTACTGGAATATTAACCAGTTTCCCATCAGCTACGCATTTCTGCCTCACCTTAGGGACCGACTCACCCTACGCCGATTAACGTTGCGTAGGAATCCTTGGACTTTCGGCGAATGGGCTTTTCACCCATTTTAACGCTACTCATGTCAGCATTCGCACTTCTGATACCTCCAGCATGCTTCTCAACACACCTTCATCGGCCTACAGAACGCTCCTCTACCACCACACCTAAGTGTGATCCGCAGCTTCGGTTATCAATTTAGCCCCGTTACATCTTCCGCGCAGGACGACTTGACTAGTGAGCTATTACGCTTTCTTTAAATGATGGCTGCTTCTAAGCCAACATCCTAGCTGTCTGTGCCTTCCCACATCGTTTACCACTTAATTGATCATTTGGGACCTTAGCTGGCGGTCTGGGTTGTTTCCCTTTCGACACCTGACGTTAGCACCAGATGTCTGTCTCCCGTGTACAACTTTCTCGTATTCGGAGTTTGCCATGGTTTGGTAAGTTGCAATAACCCCCTAGCCATAACAGTGCTCTACCCCAAGAAGTCTCTACCACGAGGCACTACCTAAATAGTTTTCGAGGAGAACCAGCTATCTCCAGATTTGTTTAGCCTTTCACCCCTATCCACAGCTCATCCGCTAATTTTGCAACATTAGTCGGTTCGGTCCTCCAGTGCATGTTACTGCACCTTCAACCTGGCCATGGATAGATCATCTGGTTTCGGGTCTACGCCGCGCTACTATCGCCCTATTAAGACTCGGTTTCCCTACGCCTCCCCTATTCGGTTAAGCTCGCAACACAACGTAAGTCGCTGACCCATTATACAAAAGGTACGCAGTCACGGTTACCCGCTCCCACTGTTTGTATGCATGCAGTTTCAGGATCTATTTCACTCCCCTCCCGGGGTTCTTTTCGCCTTTCCCTCACGGTACTGGTTCACTATCGGTCGATTACGAGTATTTAGCCTTGGAGGATGGTCCCCCCATCTTCAGACAGGATTTCTCGTGTCCCGCCCTACTTATCTCAATCTTAGTACCTTACAAAGGATTTCGCATACGGGACTTTCACCCACTTTGGTCAACCTTCCCAGGTTGTTCTGCTATCTCTTCGTAATATCAATTGATGGCTCCTCCGATTTCGCTCGCCACTACTTTCGGAATCTCGGTTGATTTCTTTTCCTGCAGTTACTTAGATGTTTCAGTTCACTGCGTTCGCCTCCCATACGGGATAACCATTGCTGGTTGGGTTGCCCCATTCGGATATCTGCGGATCAATGCTCGTTTGCTAGCTCCCCGCAGCTTTTCGCAAGCTGCTACGTCCTTCTTCGCCTGTAATCGCCAAGGCATCCACCACATGCACTTATTCACTTGACTCTATTATTTCAATGATCTCTCATATCAACTAATAATTTCAAACTACTATTTTATGTTCTGTTCTACACCAATATAGCCTTTTGATCTATATCAATGTATTAATCATTTTTTGCTTCAATGAATATTCTTTTATGTTTGCTCAAGTATGCAATCTACCCACTGTCAGTTACTCATGATCTTTTCTAAGAATCCTTACGAACCCTTACATTCCATCACTTCCACTGAATCTTTACTTTTAAATAAATAATATTAACTATATCTTGCGATACAGCTAATCCTGGTAAATTAACATTCTCTATATCATATAATTCCAAATTGTTAAAGATCTTAGTACGCTATGTACTTAATTTGTATCTCTTTTAATATACTTTTCTTAATTTATATACATAAATCTAAAAGTATCTAAAAAACACAACTTAAATACATATAGATATTTTTCCTGCGCGTTTTGGTGGAGGATGACGGGATCGAACCGACTACCCTCTGCTTGCAAAGCAGATGCTCTACCAAATGAGCTAATCCCCCAAACTACTTCGCATTTCTTTGTTGTAGTGTTCGTTGTGTACTACTCGTACACTGCCTTACCCTACGCCTAGAACTGCTTGTATTTTCTGTTTTTCTTTCAATAACTACTTTTACATAGCTTCTCTTCAAAAAAACTCTGGTGGGTCTGGCTGGACTTGAACCAGCGACCCCACGCTTATCAAGCGTGTGCTCTAACCAGCTGAGCTACAAACCCCTATGGCTTAGCGCGCATATCTATACTAATCTTTTTTCCAAACAATCAATAAATGTGAGCACCCAACTTATACCTTTTCTCTAGAAAGGAGGTGATCCAGCCGCAGGTTCCCCTACTGCTACCTTGTTACGACTTCACCCCAGTCATGAAACATACCGTGGTAATCGGCCCCCTTGCGGTTAGCCTAACAACTTCTGGTATCCTCCACTCCCATGGTGTGACGGGCGGTGTGTACAAGACCCGGGAACGTATTCACCGCAACATTCTGATCTGCGATTACTAGCGATTCCGACTTCATGTAGTCGAGTTGCAGACTACAATCCGGACTACGATAGGCTTTCTCGGATTAGCTCCCCCTCGCGGGTTGGCAACCGTTTGTACCTACCATTGTATGACGTGTGAAGCCCTGCTCATAAGGGCCATGAGGACTTGACGTCATCCCCACCTTCCTCCGGCTTAGCACCGGCAGTCCCACTAGAGTGCCCAACTTAATGATGGCAACTAGTAGTAAGGGTTGCGCTCGTTGCGTCACTTAAGACAACATCTCACGACACGAGCTGACGACAGCCATGCAGCACCTGTGTCTAGGTTCCCGAAGGCACAGCCTAATCTCTTAGGCCTTCCTAGCATATCAAGAGCAGGTAAGGTTCTTCGCGTTGCATCGAATTAATCCACATCATCCACCGCTTGTGCGGGTCCCCGTCAATTCCTTTGAGTTTTAATCTTGCGACCGTACTCCCCAGGCGGTCTACTTCTCGCGTTAGCTTCGCTACTTAGGTTTTACCCCCAACAGCAAGTAGACATCGTTTAGGGCGTGGACTACCAGGGTATCTAATCCTGTTTGCTACCCACGCTTTCGTGCCTGAGCGTCAGTTCTATCCCAGGGGGCCGCCTTCGCCACCGGTATTCCTCTAAATCTCTACGCATTTCACTGCTACACTTAGAATTCTACCCCCCTCTGACAAACTCTAGACATACAGTCTTGAATGCCATTCCCAAGTTAAGCTCGGGGATTTCACATCCAACTTATATATCCGCCTGCGCACCCTTTACGCCCAGTAATTCCGATTAACGCTCGCACCCTACGTATTACCGCGGCTGCTGGCACGTAGTTAGCCGGTGCTTATTCTTCTGGTACCCTCATCCTCACAGGATATTACCCCGTAATCTTTGTTCCCAGATAAAAGAACTTTACAACCCTAAGGCCTTCTTCATTCACGCGGCGTTGCTGGATCAGGGTTTCCCCCATTGTCCAAAATTCCCCACTGCTGCCTCCCGTAGGAGTCTGGGCCGTGTCTCAGTCCCAGTGTGGCTGATCTTCCTCTCAGAACAGCTATTGATCATCGCCTTGGTAAGCCTTTACCCCACCAACTAGCTAATCAACCATCGGCCGCTCTATCAGCGCCAGGCCCTTGCGGGTCCCCAGCTTTCCTCCTCAGAGATTATGCGGTATTAGCCAATCTTTCGATCAGTTATCCCCCACTAATAGGTACGTTCCGATGTATTACTCACCCGTTCGCCACTCGCCATCAGATGCAAGCATCCATGCTGCCGTTCGACTTGCATGTGTAAAGCACGCCGCCAGCGTTCAATCTGAGCCAGGATCAAACTCTTTCGTTTAAATCCTAACTTGTACTTCTTCGCTAGACATATATCTTATTACTTATATATTTCTATACTCATATTCGGTTTCCCGTAAGACTATCTAACTTCAATACCTTCCTTGTATACATACATACGTATGATATACTTGTTAGGTATAAGTCAGATGTCCCACATTTATTGATTGTTTCGTTTGTTAAAGAACTTTTTTTCTTTCAGGCTTTCTTTGAAGCGAGATCGGTATTATATACACGGGTTATCCTAAATGTCAAAACTAATTTAGCGAAATATATTGGTATATGGTTGTCTATTGCTATATTTAACCAAGAATAACAATGAGATATATGCCAAAAAAATTATTAAAATATTTTTCAATTTCTTATAATTTTGTCGTATTTTAGTGTTTTACTAATATTTAACTTTTTGTTAATTTGTT
>CANCUP010000232.1 GCA_947381325.1 Comamonadaceae bacterium
CCGGGGACATCGATGCCTTGGGCAAAAACGGTGGGCTCATTCCTGCCGACTGGCAAAAGCGCTTGCCCCACAACTCGGCACCGTACACCTCCACCATCGTGTTGGTGGTGCGCCAGGGCAACCCCAAAGGCATCAAAGACTGGGACGACTTGGTCAAGCCCGGCATCAGTGTGATCACACCCAACCCCAAAACCTCGGTCGGCGCACGCTGGAACTACTTGGCCGCGTGGGAATTTGCCAAACGCAAATACGGCGGTGACGCCAAAGCCAAAGACTTTGTGGCGCAGCTCTACAAAAACGTGCCCGTGCTCGACACCGGCGCACGCGGCTCGTCCATCACCTTCGCCCAACGCAACCAGGGTGATGTGTTCATCTCGTGGGAGAACGAAGCGCATTTGCTGGAAAAAGAATTTGGCAACAAGGTCGACATCGTCTACCCGTCCCTCAGCATCTTGGCCGAACCCCCAGTGACGGTGGTGGACAAAACCGTGGACCGCAAAGGCACACGCAAAGTGGCCGAGGCGTATGTGAACTACCTCTACACCGACGAAGGTCAAGACATTGCGGGCAAAAACTTCTACCGCCCCATCTCGCCCAAGGCCCAAGCCAAGTACGTCAAGCAGTTGCCCAAGCTGCCTTTGTTCACCATCGACCAAGCCTTTGGCGGCTGGGCCAAAGCCGACAAAGACCACTTTGCCGATGGCGGCAGCTTCGATCAGATTTACCTCAAAAAGTAAGGTGCCCATCATGTCTGTGTTGTCGATTGCAGGCAGTCCGTCAGAGCGTTCGCGCACGGCGGCCTTGCTCAGAGCCGTGGGCGAGCGTTTGAGTCTGCGCGGTGCCCAGGTCAGTGAGTTGCGGGTCCGCGATTTGTCGCCCCAGGCGCTGCTGCTGGCCGACTTCAGCCACCCGTCGGTGCTACAAGCCACGGCCCAAGTGGCCGCAGCCGATGTGTTGGTGGTGGCTACGCCGGTGTACAAGGCGGCCTACAGTGGTGTGCTGAAAGTGTTTCTGGATGTTCTGCCGCAAGACGCCCTCAAAGGCAAAACCGTGTTGCCACTGGCCACCGGTGGCAGCCCACACCACATGCTGGCGGTCGACTATGCGCTGCGCCCGGTGTTGCAGTCGCTCGGTGCCAAAAGCATCTTGCCCGGCATCTACGCCACCGATGCGCAGGTGGTGCTCAACCCTGAAGAGGGTTACACCATCGCCCCAGACATCTCGGCCCGTTTGGACGAGGCCGTCAACAGCCTGGTGGACGACAAGCTGTGGCGCAGCTTCTCCAACGCCGGGCGCTTTTCGCCCGTACCTTTCTCGCAAGTGCGATGTAGTGTCTGACGCTCCCAGCTGGGCGCGCACCTAGCGCCCAGCACCTCTCACCTCATTTGATTTTTGAAACCGCTGTGCAGCGGTCAGGGCGAAGCCTTGCCTGCACCGCTTGAAAGACATCCATGACATTTGCCAAAGACCTCACCCGCCGACAACTGTTGGCCGCCACAGCCGCCAGCGCCACCTTGACCAGCTCGCTGGCGGCCTGGGCCCAAAAAGCCCCTGTGCGCACCTTGCGCATCGGCCACCAAAAAGGCTGGCTCTCCATCCTCAAAGCACGTGGCACTTTGGAAAAACGCCTCACCCCGTTGGGCGTGGCCGTCACCTGGACCGAGTTCAACGCTGGCCCAGTGCAGCTCGAAGCCCTCAACGTGGGCGCGATTGACTTTGGCGATGTGGGCGAAGCGCCGCCCATCTTTGCCCAGGCCGCCGGTGCGCCACTGGTGTATGCCGGTGCCACCGTGCCACGTCCACGCCTGGAAGCCGTGATCGTGCCCAAGGGCTCGCCCATCCAGACCGTGGCCGACCTCAAAGGCAAACGCATCGCCTACAACAAAGGCTCCAACGTGCAGTACTTTCTGGTCAAGTTGCTGGAGAAGCATGGCCTCAAGTACAGCGACGTGCAGTCGGTGTTCCTGCCCCCGCCCGACGCACGCGCCGCGTTCGAAAAAGGCGCGGTCGACGCGTGGATCATCTGGGACCCGTTCTTGGCCGCCGCCCAAAAGACGCTGGACGCCCAACTGTTGGTCGATGCCACAGGCGTGGCCAAAAATCGCGGCTATTACTTCACCTCACGCGAGTTCGCAACACACAACACCGATGTGTTGAAGATTGCGATTGAAGAGGTCAATGCCATTGACACATGGATTTCCAAAAACAAAGCCGCTGCGGCTACCGAGTTGTCTCAGGTGCTGGGTTTGGACAAAAGCATCACCGAGGTGTATGTGGGACGTGCCGCCTATGGCACAGCACCTGTGACGCAAGGTATTTTGGAAGAGCAACAGGCCATTGCCGACACCTTCTTTGAGTTGAAGTTGATTCCTAAAAAGCTCAACCTCTTGCACGCCGCCCCGGTGAATCTGGGTTGAGGCCGCACACAGCACAAGGACACACACCATGTCACATCCTTCTCTGACTGCGCCTCAGCGGCGCCAACTCTTGCAGCTGCTGGCCGTGTCGGCGGCGGCTTGGGGGCTGACTGCTCCATTCGCGGTCACGCCTGTGCACGCGCAAGCCAAGTCACAGCCCCTCAAAGCGCCTGAACAGTTGCGCATTGGGTACCAAAAATCAGCCGTCAACCTGGTGGTGCTCAAGCAGCTGGGCGTGCTGGAAAAACGCTTGCCCCAGACCAAGGTGTCGTGGATCGAATTCCCCGCAGGGCCTCAGTTGCTCGAAGCCTTGTCGGTCGGTGCCTTGGAATTTGGTTTGACGGGCGACTCGCCGCCCGTGTTCGCCCAAGCCGCAGGCAAAGAACTCTTTTATGTGGGGGCTGAGCCGGCCAAGCCTGAAAGCTCGGCCATCTTGGTGTTGCAAGACGCACCCGTTCATTCCTTGGCCGATTTGAAGGGCAAGAAAGTGGCTTTGCAAAAAGGCTCCAGCGCGCACTACCTCCTGGTGCGTGCGGTGGAGAAAGGCGGATTGCAGTGGCGCGACATCCAGCCCATCTACCTCACGCCTGCCGATGCGCGTGCCGCGTTTGAACGCAAGAGCGTGGATGCCTGGGCCATCTGGGACCCGTTTTATGCCGCCACCGAACTGGCGGTACCCACGCGCGTGCTCACCACGGGGCAGGGCTTGTCGAGCAATAACTCGTTCTACCTGTCGTCCACCGCATTGGCTACGCAGCACCCCGGTGTGGTGTCGCTGTTGTTTGAAGAACTCAGCCGGGCCGACCGCTTTGTCCAAGAGCACCGCCCCGAAGCCATCAAACTCATTGCCGAATTCAGTGGCTTAGACGCCGGCGTGGTCAGCCTGTTCTTGAAGCGTCGCCCGCGCTCACCGGTGGAGCCCTTGAACGCGAGCACCGTGAGCGACCAGCAAGCCGTGGCCGATGCGTTTGCCCGGCTGGCGCTGATTCCCAAGCCTGTCAAGGTGGCCGATCTGGTGTGGCGCTTCGCGTCCTAGCACCGGAGCAAGGGCAGACGCTGTCATGGCGTCATCCACCGATTCACTGTTTTATTTTTTTGGAGTACGTCATATGGATATTTTTTGGTTCATTCCCCTGCACGGCGACGGCCGCTACCTGGGCACCTCAGAGGGCGCACGCGCGGTCGACCACCACTACATGAAGCAAATTGCGCAAGCCGCCGACAAACTGGGCTACGGCGGTGTGTTGCTGCCCACCGGACGTTCGTGCGAAGACCCGTGGATTGCGGCGGCCAGTTTGATCCCCGTCACCCAGCGCCTTAAGTTCTTGGTGGCTTTGCGCCCCAGCATCATGTCGCCCACCGTGGCGGCACGCCAAGCTGCCACCTTCGACCGCTTGAGCGAGGGACGCTTGCTGGTGAACCTGGTGGCCGGTGGCGACAGCAGCGACTTGGAAGCCGATGGCACCTTCCTGAGCCACGACGAACGCTACGAACATGCCCGCGAGTTTTTAGACATCTGGACCCGTGTGCTGGCCGGTGAGACGGTCGACTTTGAAGGCAAGCACGTGAAGGTCAAAGGCGCACGCCAGCTGTTTCCACCCGTGCAGCGCCCGCACCCGCCGATTTACTTTGGCGGCTCGTCCGACGCGGCACACGACTTGGCGGCCGAAAAAACGCAGCTCTACCTCACCTGGGGTGAGCCACCGGCCGAGGTGGAGAAAAAGTTCAACGACATCCGCGAGCGCGCCGCCAAGCATGGGCGCAGCGTCAAGCTCGGCGTGCGCCTGCATGTGATCCCACGTGAAACCAATGACGAGGCCTGGGCCGCCGCCGACGATTTGATCAAACACCTCGACGACGCCACCATTGCCAAAGCGCAAGCGGGCTTAGCCAGCATGGACTCGGAAGGCCAGCGCCGCATGCGCGCGCTGCACGGCGGCAACCGCAGCCAACTCGAAATCAGTCCCAACCTGTGGGCGGGCGTGGGCTTGGTGCGCGGTGGTGCGGGCACTGCTTTGGTGGGCGATGGCGAGACGATTGCACGTCGCCTCAAAGAGTACGAGGCCTTGGGTGCAGACACCTTTGTGCTCTCAGGCTACCCGCATTTGGAAGAGACTTACCGCTTCGCCGAGTTGGTGTTCCCACACCTGGACCTGAACCCTCAAACCAGCCCACACACTGCGAGCCACGTCAACTTGGTCAGCCCGTTTGGCGAAGTGATGGCCAATCACCTCGTGCCCGCGCAGCAGCGCGTGGCGCAAAGTTGAAAGGGCGCGCGATGTCTGCCTCGCACGACCCCCAACTCGAAGCCCTGTGCCGCATGGAGTCGGGCTTGCTGCAAGCCAATTGGTACACAGGGCCTCAAGCACCCTGGCTCCCTTGGCAGCGTTTGCGCAACGCGGCCGCAGCGCTGGGGCAGCGCTTGCTGCCTTGGCTGGTGCCGGTGCTGTTGATCAGTCTGTGGCAACTCTCGTCGTTGCAGGGCTGGATTTCGGTGCGCGTGCTGCCCGCACCCTGGGCGGTGCTGCAAGCGGCTTGGGGGCTGGCCGTATCGGGCGAGTTGTGGACCCATGTTCAAGTGAGTGCGGGTCGGGCCTTGCTGGGGCTGGCGGTGGGGGGAGGTTTGGGCTTGGTCGTGGGGCTGTTCACCGGCTCGGTGCGCTGGGGCGAAACCTTGTTGGACTCGACCATTCAGATGGTGCGCAACATCCCGGCGCTGGCCCTCATCCCGTTGGTCATCCTGTGGTTTGGCATCGACGAGACCGCCAAGCTGTTCTTGATTGCGGTGGCGGTGTTCTTTCCGATCTACATCAACACCTTCCACGGCATCCGCAATGTGGACCCGGGTTTGATTGAGATGGGCCGCACCTACGGCCTGTCGCGCTGGGGCCTGTACCGCCAGATCATCTTGCCCGGTGCCTTGTCGTCCATCTTGGTGGGCCTGCGGTTTTCGCTCGGGCTGATGTGGGTGATCTTGATCGTGGCCGAGACCATCTCGGCGCAAGCGGGCATTGGCTACCTGACCATGAACGCGCGCGAATTTTTACAAACCGATGTGGTGCTGGTGGGCATCCTGCTCTACGCCATCCTGGGCAAATTGGCAGACCTGTTTGCCAAAGGCCTGGAGCGCTACTGGTTGCGCTGGCATCCGGGCTACCAATGAACAAAGGTTTTCTATGACTCACGCAACATTCCGAACCGACACCTTGCAAGCCACTGGCGGCGTGCGCTTGACTTGGCACAACTTGGGCAAGCGCTACGGTGAGCGCCAGGTGCTGCAACACACTGAGTTGGTCATTGAGCCCGGTGAATTTGTTGCCATCGTGGGCCGCAGCGGTTGCGGCAAAAGCACCTTGCTGCGTTTGGTCGCAGGCCTGGAAGAGCCCTCGCAAGGCACACTGCGAGTCAACGACCAAGACGTGACGGGTTTGCGTGACGACACACGCATCATGTTTCAAGAAGCGCGTTTGCTGCCGTGGCAGCGCGTGGCCAACAACGTGGCCCTTGGCTTGCCTGAGTCGCACCATGAACATGCTGTTGAGGTGCTGCATCAAGTGGGCTTAGGCGACCGCTTGCACGAATGGCCTGCCAAACTCTCGGGCGGGCAACGCCAGCGCGTGGCCTTGGCGCGTGCCTTGGTGCACCAGCCGCGTTTGCTGTTGCTCGACGAACCCCTGGGCGCGCTGGATGCGCTCACGCGCATTGAGATGCATGCCCTGATTGAGGCGCTGTGGCGCGAGCACCGCTTCACGGCATTGTTGGTGACGCACGATGTGCAAGAGGCGGTGGCTTTGGCCGACCGCGTGATCTTGATCGAAGACGGTGCCGTCGCGCTGGATGAACGCATCGACTTGCCGCGTCCGCGCTCACGCGGCGACGCGCGTTTTGCGGCCTTGGAAAAACGCATCCTCGACCGCGTGCTGCAACACCCCGACAACGAAGCGGCCAACGAACCGATCGCGCCCTTGGCGGCCAACGACTGGCCGGGCCTGCCCGCGCAGCATGTGCGCTGGGCGATTTAAAAAATTTTCAAAACGGACTTTCAAGGAGAAACCCATGTCCATTCAAGCCATCAACGTACGCAACCAATTCAAAGGCAAGGTGCGTGAAATCATTCGTGGGGATGTGGTCTCAGAGATCGATGTGGAGACCCCTTGGGGCATCGTCACTTCGGTCATCACCACGCGTTCGGTCGACGACCTGGCCTTGGTGGTCGGCTCGGAGGTGGTGGCCTTGGTCAAGTCGACCGAGGTGTCGATTGCCAAGCTGTAGGGCGAAGCTGCAAGGCCAAGCGGTTAGGCCAAGCGGTTAGGCCAAGCGGTTAGGCCAAAAGGTTAGGCCAAACGGTTAGGCTAAACGGTTAGGCCAAACGGTTAGGCCAAACGGTCAGGCCCAGCGCACAGGCTCAGTGCCCAATCACCTTGGCCAAAAACGCCTGGGTGCGCGGGTGCTGTGGCTGGTCAAAGAACACCGCAGGCGGGGCTTGCTCAACGATCTGGCCCTGGTCCATGAAGATCACGCGGTCAGCCACGGCCCGTGCAAACCCCATCTCGTGGGTGACGCACAGCATGGTGATGCCTTGCTCGGCCAGGTTCACCATCACGTCCAGCACCTCTTGAACCATCTCGGGGTCGAGCGCCGACGTGGGTTCGTCAAACAGCATGATCTGTGGTGTCAGGCACAGCGCGCGCGCAATCGCCACGCGTTGTTGTTGCCCGCCTGAGAGTTGCAGCGGAAACTTGTGCGCCTGCTCGGCAATGCGCACACGTTCTAGCTGTTGCATGGCGCGCTCACGTGCTTGGGCGGGTGAGAGTTGGCCCACCCAGATGGGCGAGAGGGTGAGGTTGTCGAGCACGCTCAAATGTGGAAACAGGTTGAACTGCTGAAACACCATGCCCACTTGGCGGCGCACTTGCTCGATGGCTTTGACGTCGTCACGCAGCTCAATGCCCGCGACTTCGAGTTTGCCTTCTTGGTGCTCTTCCAAACGGTTGATGCAACGAATCAGGGTCGACTTGCCCGAGCCCGACGGGCCGCAGATCACCACGCGTTCGCCGGGTGCAATTTCTAGGTTGATGTCGCGCAGCACATGGAAGTCGCCAAACCATTTGTTGACCTGGTCGAAACGGATGATGGGGTCGGCCACAGGGCACTCCTTGGGGTTCAACGGTGTGACACCTGGCGTTCAACCCACAGGCTGTAGCGCGACAGGCTCAAGCAAAACACAAAGTAAATCAGCGTGATGAACAGGTAGCCTTCGATCTTGAAAGGCCGCCAGTTCGGGTCGCCTTGCACCGCCAGCCCGAGTGAACCCGACAGCTCGTACAAGCTCACGATGGTCACCAGCGAGGTGTCCTTAAAAATGGCGATGAAGTTGTTCATGAGGCCCGGCACCACATGCGCCAAGGCTTGCGGCAACACCACCAAGCGCTGCGTTTGCCAATAGCCCAGGCCCAGTGTGGCCGCGGCTTCCAGCTGACCCCGTGGAACGGCTTGCAATCCGCCACGCACAATTTCGGCTGTGTACGCGGCCGAGAACAAGGTGATGCCCACCAACACCCGCAGCAGCACATCGGGTGAGGTGCCGCTGGGCAAGAGCAGCGGAAACATGAAGCTGGCCATGAACAACACCGAGATCAGCGGCACGCCGCGCACCAGCTCGATGTAGGTGATACACACAGTGCGAATGGCGGGCATCTGGCTTTGCCGCCCCAGCGCCACCATCACCCCCAGCGGAAACGCCAGGCCGATGGACAAGCTGGCCAGCATCAAAGTCAGCGGCAGACCGCCCCACTGGTCGGTCGACACGGCGCTCAAGCCCGTGGGCACGCCCCACCAGCTGCCGCCACCCATCAAGCCAAAAAACAGCAACCACACACCGGCCCACGCCACGGCTAAGCTGCGTTTCCAGCACGCTGGGACGCAGCTCAACACCAGCAACAACACCAAAGCCAGCATGGCCAACACCGGGCGCCACTGCTCCTCAAACGGATAGCGGCCCAGCAAGATCAGGCGGTATTTTTCAGCCACCACGCCCCAGCAGGCGCCGCTGCCGCGCAAGGCTTGGCAGCTGTCGGCATCGGGGCGGAACACCGCGTGCCACAGGCCCCACTCGATTGCCGGTGGCAAGCACCAAGCCAGCCAGGCGATCAGCACCACAGACACCAACGCGTTGCCGGGCGTGCCCCACAGGTGGCGCTGGCACCACATCCACAGGCCGCCGTGTTGGGCGGGCGGGGTGCGGGCGGCGATCAGTTCAGCAGGCTGAGCCATCACCGTTCTTTCAGCGCCACGCGGCGGTTGTAAGCGTTCATCAGCGCGGCGGTCAGCAGCGACAAGCTCAGGTACACCGCCATCACCAAGGCAATGCACTCCACCGCACGGCCGGTCTGGTTGAGGGCGGTGTTGGAGATGTTCACCAAGTCGGGGTAACCAATGGCCACAGCGAGCGACGAGTTCTTGATGAGGTTGAGGTACTGATTGGTCATGGGCGGCACGATCAGGCGCATGGCCTGTGGCAGCACCACCAAACGCAAGGTCAGCCACGGCGACAGGCCCACACTGCGCGCAGCCTCGGTTTGCCCTTTGGGCACCGACAGCAGGCCTGCGCGCACCACCTCGGCCACGAAGGCAGAGGTGTAGAGCGTCAAGCCCCAGGTCAGCGCCAAAAACTCAGGGCTCAGGCTGGCACCACCCTGTACACTGCCGTCTTGCCAAACAGGCAAGTCCCACAGCCAGCTGCCGTCCAGGTGCACCAGCCAGGGCAGGGTTAGGCCGCTCTTGCTCAAAAACAGCAGGTCGGCCACATGCAGCGGAGTGTCACTGTCAGGCATCCACTCCACCAACAGCACGTACCACATGAAGAGTTGCAGCAGCAAGGGTATGTTGCGAAACAGCTCGGTGTAGGCATAGCACAGGCCGCGCGCCAGGGCGTTGCCAGACAAGCGCCCAATGCCCAGCAGCGTGCCCCACAGGGTGCACCCGACGATGCCGATCAGCGACACGCGCAAGGTGTTGAGCAAGCCCACCGCAAAAGCCTGCCAGTAAGGCTGGGTGGCGTCAAAGGGCACCATCGACTCGCCAATGTCAAAGCCTGCGGTGTCCCACAAAAAATCAAACCCGCTTTGAATGCCACGCGCACGCATGTTGGTGAGCGTATTGCTGAGCAACCAGCCCACCACGCCCAGCAACACGGCGATGAGCGCGGCTTGGTAAATCAGGGCGCGGG
>CANCUP010000233.1 GCA_947381325.1 Comamonadaceae bacterium
GTCATGCATGAAACCTTCGCCGTGGCCCTTGCTGGCGTACTCGGGCAGCATCTCGCAAAACGCGGCCCACTCGCCGTCTTGCCACATGCGGATGACTTGGGCGTCGAGCTTTTCCAACAGCGGACTCCAAATTTTGAAAGCGAACTCAGGTGCCAAACCGTTTTGTGCGAAGCGGTGGCTGAGAGAGCCGCTGGCCAAAAAAGCCACTCGGCCGTCGTAGTGCTGTTCCACTGCTTGGCGCATGGCCCAGCCCAGACGCGCGCTGTCGTTCAAGTAATGCGCCATGCACAGGGCCGACACCGACACCACCTTGAAATGCTGGTCTGGATTCATGTAACGCAGCGGCACCAGCGTGCCGTACTCAGGGGCCAAGGTGGTGGCGTCGTGGGCCAGTGTTTCCACCCCGTGCTCATTGCACACGCGCGCCAGCAAGTGCCCCAACGCCGGATTGCCGGGCGACTCAAAGCCCATGTTGCTGATGAAGTGCGGCAACTCGTTGCTGGTGTACTGGCCTTTGAAATGGGGCGCGCAGTTGAGGTGGTAGTTGGCATTCACCAGCCAGTGGGTGTCAAACACCACCAGCGTGTCCACACCCAGGGCGCGACAACGGCGGCTGATGTCTTGGTGGCCCGCAATGGCGTCTTGGCGTGTGCCGTGGCGCGGGCCCGGCAACTCGCTCAGGTACATGCTGGGCACGTGGGTGATCTTGGCGGCAAGGGCGAGCTGTCCCATCACACGCCCCAATGTGGAATGTGGTGACTGCCCATCGACACCGCCACGTTTTTGGGTTCGCAAAACACTTCGTAACTCCAGGTGCCGCCTTCGCGCCCGGTGCCACTGGCCTTGGTGCCGCCAAAGGGCTGGCGCAAGTCACGCACGTTTTGGCTGTTCACAAAACACATGCCCGCTTCAACGGCGGCGGCAACGCGGTGGGCGCGGCCAATGTTTTCGGTCCACACATAGCTGCTCAAGCCGTAAGCAATGTCGTTGGCCAGGGCAATGGCGTGGGCCTCGTCTTTGAACGGAATCAGGCAGGCCACGGGGCCAAAAATTTCGTCTTGCGCGATCTTCATGCGGTTGTCCACATCGGCAAACACCGTGGGCCACACATAGTTGCCGCGTGCCACGTGGGCGGGCAGCTCGGAGGCATACGAGGGCCGGTCGAGTCCGCCGCACAACAGCGTGGCACCTTCTTTGGGGCCGAGGTCGATGTAGCTGCGCACCTTGGCCAAATGGGCCTGGCTGATCATCGGGCCCACCACCGTGGCTTCATCCAGCGGGTCGCCTACGCGGATGCGCTTGGCGCGTTCGGTGAACTTGGCCACAAAGTCGGCGTAGATGCTTTGCTGCACCAAGATGCGGCTGCCCGCAGTGCAGCGCTCCCCATTGTTGGAGAAGATCATGAACACGGCGGCGTCCATGGCGCGCTCCAGGTCGGCATCTTCAAACACCACAAAAGGTGACTTGCCGCCCAGCTCCATGCTGAACTTTTTCAGGCCTGCGGTTTGCACAATGCGGTTGCCTGTGGCGGTCGATCCGGTGAACGAAATCGCGCGCACATCGGGGTGCGCCACCAGCGGTTCGCCGGCCTCTTTGCCGTAGCCGTGCACCAGGTTCAGCACGCCCGGTGGCACACCGGCCTCCAGCGCTAGCTCGCCCAAGCGCGCGGCGCTCAAGGGCGACAGCTCGCTCATCTTGAGCACCGCCGTGTTGCCAAACGCCAAGCAGGGTGCCACCTTCCAAGTCGCGGTCATGAAGGGCACGTTCCATGGGCTGATCAGCGCGCACACGCCCACCGGGTGAAACAGCGTGTAGTTCAGGTGGGTGGGCGTGGGGTAGGTGTGGCCGTCGACCCGCGTGCACATTTCGGCAAAGTACGAAAAGTTATCGGCGGCACGCGGCACCAGTTGTTTGCCGGTTTGGGCAATCACCTGGCCGCAGTCTTGGGTTTCGGTGAGGGCGATCTCGGGCACGTGTTGGGTGATCAGCTCGCCCAAACGGCGCATCACCTTGGCGCGCTCAGGCGCAGGGGTGTGGGCCCATTTGGGAAAGGCGGCTTTGGCGGCGGCCACCGCCGCGTTGACTTCGGCCTCACCGCCGCTGGCCACTTCGGCCAACACCTCTTGTGTGGCCGGGTTGATGGTTTCAAAGCGTGGGCCGTTGCTCACGGATTGGCCGTTGATGAGGTGGTCGATGGTCTGCATGGGTGTCTCCAAATGTGGGGTCTCACAGGCGCGCTGGGGCCGCTGCGATGGTGTTGGTCAGAGCGCCCAGGCCTTCGATCTCGGTCACGATCACATCGCCCGGCTGGCAGTCCACCACGCCGTCGGGTGTGCCGGTCAAGATCAGGTCGCCGGGGTAGAGCGTCATGAAATCGCTGAGGTATTCGATCAAGGTGGGTACATCAAAAATCATGTCGCGGGTGTTGCCGCGTTGCGTGACTTGACCGTTGACCGTGGTCTGTAAGGCCAAATTAGCGGGGTCGCCATAGGTTCGGTGCAGCGACGCAGCGTCCACCAACCAGGGGCCCAGCGGCGTGCAGGTGTCGCGGTTTTTCACCCGCATGTTGGGGCGGTACCAGTTCTCTAAGTAGTCGCGGATGGCGTAGTCGTTGGCCACGCTGTAGCCGCCGACAAAGTCGTAGGCATCGCTGCGGCGCACCCGCTTGGCGGTTTTGCCGATCACCACCGCCAACTCGCACTCGTAGTGCATGAACCTCACCTCGTTCGGGCGCAGCGTGTGTTCGTGGTGCCCGATCAAGCCGGCTTCGCCTTTGACAAACACCAGGGGTTCTTTGGGCGGCTCTTTGAAGGCCAGCTCTTTGGCGTGGTCGGCATAGTTCAAGCCCAGCGCCAGCACCGTACGCGGGCGCGCCACCGGGGCCAAAGGCGGTAGCCAACGCACGGCGTCAAAGGCGACGCAGCGTCCATCGTCCAGCAGCAATTGGCCGTCGCGCTCGGTCGCGTCGTGGGTCTGGTGTTGGTAAATCACGCGTGCGTGTTTCATGCCACAGCTCCGATCAAGTGGTGGCGCAAGACGCCTAAGCCCGGCACGCCGGGCGCATGGATGTCCACCACGTCGCCCACCACGGCCTGCGGGCGACGTTCGGCTTCAGGGCCATCGTGGCACACGTCCAAACCCAGCATCAACACATCGCCGGCTTGCAAGGTCATGAACTCGCCCACATCGGCCAACAGCTGTGGCAGCAGGCGACGCATCTGGCCGAGCTGCACCGTTTGGCACAACGTGCCGTTGATGCGCACTTCCAGCGTGATGGCGTTGGGGTCTGGCAAGTCGGCCGCGGGCAGCAGCTGCGCGCCGATACCCAAAAAGCCGTCGATGCATTTGTATTTCACGGGTGGGCGGTAAAAGCCTTGCTCGGCCACGCTGTGCGGCACCGACAGGTCGTTGAGCAGCAGATAGCCGCGCAGCGCGCCTTGCTCGCTCAGCACCACCCCGAGGGTGGCGCCGATTTCCACCGCTGGCAGGTGAGACGGCACGGCAATGGCGTGCTCGCTCAAGGTCCAGGTGTTGGCGGTCTTGATGTAGAGCACCGGCGCTTTGGGCGGCGCTTGGTAGGGCGCACTGACCATGAGCGGCGCGGCCGCTTGCCATTCGGCCTGGCTGTTGAGCAAGACGCCGTAAACCGTGCCGTGAATGGGCAGGTCGGGTGAGGGGATGTGGGCGGTCATAGGTCTGGGGGGTAAAGGGTGGGCGGCGTTGCGTTCAGTCGGTCGGCGGCAGGTCGAGCGCGATCACCTCGTCGAGCAAGGCATACAGCTGAGCCAGTTTGCTTTTGCCCAGGTGCTGCTCCATGGTTTGGTAGTGCGCTTCGATGGTGTGTGACAAGGTGTCCACGCGTTGCAGCCCCAAGGCGGTGGGTCTCACTACGGTGCGCCGTTGGTCGCTGGCATCGCGTTGTCGTTGCACCAGGCCATCGCGCTCCATGCGTGTCAACACGCCGCTCAGGCTCGGGCCGGTGATGAAGGCCTCGCGCCCAATGCGTCCGGTTTCCAGGCCTTGGCCTGCGTTGCCGTGGTCTTCGCCCAGCACCCGCAACACCCGCCATTGCTGGTCGCTCAGCCCATGGCTGCGCAAGCCGGGGCGGGTGTGGGCCATCACCGATTCGCGCGCTTGCAGCAGCAAACGCGGCAGGTTGCGATGGACGAAGGGTTGGCGCATGGGTGGCAACAGGGGATTGAAATTTATTTAACATATTAAGTGAATGGTTGGCCTAGACCAAGCCCTGAAGCGGCGTTGCCGCCTGGGATTTACCCTTGAAATTTCGAATTTCATTTGAAAGACGAGATGTTTCACCGGTCACAAACTGATTGGCCGTTAATGCGGTAGTTCCGACTTTCACCTTACAGATGCCGGCTGTAGGCTGGTCAGCGACGCACACCGTCGAACGGCGAATGTCAGCGGACTCAGCAAGCGGGCCCCAAAGAAGACAGTCAGCGGACAGGAGAGCGGACTCTCAACGTTGAAGAAGCTCGCCGATAGGATGTCCGTGTCGATTGATGGGTTAGCCCTCATACGAAGTTACGCGGGGTCTTCAAGGCGAGTTAGCTCGCATAGGGCAAGGCCAAGACTCCTGGCCCTCTTTCATCTCCGTTCCCCATATTTCGGGCGAAACTGCCCTATGCGAATTCAGTTTCGAATTTGATCCATAATCGAAACTAAATTCGAAACGGCGACCACTATGCAATCATCCATCACTACTAACGGAATAATGAGCCAGAAAGCGCTGGCTGGTGACCCCCTTGGTGGGTTGGCTGACCTAGTGGCTCAACATGGTTCCCCGAGGATTGTGCAGGTTAAACAGATCAAGGGAGTCAAGCGAAATCAGATCGACTCGGGTGTTCTTCGGGTGGTTCTGCATGAGGTCCTCGAATCTCAGGACGAAGCCTCCCGTCAAATCAGAGGCGAGTTGCAGCTCTACCTCGCGCAGGTGATCCTTAGTAAGGACATGCGTGTGACGCAGGCGAGCAAGGACAGGATGCTTTCCACTGAGGAGGCCGCTCAAATCATGGGGCGCAGCCGTCCATACGTCGCAATGCTGATCGACTCCGGAAAGCTACCTGGTGCACAGACGACCGCCGGTGGGCATCGCCGTGTCCCTGAGTCATCGGTGAAGGCTTGGATGGCTCAAAATCCGCCGGATTCGGAGACAACAAAGAAAGCAGTCTACAGACAGGCCGGGGTCCAGACGGGCCTGTACAACATACCAGAAGCCGCTTTCGTAGCTAGGAAGGAATCTAAGCCCGCTAAGAAGGGCCCCAAGCGTGGCTAACCACCCGTTGTCTCCGAGCGGGCGCACCTACGCCGTCCTGGATGCCAACATGTCATCCCTGTACGTCCGGTGCAGAACTCACTGAGACTCGATATCACCCGCGAAAAGCACAAATACTGTTCGTTTGTCCAGTACTATTGCGCCATGGCCAAAGAAAAAACCCACTACGTCTGCACCGAATGCGGCGGCACCAGTCCCAAATGGCTGGGCAAATGCCCCAGCTGCAACGCCTGGAACACCCTCTTGGAGAGCGCTGTGGAGTCTGGCGGTGCCAGCAAGAACCGCTACGCTGGCATGGCCGCGCTCGCGCCCAGTGCCGAGGTGGCCACCTTGTCTGACATCGAAGCCCACGACGTGGCGCGCACCCCCACCGGTCAAGAAGAACTCGACCGGGTGCTCGGTGGCGGCATGGTCGACGGTGGTGTGGTGCTGATTGGGGGCGACCCCGGCATTGGCAAATCCACCCTGTTGTTGCAAGCCATGGACGGCTTGCAGCGCAGTGGCATGGCCACCTTGTACGTGACGGGCGAAGAGTCGGCGGCCCAGGTGGCGCTGCGCTCGCGGCGTTTGGGTCTGGACCATAGCCAAGTGCAAGTGCTGGCTGAAACCTTGCTCGAAAAAGTGCTGGCCACGGTCGACAAACTCAAGCCCGCGGTGGTGGTGATGGACTCGATCCAAACCGTGTATTCCGACCAACTCACCAGTGCCCCCGGTTCGGTGGCGCAGGTGCGCGAATGCGCGGCCCACCTCACCCGCATGGCCAAGTCCACCGGCACGGCGGTGGTGTTGGTCGGCCACGTCACCAAAGAAGGCGCCTTGGCCGGGCCGCGTGTGCTGGAGCACATGGTCGACACCGTTCTGTACTTCGAGGGCGACACCCACTCCACCTACCGGCTGGTGCGGGCCATCAAAAACCGCTTTGGCGCGGTCAACGAAATTGGCGTCTTCGCCATGACCGAAAAAGGCCTCAAAGGCGT
>CANCUP010000234.1 GCA_947381325.1 Comamonadaceae bacterium
AACAGCTGTACGACTATGTGCTGAGCCACGAAGACGTGCTGGTGTGGACAGGCGAAGAAATTCTCGACTGGTTCTTGGCCCAACAACGCGACAACGCCAAATGAGTCAGCCACGCATCTTGATCGTGTCGCTCGGCGGCACCATCACCATGACCCGCTCGGACGCTGGGGGCATCACACCCACCCTCACCGCCGACAAGCTGGTGGAGAGCGTGCCGCAACTGGCTGGGGTCGCCACACTCGAAGCCATCACCCAATTCAGCATGCCCGGTGCTTCGCTGAGCATTCGCAATTTGGCCGAGGTGGCCCAGCTGCTCAACGAACGCTTGCAGGCAGACATCGACGGCGCGGTGGTGGTGCAAGGCACCGACACCATCGAAGACACCGCCTTTGTGCTCGACCTGTTGGTGCGCAGCCCGCGTCCAGTGGTGGTCACCGGTGCCATGCGGGGGCCCCAAGCCGCTGGCGCCGATGGCCCGGCCAACATTTTGTCGGCGGTCACCGTGGCCGCCGATGCGCGCTTGTCCGGCATGGGTGTTGTGGTGGTGCTCAACGACGAGATTCACAGCGCACGCTGGGTTCAAAAATCGCACACGGCCCTGACCAGCGCCTTCACCTCACCCGGTACAGGGTGCATGGGCTTTGTGGCCGAAGGTCGGGTAGAACTGATGATGACGCCCCAACGCCACATCGCCCCCATTCAAGGCCCGCTCGCGCACGAGCACGCGGTGGCGCAGGTCTCGTTGGGGCTGGGTGAGGACGCACGCATGCTGCCCACCCTCAAAGGCCTGGGCTACAGCGGCGCGGTGATTGAAGGCATGGGTGCAGGCCATGTGCCCGCTGCCACAGTGGGCGCCATTGAAACGTTGGTCGCTCAGATGCCCGTGGTGTTGTGCACACGCGTGCGTGGCGGGCGCGTGTTCACGCAGACCTATGGCTTTGCGGGCTCAGAGATGGACCTGATTGCCAAAGGCATCATCCCCTGCGGTCACTTGAGTGCCTCCAAAGCCCGGCTGCTGCTAAGCCTGCTGCTGGCCACCGGCACCTCGCCAGACGGCATACGCCAAGCTTTCGCACACACCACATCGGCATAAAGGCCAAGGTGATGGCCGTGACCGCTTCGGGCAACTCAGCCTGAGCGGCCACGCGGGTTGTTCAGGCCTTGGCGGGCAGCACCGTGCCCCAGCAAGCGCCAAAGCCAATGCGCGCCGCGCCTGCCTTTTCGCACCAGCCCCGCAGCACCACCGAGTCGCCGTCTTCCAAGAAAACGCGGGTCTCGCCATTGGGCAAGGGCAGCGGATTCTTGCCGCCGGTGGTCAGCTCGATCAACGCACCAGCTTGGTCCAGCGTGGGGCCCGACAAAGTGCCACTGCCCAGCAAATCACCGGGCTGCAAATTGCAGCCATTGACGGTATGGTGGGTCACCATCTGCGCCACTGTCCAATACGCGTGGCGGTAGCTGGTGCGGCAAATCGACGCATCGTCCAGTCCGGCCTGGCGCATCTTCGGCGTCAACAAGCCCACTTGCAGCTGAATGTCAAACGCACCCTGCATGCGGTTGGCAGCGCTGTCTAAATACGGCAGCGGCTGTGGGTCTTGGGCAGGCCGTACAAACGGCACACGGTAGGGTGCCAAGGCCTCCAGCGTCACCACCCAGGGGGAGACGGTGGTGGCAAAGTTTTTCGACAAAAACGGCCCCAACGGTTGGTACTCCCAGCCCTGGATGTCGCGTGCCGACCAGTCGTTGAGCAAGCACATGCCAAACACATGGTCTTCGGCCAAGGTCATAGGCACCGCGTCGCCGCTGGCATTGCCTTGGCCCACAAAAATACCCAGCTCCAACTCCATGTCTACCCGCTTGCTCGGTGCCAGCACCGGCACCTCGGCGTCAGGCGCTTTGAGCTGCCCCTTGGGCCGCGCAAACGATTGGCCCGACACGCCAATGCTCGACGCCCGACCGTGGTAGCCAATGGGCACCCATTTGTAGTTGGGCAGCAAAGGGTTGTCAGGGCGGAACTGTTTGCCAATGTTGGTGGCGTGGTGCACCGAGGTGTAGAAGTCGGTGTAGTCGCCAATGCGGGCCGGCACATCAAACGCCACGTCAGACTGCGGCACCAAACACGCTTGCAGTTGTGTTTGCTCGGGCGCACCGTCACGCAAGGCGCGCGACAAGGCCAAGCGCAACGCAGACCACGCCTCGGGCCCCAAGGCCATCAAAGCGTTGAGCTTGTCTTGCGCACCCGCTTGGGCGGCGGCACCGGCCAGACCACTGAAGACGCCTGCATGGGCCAGCGCTGCCAAGTCGAGCACTTGGTCGCCAATGGCCACGCCACAGCGGAAGACCTCGTTGGAAGCGGCACGGCGAAACACCGCCAAGGGCAGGTTTTGGATGGGGAAATCGCAGCCCGCCAGATTGGCAGACGGCACCCAGCTGCGCAAAGCTGGGTCATGGGTTTCGTTCAATAAAGTGGTCATATGGGGTGTCCGTGGTGTGAAGCAAAGGGATAGTGTCAGAGGTCTTGCAGTGCAATGTTCACCTGCCGCTCAAACAACTCAGGATCACCCAAGGCATTTGCGTTGAGCAAGGCCAACTTGACCAGAAAGAGTTGTGCCTTGTCGGCGCCCGCTTGATCAATGGCGGTGGCCAAGGTGTCGTACACCACCTCCAAACTTGGAATGGTGAGTGCTGCTTGAGGGGTTGTCATGTCGAGGCTCCTGGCGGTGGCAATGCGGCGTTGATGGCATCTTGTAAGCGCGTGGCGTCCAAACTCAACCAGCGTGCGCAGACATGTTGGTCGGGTCGCAGCAAATAGCCGGCGCCGCTGGCTGGCACGCCATAGCGCTGGCGTACATGCCCCGCAGCATCAGCCAAAGTGGCATTGGCACCCGCCACGGCTTGCGCCGCACCCACCGCTGTGACGCGGATCGGCACACCCTTGGCGCGCGCCGCTGTGACCACGGCTTGCAGTGCTTCAGGCACCGCGTGTGCCTCGGTGAAATACAACAAGTCAAAACCACCGCCCAAGTGATCCAACAAAAAGTCATCGGGCCCCAAACGAATGTTTTGTGGCGGAGCACCGTGGGCCGGACCGCAGGTGAATAAGGCGTTGTCGTCAC
>CANCUP010000235.1 GCA_947381325.1 Comamonadaceae bacterium
GCCGCCCCAGGAATGGGTAGCCACATCATGGCCATACACCACACAAATAAAAATAACCGGCTCAAATTAATAACACCTAAGTTTTCTATTTGGATGGACTATTCGAAATTGACAGCTAATGCAAGCTACAACCGTTTAGTTTTATTAAAAGATGTCGAAAGTTATTAATAATTTGCTTTGATCCAAATTACCTCTCAATGAAAGAATCTTACTCAAAAAAACGCAGAGACGTTGGAACTGATGCACGGTTAAAAAACCAATACAAAATAATTCAGTTCATCAAAGATTCCCCAGCCAAATCTATATTGCTTGGGATCACGGGGGCTATTTTTCTAAAAAATGTACTCAGCCCAGACCACAGCTCGCGTGAGCTAGCTGCCAACAAAGAAGCCGAGCCCAAGCCAGCCAACCGACAAGCCGACAGCCAAACCGCTGCAGAGCAAGAAGCACGCAACCAATTTCAGGCCGCCATCCATTTAGAGGCGCAACCCGCTGCGACGGTGGCTGATCAACTTCGTGGTCTTCAAAGCCTGTTGACCGATGGCCTGCCCAAGGCGTCGGCGGGTGTGTTGCAGATGCCGCAAGACATTGCTGCGCTCAACCCCGCACGCTCAGCGCCTGCGTCCACCCGATCGAGTCTGGTCGCAGCCAGCACGGCCGGTCCAGACGCCGAATTGACCGTGCGTTTGTCCGACGGGCCCACCGCAGGTGTGGGGGGGCAAGACGTGGCCGAGATTCAGCTGCGCGACCCCAGCGGCCCTGCGCCTGACACCTTGCCCGCTGAAGCCAGTGCCGATTGGATGGACACCTTGCTCGGTTTGCTGGGTTTGTTTGCGGGTCGCTCCGCGTTGACATCGTCGGGCTCAGCCACCGCGCAGACCGTGGGTGGATTTGTGATCGATGGTTACATCTCAGGTGCCACGGTGTACCGCGATGACGGCACCGGCAAACCCTTGGGGGGCATCACACAAACCACTGACGCATCCGGCCACTATGGCGCCTTGCCTGATGGTCCGGGCAAGATTGTGGTGGTCGCGACCAGCTCCTCCATCGACCAGTCCACGGGCAAAGCCTTCACCACAGCGCTCACCTTGTACGCGCCTGGCAATGCCAGCGTGATCAACCCGATCACCACCCTCATACAAAACAGCGTCGAGCAAGGCAAGACCTTGGCCGAGGCCACCTCGGCAGTTGTCAAAGGTTTAGGGCTGGGTGCTGGCATTGACTACTTGAACTTTGACCCCATCAGCACGTTTGCCAGTGCCAGCGGTACCGCGCAGAGCGATGCGTTCAAAGTTCAACTGGCGGCCACGCAAATCGCCAACCTGATGATCACAGGTGCTGCCGCCATTTCTATGGCCAGTGGCAGCGACAGCGCCACAGCGTCTAAGGCGGTGCTTGACAAGCTGGCGTCTGTGGTGAGCGCTTCCATCGTTGCGTTGGACCTCAGCCAAGAAAGCAGCCTCAACACCGTGTTCTCTGGCCTCAACGTGAGTGCCTCTGCGGTGAGCCTGATTGCCAGTGCCAACAGCGTGGTGGGCAACACCTTGCAAGACTTGTATGACGTGCAGAGCATCATTCAAGGCGCTGTGTTGGAGGTGTCTGGCACCAATGCCGAGACCGCATTCCGCGCATTGAACACCTTGGTCAGCATGGTCAACAACCCCGACCCTGCCAGCCGTCAACAGGTCTTGCAAGTTTCATTGGCCAGCACCATGGATGTGGGGGCCAACGCCAACAGCCACATCAGCTTTGACGCCACGCCTGTGTTCAGGGTGGACTTGTCGAATCTGATCGCCAAGAAGTCGGTGGCTGTGGGCGACTTGGTGATCTTGAACGACACAGTCGATGCGGTGTCTGCCTCGCATGCCATCACCGCCAGCGACTTGGCCCAGGGCTATGCCGACATGGCCTTGTCGCAGTTGCCTGTTCGACAAGGCATTTTGATTTCTGCGCAAATCTTCAGCCAGAGCTCTGAAAAAATTTACGCCAAGGGTTTCACCTCCATCTCAAAGTCCACACCCTCCGTCACCCAAGACGTGGACGTGGACGCCACCGCTCACCTCACGGCAACGGGAAAACTCGCCGCCTTGGCTGCTTCTGGCGGCGTGGTGGCCGCCAGTGACAACTTGGGCACCTTGACCCTGGCCAACGACGGCAGCTACACCTACCGCGTGTCCAACAAACTGGCCCAAGCCTTGACGGAGGGCGAGGTGCACATCGACACCTTCACCGTCACCCTGGGCAGTGCAAGCAGTGCGTCGACCAAAACATTGAGCTTCAGCGTCGCGGGCAAAGACGATGCGGCAGTGATCGGCTTGCCCACAGTGTCTGGCGTGACAGACAACGTGGGTGTTTCAAGCCTGACCGCCACTGGGACCTTGTCCATCGTGGATCCGGACCATCAACAAGCTGCTTTTCAAACCACGGTCAAGGCGGCTGCTGGCAATTTAGGTGTGCTCACATTGGCTGCAGACGGCAGCTACTCCTACCGCGTGGACGAGAGCAAGGTGCAAGCCTTGATCGACGGGGATACCGTCATCGACACCTTCACTGTCACCAGTTTGGATGGCACCCGCCAAGCCATCAACTTCTCCATCTTCGGTCAAAACAGCGCCCCCTTTGTGACCGCTGGTTTGCTCAGCGTGACCGAAGACCGGGACGTGGTGACATTTGACGCCTTACAAGGTGCGCGTGATGTTGACCGCGGGGCAATCCTCCAAGCGGTGGTCGATGTGGCCTCGCTTCCCGCTGGTCTGAGCTACAACAGCGCCGCGCACACCTTCAGTTTTGATCCCAGCCATGCGGCCTACCAATCGTTGGGTGCAGGCCAAATTCAAGATGTGCAAGTCAATTACCGCATCAGCGACGGCACGCTGTCGACCGCCACCTCGTTGACCTTCAAAGTCACCGGCACCAACGATGTGGCCTCGGTCTCCAGTGCCACCATGGCCTTGAGTGAAGGTGACACCGCCAGTGCGCTCAGCACCTCAGGCACGCTGACCCTCACCGACCCCGATACAGGGCAAGCCCAAGTCACAGCCCAACAAGTGGTGGGCACCTATGGCACCTTCCAGGTCAATGCCGATGGGCAGTGGACCTACACCGCCAACGCGGCACATGATGAACTCACCGCAGGCCAAAAAGTCAGCGACAGCATGACTGTCACCAGCCTCGATGGCACAGCCACGGGCACTGTCAAAGTCAACCTCACCGGCACCAACGACGCACCGCGGGTGGTGGCTGGCGCAGCCACTGCGCAGGAAGACGGTGCCTTGGTGACCTTCCATGCATTGACTGGTGCCACCGATCCTGAAGGTGCAAGCTTGAGTGTGGTGAACCTGCCTTCAAGTTTGCCCGATGGGGTGAGTTATGACGCGGCCAGCAAGACTTTCAGTCTGAACCCTGGCCATGCCAGCTATCAATCCTTGGGCTTGGGAGAGACCACCACGCTCACCATCAGCTACGGTGTGTCTGACGGTGTGGTCTCCACACCCACCACCCTGACTTTCACGGTTCAAGGCGCCAACGATGCGGCCACCATCAGCGATGCTTTGACCACGGATGTCACAGACACCGCCACGGCCACCACCTTGACCGCCAGCGGCACACTCACCGTCTCCGATGCGGACCAAGGCCAAAGCAGCTTGCAGACCACAGTCAACAGTGCCATCAGCAATTTGGGTAGCCTGACGGTTCAAGCGAATGGCAACTACGTCTACAGCGTGGCAGAAAACCGCGTCCAGTCTTTGGCGGCGGGTGCCACCCAGATTGACACCTTCACCATCCAATCGTTGGATGGCACAACCAAGGTGTTGAGCTTCACCATCCACGGGACCAACGATGCCCCGGTGGTGGCTGCGCTCGCATCGGCTGGCGCTGAAGGCAGCGCCTCGGTCACGATCGACGCGCTCAGTGCAGCCAGCGATGCCGATGTAGGCAGTGTGCTGCGCGTGGTCAATCTGCCCGCCACCTTGCCAGCAGGTGTGAGCTATGACGCAACCACACATCGCTTCACCATCAACCCCGCCGTGTCGGCGTACGACGCTTTGGCAGTGGGTCAGTCTGCCACCTTGACGCTGAACTATGGCGTCAGCGATGGCACAGCGACCACATCGCAGAAGTTGACCTTCACCATCACCGGTACCAACGACGCCCCGGTGGTTGGCTCGGTCGCTGCATCAGCCACAGAGGCCGGCGCCTCGGTCACCCTGGACGCGCTGACCAATGCCAGCGACGTGGACACAGGCAACTTGCTGAGCGTGGTCAACCTGCCCGCCACCTTGCCCGCCGGCGTGAGCTACAACGCCGCCACGCACAGCTTCACCATCGACCCCAGCGTTTCTCAATACGACAGCTTGGCTGCGGGTCAGTCGGCCTTGGTGACGGTGAGCTACGGCGTGAGCGACGGCACGGCCATCACCCCGCAAACCCTGACCTTCACTGTCAATGGCAGCAACGACAGCGCTTCGATTGGCACTCCCAGCGTTGCCGATGTCACCGAAGACACATCGGTGAACGCATTGGGAAATTTGACGGCAGTAGGCACGATCAGCATCAGTGATGTGGACCAAGGCCAGAGTAGTTTCAGCACAGTGGTCACGGCAGCAGCGGGCAACTTGGGCGCGCTTTCCCTTCAGGCCAATGGTGTCTACACCTACACCGTGGCCAACAGTGCAACGCAGTCTTTGGGTGGGGGCGTGACCAAGCTGGACACCTTCACCATCACGTCTGCCGATGGCACCAGCCAAGACGTGAGCTTCACCGTGCACGGCACCAACGATGCACCCACCGTCCGCTTGGGATCGACCACCGCCATTGAAGACGGTGCCTTGGTGGTCTTTGATGCACTGTTGGATGCTGGCGATGTCGATGCGAGCACTGCCTTGACGGCAGTGGTTGACATGGCCAGCTTGCCTGCAGGCGTGAACTACAACAGCAGCAACCACAGCTTCTCCTTGAACCCTCAGGCCACTGTGTTTCAAACATTGAAGCAGGGTGAGACGCGCGATGTGGTGGTGAGTTACGGCATATCCGATGGCGTGGTCACAACACCCACCCAAGTGACTTTCAGAGTCACGGGTACCAACGACGTGGCCATCGACTCGAGTCCCACGGTCGATATGAGTGTTCAGAGCAAAAACGACCCGGACAACGCTGACCATACCTTGCCCTTGCCAGCGCAGACATTGAGTGGTCAGCTGGTCATCCAAGATGCCGATGCAGACCAATCCCTATTTGGCCAAGCGTGGTTGGGCAGTGGCGCCCCTACGGGTGCGCTGTCGCTGGCCAATGCGGCAACCCGAACTTTTGCCACCACCTACGGCACCTTCAGCATCCAGGCGAATGGCGCATGGACCTTTGTCACCAACGACGCATTTCAATTCCTCACCAGTTCGAACTCGTTCACCGACGTGCTGAGCGTGTCGAGCCTGGACGGCACGGCCACATCGAAGATCACGGTGCATGTCGATGTCACAGGCGATTTGCCCTCTGTGAGCACATCGATCTTCCAAACCAGCCAAGCCTTGAGCACATCAGGCCGCTTGATCGCCACCGACTCCCTGGCCTCCAACCTTCAGGTGGGTACTTTGATCGGTACCTACGGCCAACTCTCGGTCACCAGCGACGGCCATTGGACATACCAAGCCAGCAATACTTACCAAAGCTTGCCCTTGGGTGGCAAGAAAACAGATACCTTCACATTGAAGAATGCGGATGCAGTCCCCAAAGACATCGGCACAGTGATTGTCAACATTGTGGGCACCAACGAAGCACCGGTGGTCACGGCAAGCACAGCCACGGCAGTCGAAGATGCTGCGCTTCTTGTGACGGTGGATGCACTGGCACATGCCACCGACGCCGACGTCGCTTTCAATGGTGTGGCCACAGGAACGACCCTCTCGGTGGTGTTGCCTACAGCCTTGCCTGATGGTGTGATCTACGACGCCGCGACCCACAGCTTTGTGCTCAACCCTGCCGATGCCGCCTACCAATACTTGGCGGCTGGACAGACCACCACCGTCACGGTGGCCTATGGGGTCAGCGACGGCATCGCCACCACGCCCACCACCTTGACCTTCACGGTCACGGGGGTGAACGACGTGGCCGTTGTCTCAAGCGCGGTGGTTGAAAAAACCGAAGGCAACGCAGCCTCTGATTTGAGTGCTTCAGGAAAGCTCAGCATCTCGGACGCAGACGCAGGCCAAGCTTATGTGGTGGCGCAAACTGTGCAAGGCACCTACGGCGCATTTGCCATCGACGTCAACGGCAACTGGACCTACATCGGCAACGGCGCGCACAACGAGTTGGCTGCCGGCCAAAAGGTGAGCGACAACATGACTGTCACCAGTCAAGACGGATCGGTCACGCAAACCATCACGGTCAACATCACCGGCACCAACGATGCGCCGGTGGTGGGTGTGGTGGCGACCACGGCCACAGAGGCGGGTTCAACGGTGACCCTCGACGCGCTCAGCACCGCCAGCGATGTGGACACGGGCAGCACATTGAGCGTGGTCAACGTGCCCAACCCCTTGCCAGCCGGTGTGAGCTACAACGCCGGCACGCACAGTTTCACGATCGACCCGAGCGTCGCTGCTTACGACAGCTTGGCTGCGGGTCAAACCGCGACCGTGACGGTGAGTTATGGGGTGAGCGACGGCACGGCCATCACGGCGCAGACCGCCACGTTCACGGTGAACGGCACCAACGATGCACCGGTCGTCGGCACCGTAGCCGTGACGGCCACGGAAGCAGGTGCCGTGGTGACGGTTGATGCTTTGAGCACAGCGACTGACGTTGACACTGGCGCGGTGTTGCGTGTGGTCAACCTGCCCACCACACTGCCAGCGGGTGTGAGCTATGACGTGATCAGTCACAGCTTGTCGATCGACCCCACGGTGGCGCAATACGACACCTTGGCAGCAGGGCAACACGCCACCGTCACGGTGACCTACGGCGTGAGCGATGGCGTGACCACAACACCTCAAACGGCAACCTTCACCATCAACGGCACCAACGATGCACCGCTTGTGACCGCCGCTGTGGCCGCTGCCACCGAGGACGGTGCAACGGTGGTGTTCAACGCCCTCGCAGGCGCAAGTGACGTGGATTTAGGCAACGCGCTGAGCGTGGTCTTGCCTTCGACTTTGCCTGCCGGCGTGAGCTACGACGCCAGCACCCGCAGCTTCAGCCTGAATCCTGCGAATGCCGTCTTTCAGCCTCTTGCGCAAGGTGCCACCACCCAAGTGGTGGTGAACTATGGTGTGTCAGATGGCACCGTCACCACACCCAACACCTGGACCGTGACGGTCACGGGTGTGAACGACGCGGCCACGGTCAGCAGTTATTCGGAGAGCAAAACCGAAACCAATGCCGCTGCAGACCTCAGCACATCGGGGCACATCACCGTGACCGATGTGGACACCGGCCAAGCCCTGGCAGTAGCGCGCCGCGATGTGGCGGGCAGTTATGGCACGTTCGCCATCAAAACCAATGGCGACTGGACCTACATCGCTTCATCGGCGCACAACGAACTGACAGCGGGCCAACAGGTGTTTGACCAATTCACGGTCACCAGTGCCGACGGCACAGCCACAGGCACGGTGCGGATCAACATCACCGGCACCAACGATGCGCCGGTGCTCTCGTCGTCCAACCCCACGTCGGTGGACATCATGCAAGGCCAAGCGGCCACGGCCAACCTGATGCAAATCAAGGCGAGCGATGCAGACGGTCCCGACAGCGGCATCGTGTTTGAATTTGCCGAGCACCAAACAGGTGACGCAGACTACTCGCAGTTCACCATCGATTCCAAAACGGGTCAGATCAGCATGTTGGCCACTGGTGCACAAGCCGTTGCGGCTGACAGCACGGTCACCGACTATTTGTTTCATGTGCAAGCCCACGATGCTCTGGGTGCCATCAGCCAAACCCAAACTGTCGATGTGCACGTCAACATGGCGGTGCATTCAGACAACACCGCCACCTTGCCGGGTGGCATTGGCGACTGGGACATTGCGCCTGTCACCAAAGACCAAGCCGGCACCACCGTCAGCGATGGCTTTTTGTTGATCAGCCATGCCGACCCGTTGATCACGATTCACTTGCCAGCCAATGTCAACAAACTGACTTTTGATGGCGGTGGCATCTTGCGTTTGAGCAACGATGCAGGCGCTGCCTTGGGCCACATCTCGGACATCACCGAAGGCAGCTTTGCCAAGCACGCCATCAACATTTCACCCGAGACCACCGAGAACACCATCATCGACATCTTGCCTAATGGGGACTACACCATCGTGGGTGCGTCTGACTCGGTGTTTGACAAAGATCTGGGCACGGTGGACAACTACCGCCGCGATGTGGTGAATGTGGATGTCAACAAATCGCAGTCGCAGTTCAGCCTATCTGCCGATGGCCAATATGTGCAAATGGTGTTGCGCGACCCCACCACCAACGCCATCACAGGCACCACCTTGTTGCGCGACATCGAGGCGGTGCAATTCAAAGATGCCACCGTGTTGTTGGCGGCAGGCAATGGTTACCTCACCGCTGCCGATGCCATGGCCAACAACGACGTGTCGCAGAGCAGCGCCTACATTTTTGAACCCCTGACCAGCGTCTATCACCCCTACTAAGGTTTTAGGCCTTCTGAAGAGAATTCATTTAGGTTATTCGGACACCCTTGAATGAGTTCTTAAGAGCTCATTTCATGTGTTTGACATGCAAGTTTGAGCAAGGTTTTTGCACATCAATTTGGAATACTTGACCCACATCAAATAGGGCTGCGAGTTTGTTCGCGCTTGTTTGATGCAGCGCAAACAGTCCTCGTATTTTCTTGGCTTGTTTGCACTGCATGCCCTTGAAGGACCTTGTATGAGCCACGACACACACTCAGCCGCTGACTGCACACAAGCACGCGAAGTTCTGTTGGCCGACGCCAGCGTTGAACAACTCGACGTGCTGATGGCAGGCCTTCGACCTGGCGTAGAAGTTCAACTCATCACCCCGCAAGACGACGCGCTGCATGCCATGGCGCAGGTCTTGTCAGATCCTTCACTCGACACCTTGCATGTCTTGGGCCACGGCGCCCCAGGCGAGGTGATCTTGGGTGGCCAAACACTCAACACCTCAGCTTTGCCGCACTTGGCGGCACAGCTGAATGTCAACGCTTTTTCAGACTCTCACCTTCAACCCCAAATCTGCTTGTGGTCTTGCCGCACAGGCGCAGCCCAAGCCGGAGAAACATTCATGAACGCACTCGCCAACACCACCCAAGCCACTGTCTTTGCCACCGAGCAATTGGTAGGCAACGCTGCCAAGGGCGGCACCTGGAATTTGGAAAAGGCTGTGGCGCCTCGGCGTGGGGTGCCTTTCAGTGCGGAGGCTGTGGAGGGGTTTGAGGGGGTGCTGGTTTCTGTGTCCAGTAAATCTTGGACTACCACTCAAAGTGGCAACACAGCACCTGATGGAAAACTCTCGATTGGTGAAACGGTTTATTTGAAGATCACTTTTGACTCATCTTCTGTCAATGTGAGCACCCCTACAGGTGCATCTGCTCCCACCATATTGCTCAACAACGGCGGCGTTGCCACCTATGTTGGCAAAAGTGGAGCTACTTTAATTTTCAGCTACACGCCATCTGCATCAGATGCCAGCGTGAGTACGCTAACAACAGCCTCTAGCAATTCGTTGAAATTGAATGGAAGCTCCGTTAAAGATGGTTCAGACACTCTGGGCTCAAGTTTATTCAACAACTTCTCGCCAAATAACACTCAAAGCGTTGATTCGGTTGCCCCCACATCAGATACCGCCTTCACTGTGGGCGGCGATAGTTACATCAATGCAAGTGAGGTGGTTGCTGGCAAGGCTTCACTGACCCTTGGTCAGGGTGGTACCGATACGCTGACCAGTGTGACTGTGACCCAAGGTAGCGGGTCATCTTTGGTGAGTGCTGTCGCAACTTTGAACTCGACGACGGGTAAATACGATTTCAACACCACGGGGTTTTCGCAAGGGAATTTGACAGTTACTGAGGTCCGAACAGATTTGGCTGGCAACAAGACCAGTTCTGCCACGACCATTCAACTGGACACAGTGGCCCCAACGGTTGCTGTGGCAGGCGAGACCTCCAGCAATGCAACCAACACATTGGCCAAGGCCGGTGACGTGATCACCACAACCTTCACGAGTTCAGACAACGTCACAGGCGTGACGATTGGCGGCCACACAGCAGCGGTGACCGCACTGGGCAATGGCTCTTACCAAGCCACCTACACAGTGGCTGCAGGCGACAACGCCACCAGCACTGCCGTGGTGGTGAACTCGGTGGACGCAGCGGGTAACACGAACAGTGCCAACATGGCTTCACGTGTGACGATTGACACGGTGGCACCAACAGTTGCAGTGACAGGCGAGACTTCGAGCAACGCAATCAACACATTGGCCAAGGCCGGTGACGTGATCACCACGACCTTCACCAGCACAGACACGGTCTCGGGCGTGACGATTGGCGGCCACATAGCAGCGGTGACCGCACTGGGCAATGGCTCTTACCAAGCCACCTACACAGTGGCTGCAGGCGACAACGCCACCAGCACTGCTGTGGT
>CANCUP010000236.1 GCA_947381325.1 Comamonadaceae bacterium
CGTCATCCATGAAAGCGCTGATCAGAAAAGCGCTTTTCACGAAAGCGCTGTGCACCATGTGCAAGGCAGTGCCGCCTACATCGACGACATCCCACTCACCGAAGGCACGCTGCACGCAGCCCCCGTGCTCAGCACCGTGGCCTGTGGTCAGGTGCGCGCGCTCGACCTGAGCGCCTGCCTGCAAGCACCCGGTGTGCGCGGCGTGGTCACAGCCGCCGACATCGTGGGCGACCCCGTGCTGGCTGCCTACACCCACGACGAACCCATCTTTGCCAGCGAACGCGTGTCGCACGTGGGCCAGGTCATGGCCTTGGTGTTGGCCGACACCCACCAGCAGGCCTTGCACGCCACACGCTTGGCACGCATCGACGTGGCCGCCGAGCCCCCTGTGCTGGACGCACGCACCGCCTTGCAGCAGCAGTCGTTTGTGTTGCCCCCCGTGCACGTGCGCAGCGGAGACACCGAGGCAGCCTGGGCACAGGCGCCACACCAACTCGCGGGCCAGTTGGAGATTGGCGGCCAAGAACACTTTTACTTAGAAACCCAAATTGCCTACGCCGTGCCGCAAGGCCAAGAGCAATGGCTGGTGCATTCCAGCACCCAGCACCCCGGCGAGGTGCAGCACTGGGTGGCCCATGCCTTGGGGCTGCCCCTGCATGCGGTGCGGGTGGTGTGCCGCCGCATGGGCGGCGGCTTTGGCGGCAAAGAAACACAAGGCGGCCACCTGGCCGTGTGGGCCGCTGTGGCGGCACACAAAATGAAGGGCCCAGTCAAGATGCGGCTGGACCGCGGAGACGACATGCTGATCACCGGCAAGCGCCATCCGTTCAGCCACGACTACCAAGCCGCTTATGACGCGCAAGGCCAATTGCTGGGGCTGCGTTCGGTGCAAATGGCGCATTGCGGCCACAGCGCCGACCTGAGCGGCCCGGTGGCAGACCGGGCGATTTTCCACACCGACAACGCCTACTTTTTGCCAGCGGCAGACATCACCTCGTACCGCTGCAAAACCAACACCCAAAGCCACACCGCTTACCGCGGTTTTGGTGGCCCGCAAGGGGTGTTGCTGATCGAAACCGTGATGGGTGACATCGCACGTGACTTGAAACTCGACCCACTCGATGTGCGCCTGCGCAACCTCTATGGCGTACAAGACCGCCACACCACACCGTATGGCATGCGGGTGGAAGACAACATCTTGCACCCCCTGATGACACGCCTGGCCGACGACTGCCACTACCGCACCCGCCGCGCCGCCCTGGCCGCGTGGAACGCGCAGCACAGCGTCATCAAGCGCGGCATCGCCATCACGCCGGTGAAATTTGGCATCAGCTTCACCGCCACACACTTCAACCAAGCAGGCGCTTTGGTGTCGGTGTTCACCGATGGCAGCGTGCTGGTCAACCACGGCGGCACCGAAATGGGCCAGGGCCTGCACACCAAGGTGTGTGGTGTGGTGGCCCAAGTGTTTGGTTTGCCCATGACGCAGGTGCGCATCAGCGCCAGCGACACCGACAAAGTGGCCAACGCCAGCGCCACCGCCGCATCGAGTGGCACCGACTTGAATGGGCGTGCGGCACAAAGCGCCGCATTGTCTGTGCGCGGCAACTTGGCCCAGTGCTTGGCGCAACTCGATGGCTGCACGGCAGAAGAGGTGGTGTTTGCCCACGGTGAGGTGCGCACCCCGCACACCACACGCAGCTTTGTGCAAGCGGTGCAACTGGCCTACCACCAGCGCGTGCAACTGTGGAGCGATGGCTTTTATGCCACCCCCAAAATTCACTACGACCGCAACACCCTCACCGGTCGCCCGTTTTATTACTTTGCCTACGGCGCAGCGTGCAGCGAGGTGGCCATTGACACCCTGACGGGCGAGTACCGGCTGTTGCGCGTGGACATCTTGCACGATGTGGGCCAGTCGCTGAACCCGGCCATTGACGTGGGCCAAATCGAAGGCGGCTTTGTGCAAGGCCTGGGCTGGCTCACCACCGAAGAGTTGGTGTACAGCAGCGCGGGTGTGCTGCAAACCAAAGGCGCCAGCACCTACAAAATCCCCACCGCCGCCGATGTGCCCGAACACTTTGCCGTGTCGCTGTGGCCCGAGGCCAACCGCGAAGACACCGTGGGCGGCAGCAAGGCCGTGGGTGAGCCGCCGTTCATGCTGGCCATCAGCGTGTACGAGGCCTTGCGCGAAGCCATTTCCGCCGCACGCGGCGACAATTCAGCCGTTCAACTTGACACCCCCGCCACCCCCGAACGCGTGCTGCACGCTTTGAAGCACCCATGACCCCCATACCCCCCAGTGCCCAGCGCACCGACTGGCGCGGCTGGCGCGCTGCCCTGTTGTGGTTTGCCGACAGCCAACACGCCACGCCCTCGCATGAGACCGACGGCCTGCTGGTCACTGCGCGCGAAGCCGACGGCACGGTTCGCGTACAAGCGGTGGGCAACTACGCCAGCTTGATCGGCCACTACCCTGATCTGGCGGTGACGCACTTTGCGGGTCAGCTGATTGCGCCGGGCTTTGTGGACTTGCACATCCATTACCCACAAACCGATGTCATTGCCTCACCCGCCGGGGGCTTGCTGCCTTGGTTGGAGCACTACACCTTTCCCCACGAGCAGCAGTTTGCCGACCCGGCGCACGCACGGGGCGTGGCCAGCTTTTTCTTGGACGAGCTGATGCGCCACGGCGTCACCACCGCGCTGACCTTTGCCACCGCACACCCAGCGTCGGTGGACGCCTTCATGCTAGAAGCACAAGCGCGCCAGTTGCGCATGATCACTGGCAAAGTGCTGCAAGACCGCCACAGCCCCGAGGGCTTGCGCGACCGCGACACCGCGCAAAGCTTGCAGCAAACCGAAGCCTTGATCCAACGCTGGCACGGCGTAGACCGCTTGGGATACGCCATCACCCCACGCTTTGCGCCCACCAGCACCCAGGCACAACTGCACGGTGCGGGCGAGTTGGCACAGCAACACCCCACGGTGTGGATTCAGTCCCATGTGGCTGAAAACCTGGACGAAGTGCGCTGGGCGCATGAGCTGTTTCCGCACGCACGCAGCTATTTGGATGTCTACACCCAAGCGGGTTTGCTGCGCGAGCGCGCCGTGTATGCGCACTGCATCCACCTCGACGACACCGACCGCCGCTGCATGGCCGAGCGCGGTGCGGTGGCCGCCATCAGCCCCACCAGCAATTTGTTTTTGGGCAGCGGCTTTTTTGACTACGCGAGCGCCGACCGCAGTGGCTTGCGCTACGGCCTGGCCAGCGACGTGGGTGGCGGCACCAGCTTCAGCCCGTTTCACACCATGCACGCGGCCTACACCGTGGCACGCCAAGGCATAGGTCGTGCGGGCTTGAGCCTGAGCCCGGCGCACCTGTGGTGGCAACACACCGCAGGCGCGGCACGGGCCTTGGGGCTGGACGGCGTGGTGGGCAATTTGCAAGTGGGCTGCGAGGCCGACTTTGTAGTCCTCAACCCCAAGGCCACACCGCTGCTGGCACGCCGTACCACACAAGCCGACTCGCTGGCCGAGTGGCTGTTTGCCTTGGTGGTGCTGGGTGACGACCGACTGGTGGCGCACACGGTGGTGCAAGGAGAAACCTGCAAGCTTGGGTCAAGCCTTGTGTGAAGTCCTATGTGTCGCATGAAGATACAATTTTTGTGGACTATTTGGATGACCACTGAAGGACCACCATGCATAACCCACCCCACCCTGGCCTGACCTTGCGTGATGACGTGTTGCCCGCCCTGGGCTTGGGCGTGAGTGAAGCTGCGCGTCAACTGGGCGTGTCACGCGTTGCGCTGTCGCGCGTCATCAATGGCAGAGCGGCGATATCGCCTGATATGGCGCTTCGCCTACAAGCATGGTTAGGTTTAGAAAACGGAGGCGACGCCAAGCTGTGGCTCGCAGAACAAACTGCCTACGACCTTTGGCAAGCTGGCAAAGGTTTGAAAAAAGAACTGGCAAAACTCAAACCTGCATTAATGCCTGCATGATCACTCAAACCATGAATAAAACCATCATCTTCACCCAACAGGTCGAGTTTGGCGACTGCGACCCGGCCCGCATTGTCTGGTTCCCCAATTTCTTTCGCTGGATCGATGCGGCTTCACGCCACTTCTTTGTGCAATGCGGCGTGCCGCCCTGGCACGAAACCGAAAAAACCTTGGGCGTCATCGGCACGCCCTTGGTGGATACGCATGCACGGTTTGTCAAAACCGCCAGCTATGGGGACGTATTGCAAATCCACACCCACATCGCTGAGTGGCGCGCCAAGAGCTTTGTGATGCGCTACCGCGTCATGCGCGGCGACGACCTGGTCATGGAGTGCGACGAGGTGCGCATCTTCGCGGCGCACCGCGAAGGCGACAACGCTTCACAACCCGGCATTCGCGCCATCGCCATTCCGCCAGACATTCGCAGCCTCTGCGAGTGAACTCACAGCACCAGCAAGGCGCGAAAGTCGTTCACGTTGGTGAAGGTGGGGCCGGTGACCACCAAGTCGCCCAGCGGCTCAAAAAAACCATAGGCATCGTTGCGGTCTAGGTGGGCCGAGGGCTTCAAACCCAGCGCTGTGGCACGCGCCAAGGTGTCGGGGGCCACGCGGGCACCGGCGTTGTCTTCGCTGCCGTCAATGCCATCGGTGTCGGCGGCCAAGGCCCACACACCCGGCTGTGCCTGCAAAGCCTCGGCCAACCCCAAACAAAACTCACCGGCCCGCCCGCCCCGCCCGGGGCGGGCTTGCTGATCCTCGCCACGGCCGGGACTGGCTTGCTGATCATCGCCTCCGCCTTTGGGTGTGCCAGGGGGTTGGGCACGCACCGTCACCGTGGTCTCGCCGCCACTCAAGATCACACACGGCTTTTGAAACGGCCCCACACCGCGGGCCGACGCACGGGCCAGCGCCGCATGCACCTTGCCCACTTCGCGCGACTCGCCTTCGATTTCGTCACTCAGCACATAGGCATTCAAACCCGCCGCACGCGCCACCTGCGCCGCTGCTTCGAGCGACTGTTGCGGTGTGGCAATCAGGTGCACCGGTTGTTCATGCCAGGCAATGCCGAGCTTGGGGGTTTCCAGCTCGCCCGACAACAAGGCCGCCTCCACCTGCGGCGACACCGCAATGCGGTAGCGCTGCAAAATGGCCAGCGCATCGGCGCAGGTGGTGTGGTCGCACACCGTGGGGCCACTGGCAATGACCGAGGGGTCGTCGCCCGGCACGTCGCTGATGGTGAGCGTCACCACTTGGGCTGGCGCACACGCAGCGGCCAAGCGCCCACCCTTGATGCGCGAGAGGTGCTTGCGCACACAGTTCATCTCGGTGATGTTGGCGCCGCTGTGCAGTAAGTCGCGGTTGATGCGCTGCTTGTCCTGCAGGCTCACGCCCTGCGCAGGCAAGGTCAACAAAGACGAGCCGCCGCCCGAGATCAGGCACAGCACCAAATCGTCTTTCGTCAACCCCTGGGTCAAGGCCAAGATGCGCTCAGAGGCGGCCAAACCGGCCGCATCGGGCACCGGGTGCGCGGCCTCCACCACCTCGATGCGTGCGACCAAACCCGCTGGGCGCGGCGGCGTGTGGTGGTAGCGCGTGATCACCAGGCCTGAGAGCGGCTGGTCTGCGGGCCACAAAGCCTCCACCGCCTGGGCCATGGCCCCGCCGGCTTTGCCCGCGCCCAACACCAGGGTGCGGCCTTTGGGCGGTGGGGGCAGCCATGCGGCGGTGTTGTGCAAGGGCAAGGCGCGCTGCACGGCGGCCTCAAACAGTTGACGCAGAAAAACCTGGGGGTCACGAACAGATGGGGTTGTGTCATTCATGGGGCCGATTGTGCCGCTGGGATGCACCCGTGCTTTGACCTGCATGCACGCATGATGCGGTTAAAGTTTGCGCATGACCACCCTGCTGATTCACCGCGCCCGCTGCATCGCTGTGCTTGACGATGCCAACACCGAACGTCACCACGCCTCACTGCTGATCCGCGATGGGCGCATTGACCGCATCTTCGCAGCCGATGAATCGGTAGACGCCTGGCTGGCCCCAGGTGCCGTGGACGAAGTGATTGACGCGCGCCAGCACGTGGTGGTGCCTGGCTTGATCAACACGCACCACCACATGTACCAGTCGCTCACACGGGCAGTGCCACAGGTGC
>CANCUP010000237.1 GCA_947381325.1 Comamonadaceae bacterium
ACGGGCTTGATGCCCTGGAACACCGAGGTGCTGCTGTGGGTCGACCAACGCCACGGCTTTGAAGTGATGGGCCTGGCACATGGGCCCGCGCAAAGCGCCCACGCCAGTGTGCGAACGCTGGAGGCTTTGCACCAGTTCGCCGCGCAAGCCCAATTCCCCGAGCACCATGTGGTGGTGCGCGCCGAGCCACAGGGTGCGCACCTCTTCAAAGGTGTGTGCACATGGCACGACCTGGACGATGCATTCCGCTTGGTCAAGACCGAGTCGCCCAACGGCGCGGTGTGGGTCGAAAACGACCTGCGTGCGTTTTGCAACCCCACCCGGCAAGCCATGATTCGCAAAGCGGCCGACGATCTGATTCAAAAATTAAAGTCACCCTGCCCCCAGTGCCATGCGCCGGGCTACAACCCCACCCGTCAAGTGGGAGGGCTGCCTTGCCGAGCCTGCGCACGTCAAACCCGCCTGCCCGTGGCCAAGGTGTGGCACTGCGACAACTGCGGACATGAAGCGCAACGTGCGCTGGAAACAGACCCCTGGGCCGACCCGAGCCAGTGTGATGCGTGTAACCCGTGAGGCCTGCGCTTTCAGCTACCCGCCTATGGGGTGAATGGTTGTCGTGTCAGACCACCCAGTTTTCGACGCGCAGCCCAGGCACGCGGCTGAATTCGCGCAAGTTGTTGGTCACCAGCGTCCACCCCTCTGCCAATGCGTGAGCGGCTATCCAGAGATCGTTGTTGCCAATGGGCAAGCCCTGTTGCGACAGCGTGGCGCGGACATGGCCATAGTGCTCAGCAGCGGCCATGGGCAAGGCGCAGGGTTGAATCATCTGCACCAATTGCGCAATGGTGGCCAAAGCGCGTTCGCGGGATTGGCTTTTTTCAGCACCAAAGCGCAGTTCGCCCACGGTGATGGTGGACATGGCCAATTGCTGTATCGACAGTGCCTCAAACCTGTGGCGCACAGCCGCTGGCTGCCCTTTGGCGATGTAGATGCAGATGTTGGTGTCCAGCAGGAAGCGGGTGGGCGCACGGGCCATTGTCAAAGCTCCTCGCGCTCTTGGGGCGGGGTGTCTTGGCGGCCGTCGGCCATGAAGTCAGCGGGCAAGCTACCCAGCAAGTCAAACACAGCAGCAGCGTTGGCGGGCACTTGGCGTAGCACGATGTCGTTGCCTTGCCGAAAGATCTCGACGCGGTCTTGCTCAAACCGAAATTCTTTGGGCAAACGCACGGCCTGGCTATTGCCAGACTGAAAAATGCGGGCGTAGGTCATGGTGAATCCTCACACAATGTATATATTTAAAGTATATACATTCGTCCTTAAAAAGTCCAATTCAGACGTTTTTTAAGCCTTCAATATCCCCTGAATTTTTTGCAGGTTTTTCAGCGTGCGGGTGAGGTGCCGACGCAGCGCCTCACTGGCCTCGGCGTTGCGGCCTTTTTCCAGCAAGTCCAAGATGCGCAGGTGTTGTTGGCAGTGCTCTTTGTAACGCTGGCGGTCTTGCATGGAGCGGTACGACAGCAAGCGGCGCACGCGGTTGAGGCGTTGGATGGTGTCGATGAAAAACGGGTTGCCCGAGGCCTCCACCAACGACTCATGAAAACGCACACCCCGCTGGTGCAACTGGTCGGGCGTGTCGGCTTCAATGCCCCCCGCCAGCAAGTGCAGCTCAGCGGCGCGGCAGCTTTGCAGCACCTGGGGGTCGAGGTAAAAGTCGGGCTCTAGCAAGGCCGCAGGCTCTAGCGCAATGCGCAAGCGGTACGACTGCAGCAAGCTGTCGGGCGTGGTCAGCATGGTCGAGAACTCCCAGCCATAGCCCGGTTTCTTGTGGGCCCAGCCCTCTTGTGCGATGCGGCTCAACACGGCTTGGAGTTGCGCGTTGGTCAATGCGTAACGGGTTTTGAGCAAGGCCTCGGAACACGCGTTGGGCAAGCTGCCTTGCAGCAGGTCTTCGGCCACCCGAAAGTAAGCAGCGCTGACGGCGTCAGTGGCTTGCCGCCCCAGGGCTTTGGCAAATTTGCGGTCGTTCACGTCCAGCGCTTTGGCCAAAAAATAGCCCCGGTTTTTTTCGTGACGCAACACGCCTTGGCTTTGCAGCCAATCCAGTGCGTTGTTGACGGGCGAGCGCGACACTTTCAAGTGGTCGGCCATGGCTTGTGCGGGCAAGTGGCTGCCGGGCGCTAAACCCTGAGCGTGGATGTAGGCCAACACTTGGGCGGCCATAGAGGTGTCTGCGCTCATCGCTGTCAAGCTGGGGAAGCCTGGTCTGCACGGTGCGCTTGGATGGTGCTGTGCAAGATGGATGGAATGACCCCGCCATCGCGCAGCAAGCTGATTTCCAACTGCGTTTCCACGGCGGCTGTGGCATCGAAGCTTTCTTGGCGTCCATCGGCGCGGTGCAGACACACGCGAATGGCACCCCGGGGTTGCAACAGCTCGGGCGTGGCGTCCACCTCCAGCCGGTCACCCGCTTGCAGCTGCAGGGTATGAGGGCTCATGCCGGCAGGCATGCGCAGGGGCAAGATGCCCATGCCAATGAGGTTGGAGCGGTGGATGCGCTCAAAGCTCACGGCCAACACCGCGCGTATGCCCAGCAGGCGTTGGCCTTTGGCGGCCCAGTCGCGTGACGAGCCCATGCCATAGCGCTCGCCTGCCACCAGCACCACCGAGTCGCCCGCGTCGAGGTAGCGCTGGGCCACGTCCCAAATGGGCATCACCTCGCCACTGGGCACGTGCAAGGTGTGCGCCACGGGCAGGCCTGGCTGCAGCAGGTTGACCAAGGTTTTGCTGTGGAAGGCCGCACGCAGCATGACCTCCCAGTTGCCACGGCGTGAGGCAAACACATTCAAGTCGCGGCGGTCGTCGCCGCGTGCCACCAAGAAATCGGCCACCAAGCTGTTGGGCGGGATGGCACTGGCGGGCGAGATGTGGTCGGTGGTCACGTCGTCGCCCACCACCAGCAAAGGGAAGGCGCGGTAGTGGCCGAGTTGGCTGCCTTCGGTCACAGCGGCAAACGGGGGGCGTCGCAAGATGGTGGAGCGTTCGTCCCACGGAAACAGCGGGCTGTGGGGCGCTTGCAGGGCGTGCCACAAGGGGTTGGCGGTGGCGCGTTCAAAGTCATGCGCGTAGTCGCCAGGGTTGGCGCCCAAGGCCACATGGGCGGAAATTTCTTGGTGGGTGGGCCAGATGTCTTGGAGGTACACGGCTTGGCCGTTGGGCGAGGTTTGCAGCGGCTCGGTGGCCAGGTTTTTTTGCGCGTCGCCACACAGGCCAAAAGCAATGACGAGGGGTGGCGACATGATGAAGCTCAGCTCCAGGTCGGGGTGCACGCGCCCAGGGAAGTTGCGGTTACCCGACAAAATAGCCACGCCCTTGCACTGGCCGGCCAGCTGTGCGTCGCGCACCGGCGCGGTCAACGGGCCGGTGTTGCCGATGCAGCTGGTGCAACCGTAGCCCACGATGCCAAAGCCCAGCGCGTCAAGGTCTTCCAGCAAGCCCGCACGCGCCAAGTAGGTCGCGGCCGCAGGCGAGCCCGGAGCCAACGAGGTTTTGACCCACGCAGGCACGCGCAGCCCCAGGGCGAGGGCTTTGCGTGCCACCAGGCCTGCAGCCACCAACAGCGCGGGGTCAGTGGTGTTGGTGCAACTGCTGATGGCGGCAATGGCCACCGGGTGGCGCGGCAGTTGGCCTGCCCCGCCCTCTGCTGCGGCACGGTC
>CANCUP010000238.1 GCA_947381325.1 Comamonadaceae bacterium
GGTGGTCGCCATGGCCCCGATGGCGCTGGGCTTGTCGCTGGGCAAGCGTGTGCGCACACGCGTGAGCGAGGTGTTGTTTCGCCGCATCTTGCTGGTGTTCTTGCTGTGCATCGCGGTGGCGCTTCTCAGCAAGTGAGACACGTTCCCCACGCTTGATGGTCGCTTGACGCCCGCGCGACTGGAAGCCACGGCACAGACCACTAGAGTCTGCCCCTGTCAAAAGACTGCAAGAGGAGATGCTATGGTTCGTTGTTTCATGACCCGCTGCTTGTGGGCCATGGGTTTGATCTCAAGCCTGTGGCTGACGCTGCCCGCACAGGCACAAAGCACCGCCTACCCGGCTCGCCCCATCAAATTCATCGTGCCCATCACACCCGGTGGCAGCAACGACGTGGTGGCCCGCGTCATCGCCCAAAAGCTGACCGAGCAATGGGGCCAGGCTGTGACGGTGGACAACCGCCCAGGCGCCGGCATGAACTTGGGTGCCGACCTGGTGGCCAAGAGCGCCCCCGATGGCTACACCTGGCTGCTGGGGGCCAACAACATCTTTGTCACCAACCCGCATGTGGGCAAAACACCGTTCGATGTGTTCAAAGACTTCACCCCGATCAGCCAAGTGGCCCTGGTGCCGTTTGTGCTGGTGGTGCATCCCTCGGTGCCCGCCAAAAACGTGGCCGAGTTGGTGGCCTATGCCAAAGCCAACCCAGACAAGCTCAACTACGGCTCCTCGGGCAACGGCTCGCCCCAACAGTTGGCGTCTGAAATGCTCAACCACGCGGCGGGCATTCAAATGCAACACGTGCCCTACAAAGGCGCGGTGCCCGCCATCACCGACTTGCTGGGTGGACGCATCCAAGTGTTCATCGGCGCCATCAACTCGCTGCTGCCCCACATCAAAGAAGGCAAGCTGCGCTTGATTGCGGGTGCCGGTGGCAAACGCTTTGCCGCCTTCCCCGACGTGCCCGCCATCGCCGAAACCGTGCCTGGCGTGGCCCTGGACGTTTGGCTGGGTGTGTTCATGCCCGCTGGGGTGCCCAAAGACATGGTGGCCAAAGTCAACGCCGACATTGCACGGGTGTTGCAACTGCCCGACGTCAAAGCCAACCTCAATGGCCAAGGCATTGAGGCTGCCCCCAGCAGCCCCGAAGCCCTGGCCGCCACCATCAAAGACGACTACGCCCGCTGGGGCAAAGTGATCCGAGAAGCCAACATCAAAGCAGACTGACCATGATCAAACGCGAAGAACCGACCCCCAACCTCGAGCCCGCCACCTACTGGGGCAGCGACTCGATCGCCGAATGCCTGCGCGCCATGGGCGTGCCCTACCTGGCCTTGAACCCCGGCGCCAGCTACCGGGGCCTGCACGACAGCCTGGTCAACCACCTGGGCAACAGCGCGCCGCAAATGCTGCTGTGCCTGCACGAAGAAGTGGCGATTGCCATTGCCCAAGGCTTTGCCAAAGCCTCGGGACGCATGATGGGCGCCGTGGTGCACTCCAACGTGGGGCTGATGCATGCCACCATGGCCGTGTTCAACGCTTGGTGCGACCGCATGCCCGTGTTGATGCTGGGTGCCACCGGGCCGTGGGACGCGGCCAGGCGTCGCCCCTGGATCGACTGGATCCACACCGTCAGTGACCAAGGCGCTTTGGTGCGCGACTACACCAAGTGGGACAACCAACCCGGCTCGGTGCCTGCGGCCATTGAGGCTTTGCTGCGCGGTGGGCAAATTGCGCAAACCGCGCCGCGTGGCCCGGTCTACATCAACCTCGATGCGGCCTTGCAAGAGAGCCAAACCGACGGCCTGGTGCCCACCCCCGACCCGGCGCGCTACGCCGCGCCCGTGGCCCCACCGCCGTCTCCCACCGATGTGCAACGCGCCGCGCAATTGCTGTCCAACGCCAAGAAGCCCGTCATCTTGATGGGCCGCATGTCGCGTGACGTGGCCGACTGGCAACCGCGCGTGGCCCTGGCCGAAACGCTGCAAGCCGCCGTCATCACCGACCTCAAAAACGCGGCCTCTTTCCCCACCGACCACCCGCAACACGTGGGCTCGCCCGCTTACTTCATGAGCCCAGAGGCCTGCGCGGCTGTGCGCGAAGCCGATGTGGTGCTGATGCTCGACTGGGTCGACCCAGGTGGCGCGTTCAAGCAAGCCCTGCAAGGGGCCACCTGCACCGCGCAAGTCATACATGTGTCGCTGGACATGCACATCCACCGGGGCTGGAGCATGGACGGTGGCAGCTTGCCCCCAGCCGATGTCTACATGCTGTGCGAACCCGATGCGGCCATTGCGGCCTTGAATGAGGCTGTCTCTGCGCGCGCCTTGGCCACATGGCCCGCCAAAGCCGTACTGCCTGCCCTGCCACACGACGATGTGGTGAGCCTGCGCGCCGTGGCCGAAGTGCTGCACGACAGCGCCCAAGACCTGCACCTGTGTTTGGCGCGCCTGCCCCTGGGCTGGAACGGCATCTACCGCCACTTCCGCCATCCGATGGACTACCTCGGCGCTGATGGCGGCGGCGGCATTGGAGCCGGTCCTGGCAACGCCGTGGGCGTGGCCTTGGCCTTGCGCGACGCGAACTCAGACCGCATCCCCGTGGCCCTGATTGGCGACGGCGACTTTTTGATGGGCAACACCGCGGTGTGGACCGCGGTGCGCTACGGCATTCCGCTGCTGCTGATCGTGTGCAACAACCACTCGTTCTTCAACGACGAGCTGCACCAAGAGCGCGTGGCCAAAGAGCGCCACCGCCCGACCGACAACAAATGGATTGGCCAACGCATGAGCGACCCCGAAATTGACATTGCGCAGATGGCCCGCGCCATGGGTGCCGAGGGCATTGGCCCGGTGCGCCGCGCCCAAGACCTGCATGCGGCCATTGCGCAAGGCTTGCAGGCTGTGCAAGCGGGCAAAGTCTGCGTCATCGACGCCTGCGTGGCCCCCGGCTACGACGCCAACATGAGTGGCAACGCTGCCACCACCAGCTCTGCGGTTCACAAGCGCTGAAGCTCTTGCCCCAGTCACCTTGAGTCACTCCTCCCACACCGCCCAAGTTTGAACCCACCATGTCTGACACCTCCAACTACCGCCAACTCCTGCCCACCCACCGTGACTTGTATTACGGTGGTGCTTGGCACAAGCCTTTGGGTGGCTACCTCGACACCCACAACCCTGCCACCGGCGAGTCGCTCGGCCCCTGCGCCGAAGCCAACGCTGAGGACGTAGATGCTGCGGTACGTGCTGCGCATGCGGGCTTTGCGGTGTGGCGCAAGTTCAAGCCGCTGGAGCGCGCGGCTTTGTTGAAAAAAGTGGCGGCGGTGCTGCGCGAACACGCGTTCGAGCTGGCCATGATCGACGCGGCCAACTGTGGCAACCCGATCAGCGAAATGCAGCGCGACGCCCTGATTGCCGCCGCACAAATTGACTTTTATGCCGGCCTGGCCACCGAGATCAAAGGTGAGACCCTGCCCATGGGCGACGGCGTGCTGAACTACTCGGTGCGCGAGCCCTATGGCGTGTGCGCCCGCATCGTGGCCTACAA
>CANCUP010000239.1 GCA_947381325.1 Comamonadaceae bacterium
GGCTGGCCACGTAAGCGCGCCAACCACCGAAGTGGCTGATGTCTTGCGCGCCGATCAAAGCCTGCGGCTCGCACACAAAGCCCTGCACGCTGGTGCCATTGGCCAAGCGCAAAGTACCAATGCCCAAGGGCTCAGGAATCAGGGCTACAAAAGAGCCGTAGTGGCGCGTGGGCATCTCCCACACCTCCAGGGCAATGGCGTGGCCCTGCCCGGGTGCCACACGCAGCAAGCCGGGCTTGGGCGGCGTGGTGTTGGGCAAAGCAAACAACTGGTAGTCGGCACTGGTGGTGGTGCTGTGCAGAAGGCGCGCACCACGCTCGGTGAGTTGCGTATTCAAGGGCATGCCCGACAAATGCGCACCCACCACCACCACCTGCACCGTGGGCTCTGCCTGCAAACCTGCAATGGCTTGCATGGCAGGCAAAGGCTCGCCCGTGGCACCCAGCGTCAAACCCGTGGCGTGGTGGTAACGCTGGCCCAAGTCGGCCAATTGCCAGTCGCTGCAAGACGGGCCAATCAGCGTGATGCCAAAGGGCAAGCCATCGGCACGCACCACACTGGGCACCGAGAGGGCCGCGTAGTCGAACAAGTTGACGAAGTTGGTGTAGTGGCCCAAGTTGCGGTTGAGCACCACCGGATCGGCTTGCATTTGCGCAATGGTGTAGTGCGTGGGCGCGGTGGGCACCAGCAACACGTCGATGGCATCCCACATGCGGTGCGCGACTTGTGCCAAGCCCAACATTTGTATTTCGGCTGTGCAGTAATCGGCGGCGCTGTAGTGGCTGCCTTTGCCAATGATGCTGCGCACGGGCTCGATCACGTGCTCGGGGTGGGCGTCAAAGAAAGGTTGAATAGCCGCGTAACGCTGCGCCACCAGCGCGCTCTCGTACAACATGGCGGCGGCTTGCAAATGCGGCGTCATGTCGATGGCCACTGGCTCGCCACCCAAGGCACACATCAGCGTGATGGACGCATCGAAGGATTGCTTGGCTTGCATGTCGCCAAAAAATTCGAGCTGCTGGGGCACACCAAACTTGAACTGTGCCGGCAAGGCCTGGGTGTTGAGTGTGAGCTGGCGTGAAAAGGGGTCGCCCGCATCGGGCCCCATGCAGGCTTGCAACACTTGCGCGGCAGTGGCCACGGTGCGTGCCAAGATGCTCACGCAGTCCACGTTTTGCGCCGCTGGCACCACGCCGCGTGCCGAGATCAACCCACGCGTAGGCTTAAGGCCCACGATGTTGTTCAAGCCCGCAGGCACGCGCCCAGAACCTGCGGTGTCGGTGCCCAAGGCAAAGTCAACCTGGCCCGTGGCCACCACATAGGCAGATCCAGAGCTTGAGCCGCCCGACACATACAACGGGTTGAACGCATTAGGGACCGCACCATAGGGCGAGCGTGTGCCGTTGAGGCCACAGGCAAATTGGTCGAGGTTGGTTTTGCCATGCAGCGATGCACCAGCGGCGAGCAGCTTGCGCACCACTTCGGCGTGCTCTGACGGGGTGTAGGCGAACTCGGGGCAGGCAGCTGTGGTGGGCACCTGCGCCGCGTCGATGTTGTCTTTGGCGGCGAAGCTCAGGCCGGAGAGCGCCCCTGAATGGGCCGTGCTCAGAGGGGGCGTGAGGCGTGTGATCCAGGCTTCATCGGCCAGTGCGTTCGTCTGCGAATGAGGGCGTGAGCGTGACACCATTGTTGTGCATCCAGTCTTGTATCCAAGATGGAATGCAATAGGTGTGCCACGATTGAAGGCGATTCAAATTTTGTGGGGCGGGTTGAGCAGTCTTGTTGCTTAGTGATGCGGATAGGGGCTTTAGGCTGAGAGCGAACGCTCAAGGTTTGTAAGGCCGAGAGCGAAGCGAACTACATGAAAGCTGTCGATAGGCAAAATAGCGGAAACACCAATAAGCTGAGTGATTGCACTATTGGGCGCCAGTACTGCACCAACATTCGAGTACGGTAGTTGATCTCCTAATGAGATTTATGACCGTAGACGCACCAGCTCATTCGTTGAAACCAAATCGAACACGCCCGTTAGAAAACGTCACCTTGTCTCGTGTCGTCAAACAGTGCCAATGTTCGTAGTGGCCGTCAAGCGTCACCATGCGCAAACTGAAGGGATCAAAACTGCTGCACAGGTATGCGAACTAACGTCCTGTGACCATAACAAATCACTCACCTTAAGAGCTCGAATTACGCTTCCACGGATTAAGGATGTTCGCCCCTGTGGTTTCAAAGTCGGCCACATTGCGCGTCACGACCGTCATGCCATGAACCAGTGCGGTGGCTGCGATGAGTGCATCACGTTCACCACGTTTGTCTGGCACGTGAAGGTGAGCACAGCGCTGTGCAACCGCTGTATCAATGGGCAAAGTTCTGCTGGAGAACTCTGGCAAAACAGACTGCTCTAGCCATGCCCTCAAAATCGCGCCCTGAGAGCCGTCCTTGCGCTGAATCGACAAGACACCCTGCTCTAGCTCCATGAGGGTGATGACCGACACGAACAAATCTGCAGCATCCACACTTTGGACCCATGCTGCAACGTTGGGATCCGCCTTACCCGCTTGAACTTTGCGCAATTCAGAGACCACATTGGTGTCCAAAATGAACATCATGAAAGGTCTACTTGGCGGGTTTCGATGAGCGCGCGAGTGGGCTCAAATTCAATGTCTACAGCGCCTGGCATGGCGAGTGCGTGGGCAATATTGCGGCGCTGTTTTGTCAGGTTCTGGTAGTCTTCAAAGCGCAGCAGGACGTGTGCGGGCTTGCCGCGATCGGTGATGAACACGGGACCGTCCTGCGTCGCCTTTTTGGCACGACTCACATCTTGGTTGAGTTCACGGCTTGAAAAAGTGGTGATGGTCATGGCGGCGTCTCCCATTGATTTGAAGAGGTCCTTGAATGTAGGTATGTTACTACATCAAATTCACATAGCTACAAGCAGAGGATAGGTCCCCTATTCGCCCGGGTCCGCCATGCCCCCGGCAAACTCAATACGTTTTATAGGGCAAGAACTTGCCCGACAACACCACGTTCACGCGGTCGCCCTTGGGGTCAGCGGTGCGTTCGATGTCCATGGAGAAATCGATGGCGCTCATGATGCCGTCACCAAACTCTTCGTGGATCAACTCTTTGATGGTGGTGCCGTACACGCTGACAATTTCGTACCAGCGGT
>CANCUP010000240.1 GCA_947381325.1 Comamonadaceae bacterium
TTCACCTGGGTCACGCGGTTGTTGGACACATCCAACACCGTGACAGGAACTGCGTCCCCATCATCAGTGAACAGACGCATCATGCCCACCTTGCGGCCCAGCAACCCTAAACGGATGCTTTGACTCATTGTTTTCTCCAAAACTCTCACCGCGGCCACTTCAATTGGCAGCCACGTTTGGATGTGAAAGACGGTTGATAAATCCCCACACAAATTGTGCGGAGCCCGCGAGTATATCGCGAAAGTCGCACCAATAGCAACTACTCTTGTGTGCAACTGCTGAGACGGGCTTTAGACCCGCCTCAAAGTTGCATCACTGCAACTTGATTTCGACGTCCACGCCAGCCGGCAGGTCGAGCTTCATCAAGGCGTCCACAGTTTTATCTGTGGGATCCACGATGTCCATCAAACGCTGGTGGGTGCGGATTTCGAGCTGGTCACGGCTGGTCTTGTTGACGTGCGGTGAACGCAAAATATCAAAACGCTTCATGCGGGTTGGCAAAGGCACAGGGCCCTTGACAATCGCGCCAGTGCGCTTGGCGGTGTCAACGATTTCAGCCGCTGATTGGTCAATCAGCTTGTAATCGAATGCTTTGAGGCGAATGCGGATTTTTTGCTTAGAGGACATGGCTATTCCTCAATCAAGCAATGATCTTGGCAACCACACCGGCGCCAACGGTCTTGCCACCTTCGCGGATCGCAAAGCGCAGGCCTTCTTCCATCGCAATCGGGTGGATCAACTTCACCGTGATCGACACGTTGTCTCCAGGCATCACCATCTCTTTGCCTTCTGGCAATTCGATCGCGCCCGTCACGTCTGTCGTGCGGAAATAGAACTGGGGACGGTAGTTGTTGAAGAACGGCGTATGACGGCCTCCTTCGTCTTTGCTCAACACATAGATCTCTGCCGTGAAGTGCGTGTGCGGCTTGACCGAACCAGGCTTGCACAGCACTTGGCCGCGCTGCACGTCTTCGCGCTTGGTGCCGCGCAACAAAATACCCACGTTGTCGCCCGCTTGACCTTGGTCCAGCAGCTTGCGGAACATCTCCACGCCCGTGCAGGTGGTCTTGACCGTGTCAACGATACCCACGATTTCAATTTCTTCGCCCACCTTGATGATGCCGCGCTCCACACGACCCGTCACCACGGTGCCGCGACCCGAGATCGAGAAAACGTCTTCCACTGGCATCAAGAAGTTGCCATCCACTGCGCGCTCAGGCGTTGGGATGTAACTGTCCAAAGCTTCGGCCAATTTCAAAATCGCGCCTTCGCCCAAATCGCCCTTGTCGCCTTCCATGGCCAGCTTGGCTGAGCCGTGGATGATCGGTGTGGTGTCGCCAGGGAAGTCGTACTTGTCGAGCAACTCGCGCACTTCCATTTCAACCAATTCCAGCAACTCAGCATCATCGACCATGTCGCACTTGTTCAGGAACACGATGATGTAAGGCACACCCACTTGGCGCGCCAACAAAATGTGCTCACGGGTCTGGGGCATGGGGCCGTCAGCAGCCGAGCACACCAAAATCGCGCCGTCCATTTGCGCAGCGCCCGTGATCATGTTCTTGACATAGTCAGCGTGGCCAGGGCAGTCCACGTGGGCATAGTGACGGTTTGCCGTCTCGTATTCCACGTGCGCTGTGTTGATCGTGATACCACGCGCTTTTTCTTCCGGTGCCGCGTCAATTTGGTCGTAAGCCTTGGCTTCGCCGCCAAACTTCGCCGACAAAATCGTCGTGATCGCCGCCGTCAGCGTCGTCTTGCCGTGGTCCACGTGGCCAATCGTGCCCACGTTGACGTGCGGCTTGGTACGCTCAAATTTTCCTTTTGCCATTTTCTTTCTCCAAAGAGCAGGCCCGTGTACAGGTTTTATGTTTGCACGATGCTGCTGATTCGCCCCGCACGGGGAACAGGGCGGCGCATCGTCGCAGACAGAGGGCAACCGCGGTTGCCCTCGGGGGAGTTTTACTTAGCGCGGGCCGCCACAATGGCTTCAGCCACGTTACGCGGAGCTTCCGAGTAATGCTTGAATTCCATGGTGTACGTGGCACGACCTTGTGACATCGAACGCAATGTGGTCGAGTAGCCGAACATCTCCGACAAAGGCACTTCGGCTTTGATCGCCTTGCCGCCGCCGACCATGTCGTCCATACCTTGCACCATGCCGCGACGTGAGGACAAGTCGCCCATCACGCTGCCAGCGTAGTCTTCAGGTGTTTCAACTTCCACAGCCATCATCGGCTCCAGAATCACTGGGCTTGCTTTGCGGCAACCTTCTTTGAATCCAAAAATGGCAGCCATCTTGAAGGCCATTTCGTTCGAGTCCACATCGTGGTACGAGCCGAAATGCAAGGTGACCTTGACGTCAACAACGGGGTACCCGGCCAACACGCCTTGACCCAAAGCCTCGATCACGCCTTTTTCTACCGCAGGGATGTACTCGCGAGGCACCACGCCGCCCTTGATGGCGTCCACAAATTCGAAACCCTTGCCAGCCTCTTGAGGCTCAACCTTGAGCACCACGTGGCCGTATTGACCTTTACCACCCGACTGGCGCACGAACTTGCCTTCGGCTTCTTCCACCGTTTTACGGATGGTTTCGCGGTATGCCACTTGGGGCTTGCCCACGTTGGCTTCCACACCGAACTCACGCTTCATGCGGTCAACGATGATCTCCAAATGCAATTCGCCCTGGCCACCAATGATGGTCTGGCCCGACTCTTCGTCGGTTTGCACACGGAAAGATGGGTCTTCAGCGGCCAAGCGCGACAAAGCCATGCCCATTTTTTCTTGGTCAGCTTTGGTCTTGGGCTCCACAGCCTGGCGAATCACGGAGTCAGGGAACACCATGCGCTCCAAGGTGATCACAGCGGCGGGGTCGCACAATGTTTCGCCCGTGGTGACGTCTTTCAAACCCACGCAAGCAGCGATGTCGCCTGCACGGATTTCGTCCACTTCTTCGCGGTTGTTGGCGTGCATTTGCACGATACGACCAATGCGCTCTTTTTTGCCGCGCACCGAGTTGTACACCGTGTCGCCCTTTTTCAGAACGCCAGAGTAAACACGCACAAACGTCAGCTGGCCCACAAACGGGTCGGTCATCAGCTTGAATGCCAAGGCAGAGAATTTTTCGTCGTCGTCGGCCTTGCGCGTGACTTCTTTCTCGTCCTCGTCGTAACCCTTGATGGCTTTCACATCCAGGGGAGAAGGCATCAACTCCAGCACCGCGTCCAACATGCGCTGAACGCCTTTGTTCTTGAACGCTGTGCCGCACAACATGGGTTGGATTTCGCTGTTGATGGTGCGAATACGCAAACCAGCCGTGATCTCTTCCTCAGTCAAATCACCTTCTTCCAGGTATTTGTTCATCAACTCTTCTGAGGCTTCGGCTGCGGCTTCCACCATCTTTTCGCGCCACTCTTTGGCCAATTCCACCAAGTTGGCGGGAATTTCTTCGAAAGTGAACTTCATGCCCTGAGACGCCTCGTCCCAAATGATGGCCTTCATCTTGCGCAGGTCCACCACGCCGGTGAAGTTTTCTTCAGCGCCAATCGGGATCACGATCGGCACAGGGTTGGCCTTGAGGCGCAACTTCATTTGGTCCACAACTTTGAAAAAGTTGGCGCCGGTGCGGTCCATCTTGTTCACAAAGGCCAAGCGTGGCACCTTGTACTTGTTGGCCTGACGCCACACGGTTTCAGACTGGGGCTGAACGCCACCCACCGCGCAGTACACCATGCAAGCACCGTCGAGCACGCGCATGGAACGCTCAACCTCAATCGTGAAGTCCACGTGGCCGGGGGTGTCGATGATGTTGATGCGGTGGTCGGCAAAAGAACCGTCCATGCCCTTCCAGAAACAGGTGGTCGCAGCAGAAGTGATCGTGATGCCACGCTCTTGCTCTTGCTCCATCCAGTCCATGGTGGCAGCACCGTCGTGCACTTCACCGATCTTGTGGTTCACACCGGTGTAAAAAAGAATACGCTCTGTCGTGGTGGTCTTACCAGCGTCAATGTGCGCTGAAATACCAATGTTGCGATAGCGCTCAATGGGGGTATTGCGAGCCATGTTTTACCTTTGAATTTAGAAGCGGAAGTGGCTGAACGCCTTGTTGGCTTCGGCCATGCGGTGCACTTCGTCACGCTTTTTCATGGCGCCGCCACGGCCTTCAGAGGCTTCCAGCAGTTCGTTGGCCAGGCGCAAGGCCATGGACTTTTCGCCACGCTTGCGCGCAGCTTCTTTGAGCCAACGCATCGACAAGGCCAAGCGACGCACAGGACGCACTTCGACAGGCACCTGGTAGTTCGCACCACCGACACGGCGGGACTTCACCTCGACCATCGGCTTGACGTTGTTGATGGCAACGGAAAACAGCTCGAGCGGATCTTTGCCCGATTTCTGTTCAATTTGCTCCAACGCGCCATAAATGATGCGTTCAGCAACGGCTTTTTTGCCGCCTTCCATGATCACGTTCATGAATTTAGACAGCTCAACATTGCCGTACTTAGGATCCGGCAGGATTTCACGTTTAGGGACTTCGCGACGACGTGGCATTTGATCACCTCTATTGCTTCAGTTGGCATCCTCTCGGAC
>CANCUP010000241.1 GCA_947381325.1 Comamonadaceae bacterium
ATGTCGTTGTGGCCCACGCCGAGTTTGCTCAGGCCCACGGCCACGCGGTCGGCCATGGCCGCGAGTTCGCGGTAGGTGAAGCGCGTGACCACCCCACTCTCGGCTTGCACGGCGGTGACGGCCACTTTGTCGGGGCACTGGGCCAGGCAGCGCGCCAAGTCGTCGTTGATGGTGCGGTCGTGCCACAAGCCTTGGGCCACGCTGTGAGCGCGGCGGGGTGGGATGAGTACGGCGTCGAATTGCATGCTTGTCTCCTCGTGGGGTGAAATTTTGTTGTTCGTCGAAACTCAGGCGGGCACAAATTTGCGGCCTGCACGGGTGCGCGCAATGATGGTTTTCATGATCTGTGCGGTGCCGTCGCCAATTTGGAATCCCAGCACATCGCGCAGGCGCTGCTCCATCAGGCCACGGTCGTAACCACCATGGCCAAAGCACAACAGGCAATGGTGGATCACGTCGTAGGCCAGCTTGGGGCCCCACCACTTGGCCATGCCGGCCTCGGCGGTGTGGGGCAGGTCCTTGTCTTTGAGCCAGAGGCCTTGCAGGCACAGCAGGCGCGCGCCTTCGACCTCGGTGTCAAACTGCGCCAGCGGGTGGGTGACGCCTTGAAAGGCCGACAAGGGCTGGCCAAAGGCTTGGCGCTGGGTGATGTAGTCCCAGGTTTCTTCCAACGCCACACGGGCCACGGCCAAGCACTGCAAGCCAATCAGCGAGCGCGAAAAGTCAAAGCCGTGCATGACTTGCACAAAGCCTTTGTTCTCGTCACCCAAGCGGTGGCTCACCGGCACGCGCACGTTTTCAAAAAAGATCGAGCCACGGCCAATGGCACGCTGGCCATGGCAATCGAAGCGGTTGGTGGTCAAGCCCGGGGTGTCCATGGGCACCAACAAAGCGGTCACGCCATGCGCGCCGTCCTCGGCGCTGCCGGTGCGGCCAAACACCACGGTGATGTCGGCTTGGTCAGCCGCCGAGATGGAGGTTTTTTCGCCGTTGATGACGTAGCAGTCGCCGTCGCGCTCGATCTTCAAGCGCAGGTTGGCGGCGTCCGAGCCACCGCGTGGTTCGGTCAGGGCGATGGCGCAAATGGCCTCGCCCTGGGTGAGTTTTTTCAGCCAGGGGCCCACCACCTGCGGGTTGCCGTACTTGGACAAGATTTGTCCGTTCAGAGAGGCCAAGAGGTTGAGGTAGGAAAAGCTCAGGTCGGCACGGGCAATTTCTTCGTGGATCACGCCGGCAGCCAAACAACCCATGCCTAAACCGCCAAAGGCTTCGGGCAGCTCGGGACAGATGAAACCCAACTCGCCCATCTCACGCAGCAAGGCGCGGTCAAGCACGCGGGTTTGGTCGCGCTCTTGAAAACCCGGCTTGATGCGTTCGTCGGCAAAGCGACGCGCGGTTTCGGCCAAGGCCTGCAAGTCTTCATCGATGTAGGGATTAGGGTTCATCAGAATCTCCGGCGAAGGGTTTGGCTTATTTGGCGTATTTGCGGAAATCGGGCTTGCGTTTTTCAGTCAAGGCCTTCACGCCTTCGCGCGACTCTTCGGTGTCGTAGTACAGCTTGAGCGCGTACATGCCCATGCCCGCAATGCCGGCTTGATGCGCGGTGTCCATGTTGAAGCTGCGCTTGGCAATGGCAATAGCTGTGGGGCTGCGCTCGCAAATGGTCTCGCCCCACTCTTGCACGGTGGCGTCGAGCTGGTCGTGCGGCACGCAAATATTGGCCAGCCCCATGGCTACCGCTTCTTGGCCGGAGTAGCGCTTGTTGAGGTACCAAATTTCGCGGGCTTTTTTCTCGCCCACCACGCGGGCCAAAAAGGCGGTGCCGTAGCCGGGGTCGACCGAGCCCATCTTGGGGCCGACTTGGCCAAAGATGGCTTTGTCGGAACAAATGGTCAGATCGCAAATCGTGCACAGCACATTGCCGCCGCCAATGGCGTAGCCCTGCACACGTGCGATCACGGGCTTGGGCACGTTGCGGATGGCGTCGTGCAACTCTTCCATCGGTAGGCCAATGGTGCCGCGCCCGTCGTAGTTGCCGTCGTGGGCGCTTTGGTCGCCACCGGTGCAAAAGGCGCGGTCGCCCGCACCCGCCAACACAATCGCGCCGATGTCGCGGTCGTAGCCTGCCTTGTTCAAGGCCTTGATGAGTTCGTCGCAGGTAGTGCCGCGAAAGGCGTTCATCTTGTCGGGGCGGTTGATGGTGATCCAGGCCACGCCGTTGCGGTTCTCGTAAAGGATGTCTTCAAAGTTCATGGGTTTCTTTCTGAATGAGGGGTCTAGGTGGCGAGTGCCAAGGTATGGACGGGGTGGGCTCAGCCGTTCATGGTCAAGCCGCCCGAGACACTGAGCACTTGGCCGGTGATGAAGGCCGCGTCGTCGCTGGCAAAAAACGCAATCGCGCCGGGCAGGTCGTGCGGTTGGCCGATGCGGCCCAGCGGAATGGCGCGGGTGAAGGCCTCCATCAGCTTCTCGGGGTTGCCTGCGCCCTCTTTGTAGTCGGCAAACAAAGCGGTGTCGGTGGGGCCAGGGCACACCACGTTGACGGTGATGCCGTGGCGTGCGTGCTCACGCGCAATGGTTTTGGAGAACGCCACCAAGCCGCCTTTGCAAGCGGCGTAGACGGCTTCGCCCGACGAGCCCACACGGGCGGCGTCGGACGAGATGTTGACAATGCGCCCGCTCTTGCGCGCGGCCATGCCCGGCAACACCGCGTGGTGCATGTGCAAGGCGCCGGTCAAGTTGATGGCGATCAAACGCGCCCACTGATCGGGTGTGGTTTTGGTGAAGGGCTTGAACACATCCCAACCGGCGTTGTTGACCAACACGTCGATGGGGCCGAGTTGCGCCTCGGTGGCAGACACGGCGGCGTCGACCGCTGCACGGTCGGTGATGTCGCACTTGTAGGCAACGGCGTGGCCGCCTGCGGCCGTGATGGCGTCAACCACTTTTTGGGCGGCCTCGATGTTCATGTCAAACACCGCCACCTTGGCACCTTCTTGCGCCATACGTTGACACGTGGCCCCACCGATGCCGCCGCCGCCTCCGGTGACGACGACGGTTTTGTTTTTCATTCTTTGCATGGGGTTCTCCAGTTGAACAAGGTTGGTATGCTTGACTGACATTGCGCAAAGGTGTTTCGCCATATATGTCAATGTATTGACGTATATTACGCTTGCAGCATTTGACGCCGCAAGTCCTTTTACCGGTGAAAATACTATGGTTTACCCTGAAAAAAATCCCTCAGCACGCATGGAATTAGCGAATCGCTTGTTTTTCAAGCTCTACCAATGTACCAATATGTTGCACAAAACTGGCACACGTGCTGTTGAAAATGAAGGGCTCACCACGCAGCAATGGGCAGTCTTAGGCGCGCTGTCACGCCCCGAGGCACAAGGCGGCATGAGCGTGGGGGACTTGGCGCGCTACCTGATGGTGAGTCGGCAAAACCTGTCGGGCTTGCTCAGCCGCATGGAACGCGATGGTCACCTCAAACTGGTGGCCGATGCCCGCGATCGA
>CANCUP010000242.1 GCA_947381325.1 Comamonadaceae bacterium
TGCACTTGCGCGAGGTCGAGCAAGCCGCCGAGCAACAACTTCACACGGCCCGCCAACGCGCTGACACATCGGCCTTGGCGCAATCTAAACTCGCAGCCAAACTCAACGCCGACCGATAAAAAATTTTTCACCTGCTCAAGGAGCACATACGCATGCTGGACAAACTCAATCAGATCTATCCGGTACGCTACACCGCTTTCATTGCCTCGGTGGTGCTTCTGATCTTCACACTGCTGGGCTCGGGTGTTTTGGGCATGAGCGGTTGGTGGCCCCTGATCTTTTTAGGCCTGAGCTTGGTAGGCTTGTACGACCTGCAGCAACAGCACCATGCTGTTTTGCGCAACTACCCCATCCTTGGGCATTTGCGCTTCATGCTGGAGTACATCCGGCCGGAGATTCGTCAATACTTTCTGGAGTCCGAAACCGAAGCCGCCCCTTTTTCAAGAGCGCAGCGCGGGTTGGTGTACTCACGTGCCAAGGGTGTGTCTGACAAACGCCCATTTGGCACCCAACTTGATGTGCGCGCGGTCGGTTACGAGTGGATCAACCATTCCATCGCGCCCAGCGTGCTGAGCCACCACAACTTTCGCGTCAACGTCGGTGGCACGCAGTGCGCCCAACCCTACAGCATCAGTTTGTTCAACGTGTCGGCCATGAGCTTTGGCGCGCTCAGCGCCAACGCCATCATGGCTTTGAACCGAGGCGCCAAGATGGGCGGCTTTGCGCACGACACAGGTGAGGGCTCGATCTCGCGCCATCACCGCGTCCATGGCGGCGATTTGATTTGGGAAATTGGCTCGGGCTACTTTGGCTGCCGCGACGCGCAAGGCCACTTCAGCCCTGAGCGCTTTGTCGAGAACGTGCGCTCGGAGCAAGTCAAGATGGTCGAGATCAAACTCAGCCAAGGCGCCAAGCCAGGTCACGGCGGTGTGTTGCCTGGCCCCAAGGTGACGCCAGAAATTGCCGAAGCCCGTGGTGTACAGATCGGCGAGGACTGTGTCTCGCCGGCGGCGCACAGCAGTTTTTCAACCCCGCTGGAGTTGATGCAGTTTGTTCAAACCTTGCGTACCTTGAGCGAAGGCAAACCCGTAGGCATCAAGCTGTGCATTGGTCACCCTTGGGAATGGTTTGGCATGGTCAAGGCCATGCAAGACAGCGGCATTCTTCCTGACTTCATCGTGGTCGATGGCGCCGAAGGCGGCACCGGTGCCGCGCCATTGGAGTTCTCAGACCACATGGGCATGCCCTTGCAAGAAGGTCTGCGTCTGGTTCACAACACCTTGGTCGGCGTGGGTTTGCGCGACCAAATTCGGGTGGGCGCCAGCGGAAAAATAGTCAGCGCCTTTGACATGGCGCGTGCTTTGGCCCTGGGCGCAGATTGGTGCAACAGCGCGCGCGGCTTCATGTTCGCCTTGGGCTGCATTCAAGCGCAAACCTGCCACACCGGCAACTGCCCCACAGGGGTGACCACCCAGGACGCCAAACGACAGATGGCCTTGGTGGTACCTGACAAAGCACAACGGGTCCACAACTTCCATGAAAACACGCTGGAAGCACTGCAGGAATTGCTACAAGCTGCGGGCCTTCACGCGCCCAGTGAGTTGTCCACCAAGCACATCATGCGTCGAGTCACCGAGACGCATGTGCAGCACTTGTCGGAGTTGGTTGACAACGTCGCGCCGGGTGCTTTGCTGCAAGGCGATACGGCCTCGACCTTGCCCGATGTCTTCCGCGACTGGCCCAAGGCCAGTGCCAGCAGCTTTCAATTATTGGCCGCTTGAGGCAGCCGAAGCCGGCACACGCGGGTAGCGGATGGGGCTGTCTTTGACCACTGGGACTGGCGGGGGTGCCAGTTTGGCTTTTTCAGCTGCCGCGGCAGCGGCGGCTGCGGCTTTTTCGGCAGCAGCGGCTGCAGCTGCGGCTTTTTCGGCAGCACTTCTTTCAGCGGCAGCCTTCTCTGCGGCTTTCTCGACCGCGGCTTTTTGGGCTGCAGCGCGCGCAGCGGCGGCTTTGTCGGCAGCGGCTTTTTCGGCCGCCAGTTGCTCGGACGACTTGTCTTGACCCGCACGCATGGCGGCCGCCTTCTCAGCCGCTGCTTTTTGCGAAGCCAAGCGCTCAGCACCTGCCGCTTTTTCAGACGCGGCTGCTTTCTCAGCCGCTTTTTCAGCAGCCGTGGCCGCCGCCGTGGCGGCCGTGGCCGCCTTGGCAGCTGAAGCCTGGGCTTTGTCTTGGGCCTGGTTGACCGAGGCTAAATCTTGCTTGAGCTTTTGGATGTCGCTCAGAATGGCTTGCGACACGGGGGCTGAAGCCGGTGCCGATTTGGCCGACGCAGCTTGGGCAAAAGTCAGCATCTTGCCCTCGAGCGACGTCAACTTGGCGTCCAGGCTTTGGAGCTGCTTTTGCATGTTTTGGAACTTTGGATCGTTGACCTTGTTGCCTTGGTCCGCCACATTGCTGGGCATGGACGACATGGCCCGGCCTAACTCTTCCAAGCGGTTGGCGACCCGCGTTTGAATGGTGGCCAACTCTTCTTGCTTTTCGGTGATTTCCGAGAAGTCGGCATTGGTTTTGCTGATCGAGTTGATGCTGGCATCGACCTCAATCACGCGCTTGGCCATGGCGTAAATCATGGTGTCGAGCTCTTTGATCGACTTGGTCATCTTGATCGTGATGGCAAAAAACACACCAATTGCAATCAGCAAGCAAGCTGCAAAACTGATCAACACAATGCGCGATTGGAGCATATTGAGTCGGTTGGTTTCTTGAATCTTGGCCACCACCGCACGCATGCTTGCGCTCACGTCTGCGGCAATGCTGGCCGAGCGTGTGGAGACCTCGGCAGAGTCGAGCACCACCGACGTCAACTCTTCAATTTGGCGCGACACCTCGGTGCTGTCCAATGACGAATTGGCCAACTCGGTCAAGCGCTGAGCCGTGGCATCCACATCCAGCGTGGTTGCCGTCGCCTCGTCGTTGGGTTGTTGGGTTTCCGCCATGTTCAAACCTTTGTTGTCTGTTCGAGTTGATCGAGTCGATCGTTGAGTTGTTGAATTTCTTCATTGAGATGGTCAATTCGGACTTGACACTGCTCAAGCCATGAATCGGACTCAGGCGGGGTATCTTGAGCACCCAGCGGTTCAAGGATGACTTCGGGCTGCGGTAATTCGCGCACTTCGGCCTGCGCGGGGATGGGCTCTGCAGACGCTTGGTCTACTTGGGGGTCTTTCTGCGCGGGCGCATCGGCGCTCGCCATGGCGGGTTCGCTCTCGGCGACAGGCTCGTGCACCAGCACAGGTATTGGCACATGGTCGGCCACGGGTTCTGATGCTGGCTTGGGTTCTGGCGTTGGTACTGGTTCTGTGGCTGGCATTGGCTTGGCGATTTCATGCGCCACCTGCTCGGTCAAGGTCGGGATCTTGGCCAAGTCCTCGGCCGACATGCCACTGGCGTCCGCAGGCAAGCCTGGCACGGTGATCTTGGTCATGCGCTCGGGCTGATACCCGGGCACAAATTCGGCCGTCGCCTCGCCGGCGGGTTCCGACCCGCCCTCGTGTTCGGAACGAATGATTGTGTCTTCTTCAGACTTCATGCTGGCATCTCCGTACCGGTCTCATGGGCGTTCAAATTGACTGAGGATGGACTGACTGGTGCGCAGCCAAGCTTTGGCCAACAGGGGGTTGGACCTCATGTATGCATCGGCATCAACTTTGTTCTCAAAAGGGCCCGCCACCAAAATGAAGTAGCGACGCGTGGTGCCTTTTTTGCGAGGCGACAAAATACGCGCCTTTTCATACAACTTATTGCTTCTTTTGAAGTTGTTGACTTCTTCTTCGGTATCAAAAGCAGCCAACTGCACCACATAGCCATTGCTTGGCAGTTGTTTCAACCAAGCGGTGTCGCTGTTGTCTTCGCTGGCCTTGGCAACCGGTTTTGTCGCTGGGGCAGCAGGTTTGGCCTCGCTGGCTTGCGCCACTGCTTTGTCGGCACTCACGGGGGGTTTCACGCTTACAGCAACGGCTGCACTCGCCGAGAGGGCCGGTGTCGATGCGGCCGCTACTGCCGGTGTCGATGCAGCAGGCACAGGGGCAGAAGCTGTCTCAGCCACCGGGCTGGCAGCGACAGCGGGCTCAGACGCAGGTGAGGCCACAGACGATGCGGGTGCGGATGCCAGCGATGGGGCAGCCAATGCACGGTCTGCGGAAACAGCCGCAGAGGGTGTACCGCGCAGCAGGTATTTCTTCATCAGCTCGACTTCGGTCATCACCACATCGCGGTACATGAAGACAAAGGCCAGCATCGACAGCAAGGCCACCAACAACAACCAGCCCCAAGGAATTTGTCGTGCCTCGCGCTCGAACACCACGGAGGGCTCAACCGGGGGGGTGTCAGAGAATGCAGTCAGCACTGGCTCGCGCGAGAAATCGGACAAATCTGAGAGGTCGTGGCGGGCCTCAGCCACTGACGAAGTTGTTGGCGCGAAGCTGGCTGAAGCTGACGCAGCCCCTGGGGTCGTCGCTTGGCTTGTTAAGACAGGCACAGTCTGGGTCAACAACACAGGCTCTGGTGCGGGCTTGTCAGAGCCCGGGACGCGCCAAGAAGGCTTGGTCGCGGGCTTGAGCAATTGGGCGGCCAGCGCTTCGGGCGTGGGATCGGGCGTGTCAACGACCCAATCTTTCAGAGGCGCTTTGACTTCGCCCACCTTGGCCTCGACTTCCCACTGCAGCAAGTTTTTGCCAAAGGCATCGAGCTTGTTGCGAAAACTGCCACTGCGCTTGAGCAACAAAATCACACTGATGTTGCCGGCTGGAAAACCGTTGACCAAACGCGCCAGCAACTGCAACTCGAAGTCTTGCATCAAGATCGAATCGCGAAACACCAAATAGCGGCGCGGTGCGTATTTGGCTTCTTTTTCCAAGGCCTGGTTGAGCGTCAACTCCGACAAAATTTCATTGAACTTTTGCACCAACTGCTCTGAACTGGTGGAGGCGCAAAACTCAATTTGAGTTTCGCCTTTGGCACGCAAACGCTCTTCGAACAAAGTGCCGTAGAAATCGAGCACCTGGTCGTGGTCGCTCAACACTGCCAAATTGAGACTTCCCTCCGTCAAGGACTTGAGAAGGATTTCAAAACGCAGCCTGTCGCCAGGCGTTTGGTACATGTCGGTCATACGGGCAACTTCTTGGCTCTTAAGAGGTCATCAAGACGCCGTTGGCATCGAACTTCATCTCAT